>NZ_JAFCTE010000008.1:0-149832 GCF_049895865.1 Psychrobacter sp. TWR1-1-1 | reverse complement strand
CCTGCCGCTTCAATCAGCATGCGAACGGCGCGTTCTTTAATCTCAGGAGTATAGGTTTGTCTTTTCATTGTCGTATTCTCTCAGAATATTAGGTCTCCGACAATCCCGGGGCGGTTCATCCATCAGAAAATTTGAATTTACACTATTAAAGGCATCAATACATATCTTTAATTTTTTCGCTGTATCAGGGTCCTGTGAAAATATAAAATGCAGCTCATCAAGAGTCAGTGTTTGACATCTTGGGCAACCATCCGTGGTCACATCAACCTTCGGCGTTCCAGTCTGACCTCTATCTTCACTTGCTTGTGTTTTAATAGGATTTGATGGTTGCTTAGATTGTGATGAATTAGCAGAGTCAGAGTTATCTGATTCTTCATTGTTCTTTCTTTGGGTGGGCTTACTTGGAAAAGAACGAGGACTATCTGCTGATTCTCCCTCTTTAGTACCACTAACGGCATCATTGAAATCTTCAAACCCTTCTTTAAGACTGTCAGCTGCTTCTTTAAGGGCTTCTTGCGCTCTATCGATCAGTCCTTTTTCTTCATTATTAGGGCTATTAGAATTAGAGTTACTAGATGAATTTGGAGGAGTCGAGGGCTTCGCTGTCGGTTCAGCAGTAGAAGGGCGGGCTGAACTAATATCACGCAGCTTAATCGTCTGCCCAGATTTTAGTTTCTTAGGGTCTGTTATGCCATTGAGTCGTTTTAAATCTGCAACCGATACCCCACTTCTTGCTGATATACCTGAAAGGGTTTCATTTTTTCCTACGGTATGTTCATTTTTTAGTGATAAGTCACCATCTTTAGAACTATTTTGGGGACTTGAATCTGTGGAGGTTTTTTGCCTTGCTTTTGTGGGTGGTAATTTTAAAAAGTCCTTTGGTCGTATTTTGTAAGGCTCTTTTAAATTATTAAGTTGGGCTATTTGCTGCCACTTTACTCCATATATTTTGGCAATAGAGGATAAAGTTTCTTCAGCTTCAACTTCGTGAGTTTTTCTTAAATAGTCTCCTGCAGACCCTTCGAACATTTTAAGTTTAAATTTGTGCTTTGCAAAAGGAGCTTGCGCTTCGAATGTCATTTCCCTAATAGGTACGATAAGGTCTTTTATGATACTTACCATTGAACCATTACGAGGATCTTTTATAGATACATTAACGAGTGTACCTGCTGGTCTGGTTATCCATACCGTATATCCTCCAGCTATAGACGTTCCTGAACAAGCGGTTCGTCCATTTATCGTTACTATATGGTACAAGTCTTCCAGTGGCACTTTATACAAATCTACAAACTTTATTCTGAATTTTATAATTTTAGTATTACTCACGCATTAGACTCCTGCGAGTTCTTTATAGAAAATTAATTAGTAAATCTATAGTGGATAAATTTTTTAAATCAGTAGCACTACTATCAGATTATTAATAGTAAATCCACTGACTATCTACTTTATCACCGTCAATGGTTGTCAAGTAATAGTAAGTTGGTACTGAGGTATTGACCGTGATGAAGTAGTAGTTTTTATTATTATGAATAGCTACTTGATTAATATACATGGAATACTCTTTAGGCTCGTATTCGTCCACACAAGCAACATTGTCGTACTGATCAATAGAACAGTCGACGTTTCGATTTTCAGAAATTCTAGAAGGAATACTATCTACTATTTTTTTTAAATGCTTATCTGTTATAGGTATAAATTTGCTATTTTTATATTTGTCATTCAATGCAATAATATTTGAGTCATTAGTGATATCTTTGATTAGAATACAAGCTCTTTTTCTTGTTAATAATATATTTCGATCACTATTTGCAATGTTTGATGTCTCTCTTAGATCATAGGTTATTAGATCGTTACAATTGCTGATTTCAATCTTTCGGTCTAAATAATCAATATCTTTGAATTTGCCATCAATGAACTTGTCAATAAAAGTTAATTTATTATCTTTTTTTATTGGTTTTATGAATCCTGCAGTAAGTTCATTAATATTATAAATAGGAGTGTTTTCGATTGAATTGCCACTATCTAAATTTGAAGACAAAGAATCTTCTATGCTTGTAAAAGTATTAGGAATAGGCTCAATACTATCAGGTTGTATTTTCATACATCCTGATCCAAAAGCTAGTACAAACGATGAGGCAACCAAAATTAAAAAAGGTTTCATTTACTGTCTCAATTTCTGTTGTTGATCGGCTAGCAATAAAAGCTCTCTTACGTGCACATTTCTAGAATTACGAAGTTGTGGTCTATTTGATTCAGTAGCAGCAGATGCGAAATCTTTATTCTTAAGATGTCTATTAAAACTAGGAAATTTCGAAATACCTGTGCTAGATATCCCTAAGTTATAAGCCATATCTAAAATAGCTTCTTGAGCTGGGACTGGATAATTATCAAACTCTGAAAATGCTTCTCGAGCAGAATCGAGATTACCCTGAATATGAGCGAGTGTTATTGCTTTTGCATCTTCTTCTGTCATACGAATTGTTGTCAAAGATTCAAAATAAGATGCTCGACTATTGTTTCTACCGTGAGCCGAATTGTAAACTATACGCCACGCTTGTTTTATTTGAACATCGGTTGCTGATACATTTCCGATATAAAAAGGATATTTTGTCGCTTCATCCGCAGACGACAGCATTTTGCCATAGCCTACGGTTACAAGGCTTTTAGGTTCGGCGCTATCAAGATACATGTGATTGTAGAAGCCTTCCTCTTTTACAATTGCTTCAAAGACTTTGTTTAAGTCTAGGTCGTCAGCCTGCTCTAAAGCTAAATCATTCACATCTTCCTCTTCAGAAATATACGATACGCCCCAGTCGGTATCTCTAAAGCCCACATAGGCTTCAACCTCTTCTTCTTTATCACTAATAACGCGTGCGGTACGTCCATGCTCATCTAATACACCTTCTATCAGTTGCCCATCAGGTCGTAGCATCTGGAACTCGATATCTTCAAAATTGTGCTGATAAAACAAATCATAAACATCTAGCTTATTACTAAACAGTGGAACAGTTTCAGGCATCATCGGTAATGAATAATTAGCTCTTGCCCCACCCACCAAACCCTTCTTCACCGCTTTGATCTTAATCGTCCCCGGACACACCAGCTTAATACCACTGTCATCGATGGTAATAGAAGCCCCAGCTGACGTTTGCAGCTTAATCCGCTTCGGACTCGACACATTCACCTGTCCCGACTCACTACCAATCGTCATACCTCGCTGGCTGTGCAATTGCAACTCACCGCCCTGTGCCTGAATACCAATTGGCTCTCTATTGGCGCTGATATGTAAGCCTGATAGATCGACTTGACCGCCAACCCCTGAGAGCGAATCAATCGTATTGGCCGTCAGCGTATAATTGCCTGCTACCACATCCGACTGGGTACTGCCTGATTGCCTAACGATAGTCTTAGCCGTCCATAGGGTATTATTTGCTGACGCTAAGATACTATCTTTGATTGCTAGCAGTACATCCGCTGCGCCAAGTACTTCGGTATCTAGCGTCTCATCAATGATTTGCGCCGTACTTTTAAACCCTTCTATCGACGCTCGGGCATTACTGAGCGCTTCGGTCGATTGTAGATGCGCCTGCTTAGCCTCCGCTAACGTCTCACTCAGCTCAGCGCCTAGCTTAAGCTGTTGCTGTCCTGCATCATTGACCCACGCAGACTCATGTTCTGACTGGCTGTGTCTGATATCAAAGGTAGAGAGTAGCACACCCGTATCACCAGTGATTTGTAGCCCATGATCGGTGGCAACATTGATGCCTTGACCACTGTCATTTGATTGATGATTACTAAAGCGATGGCGTAGTGTACCCAATGCAACGATATGCTCATCAGGGGCAAAGGTGGTGCTAGGAGTGATGGTTGGTATTTCAGCATTGGCACGTGATCCTGTATTCACCGACCACTGCATTCCTATCTGGTTGGGCGTATCATCAAAGCTTAGGGTCACTTCAGACTCAGAAGTCAGCCCATATTGAGCAATACCAGAGATCCATCCACTATGAGTATCATCTTCATTAATTTGTGAATGACCCAAACCACCACCATGCCAACGAGGAGAAGATCCGCCTTGCAAGTTGTGTCTATTCGATAATCCAGGGTCACGAGTGGTGATGTCTTTGTCATCGACATCGCCCATACCGATACCGTCATAAAGCGATCTGCTAATCACAGGACTGTCTATATCACCGTACCAATGGTTAAGCAGCACCGACTGCCCAAGCCTTGGCGCAAACTGCCAACCATGCGTGCTACCCGATGACAGCTGCAATGAGCGCAGTGGCGGGGTAGTGCCATCATCATGAGGGCTGATACCTGACCAGACAGACGTAGTAATAGTTTGCTGTAGATTGTCAGTGCTGACACTTGAGTCATAGCTGGGGGAAGCTGATAAACCTGTGTCACCAGTACGAGCTTGGGCGAGACCCGTGTAAGTGCTACTGGCAAAGGATAAAGAACTGGGATAAGGGCAATAAGGAATAGCAGCGTCAAGTAATGTCGCTAATACCCAAACCCCAGTATCGCGGGCGATGTCAAAGCCATGATCGGGTATTGAAAAGTGATTGTGATTCATTGCATGACAGTGCATATGCTGAGCAGTGCGCTGTAACCACTGTTTGATAAATACTTGATGATGGTATGACACGCTATCGTTGTCAGGCTCAATACCGATTAAGGTAACCGCGATACAATGCGTGGATAAGCTACCAATAGAGGGTAGGTTATTGATACTCACTGGACTACTGACGCTCAGACCACGCAGGGCACCCGTCGCTTGATAAGTTTCGCGCTGACAGCGATTGGCAGATATCCATTGCTCTGCTATATAAGTAGCGGCGTCCTCGCTGTTCACGCGAGAGGGTGCACCAATTAATACCGTCGTGTCATCTATCGCAAGCAGTGACTCATCTACTGCTTGACCTTCATAAATGGTATCTGCCGCCAACCCATCTGCTCGTACTATTACCCTATCACTGCCAAGTTGCTGCGACCTCATTTGTAGCGTATTGACACTATCTTGACCTGATTGTACGGATGACTGAGCATAACTATAGGTCAGCGGTATGAGCTCGCCTGTGTCTAAACCATCAACCAACCACCACGTGCCAAGCTCATCAACGGAATTCCCTGACACCCATAAAGTCGATATACCAATATCAGCGAGCAGACCAGTAACAAATTCATAGTCGCTGACATCCGACTGTATACGCATGGATAAAGGTGCCGATAAACGTGCGGATGATTCATCATCTGATGACAAAAGAGACTCAGATATTTGCCAATTTAAATCGTAATCACTAAGGATGAGGGTAACAATATCGAGCGTCGATTGATTGATAAAACTGCGGGTATGTATCGACTGTGCCAACTGCCAATCGGGGCTAACAACTTCTAAAGTATAAAAGTGCATCGCGCCATCAGATTGCTGATAACGGATGCCGCGTATCAGCCCAGTACGACAGCTAGCGGTACGATCAGCGGAAAACGTGGTTAAGCATATCGGAGCATTGATTAATGATAAACAAGCGTTCGATTCGATAAAATTATAACTAAACACTAGTATGTCAATATTGTCAGATTGATTAATGCCGCTTGCACCGCAAAACGAAACAGGGTAAAAGGTGTTTATCGTTGGATTATCAGTATGAACGGTAATATTATGTAGACGATTGGTCTTAGAAGGCATAAGAAGGGTACCGTTACTGCGTATTTTATACCAAGAAAATGGCTTGGATGGGTGATTTACTAAATTATTTATTAAGAAAAGTATAGAGTTTATTGAAATATTGTCAAGTATATGTATAATCAACCTCATTGATTTTTTATGATTAATGAACTTTAGTTATATTTATTTCTTTTAAAAAATCTATCCTTTTATATTTTTAGTGATGATCCTGTTGTTATGAATCCTATTTATCGTACTAAACTTGCCACCGCAGGTCTGCTATCAGTCTTACTTAGCGCGTCTTTATTGACAGTAGGCTGTGGCACCACTGCTCAGAAAAATGTACAAACCACGGTCAGCAAACCAATAGTGAAGCAGTTGAGTGAGCCTTCGCTTGCCTATTTGTCAAACGGCAATCAACTTAGCAGTGAAGCGTGGATGACTATTGCCAAAAATAACTACGACGCAAAACGCTATGCACGGGCATTGAGAGCAGCTAATGAGGCTCTAAGCGTTGATAATGAAAGGCTTGATGCACGTCAGCTTGCCATGCTTTCAGCAGTTAAAGTGATGGAAAGTAATATTGATGCTTATCACGATAATAGTTTGATGAATAGTGGTGATAAGGCAACACTGAATGAAACGCTCACCAATATCACCACTTTAGTTAACGCGTCTAATTAAAATAATGTTGAGCAGGCACATGTATTTATCTCACACTAATAATGGCGAGCACCGACTTACAATGACCAGTATCAGAAGCAATATTAGAGTCAGTTTTACGCTATCCAAAGCGTTTTTGGCAGGTCTGTTCATCATGGGTTCAGCAATGACTACCGCCCATAGTGAGCTTGTCATACAAGAAAAAGACCCCGGTTCTAGCATCATAAATCAATTTTCGGCACTCAAAAATGCTGATGCAAAATCACCGCAACTGCATCAACTGGTCACGGATTTGAATCAAAGAGTATCTCGTAATCCTAATGACTCGCTAGCATGGGAGATTTTGGCGCAGATTTATTCTAACAATGGCTATCATGCTTATGCTGTTTACGCAGCCAGTGAAGCCATTGATCTGGGTCAAGGCACTGCTAAGCTAAAAAAGATACTACTCAATAGCAGCGCTATCGTCTCCCAAAGCCAGCTGCAATCAGATTATCTCACTGATGAAGTGGACGCAGCGTTTTTGAAGGAGTATCAGTACGCTTTAAGTAAAATATATGGTGATATCTATGGTTTCAATTACGATGAGTCTTTGCCGAAACCACCAGCGCCAGTCGTCAAGCCTAGAAGCGGTAGATCAGGCACTAAATCAAAACCTCAGCCCCACGTGTCTGTAAAAAAAGCATCGAAGCCTATTAAGAAAAAACCAGCCGTAAAAAAACCGCCACGACCACCAAAAGTTAAGCCTGTTACTAAACCTTCACCTACCAAAAAAAGTAACGCCGAATCGACTGATCCATTCAGTATATTGCGTTCAAACTAGACATTGCTGAGGTAACTTATTATGGCAAAGCAAGACAGTGTACAAAAGAAACTCGCAAAAGTACGTGCGCCTCGGGTGCATCTGACTTATGACGTTGAAGTAGGCGATGCGATCGAAACCAAGGAAATTCCTTTTGTCGTTGGCGTTTTGGGAGAGTTTTCAGGAGATTCCACCCTTGAACAACCACGCTTTAAGGACAAAAAGTTTGTCGAAGTGGACTTGGATACCTTTGATGAGGTGATGTCAGGTCTAGCACCGCGTGCGACCTTTCGAGTAGGCAATGACTTAAGTGATAAAGGTGGCGAATTCGCGGTTGATTTGGCATTTAATAGTATCAACGATTTTCGTCCTGAAGCGGTTGCTGATCAAATTGAGCCACTAAAGCAATTGGTACAAGCACGAGATCGCTTAGCAGATTTACGCAACAAAATATCAGCCAACGAAAAACTTGAAGACCTATTAGATGACGTGCTTAAAAATACTGAGCAAGTCAAAAAAATGGCGGAACAAAATCAAACCGACGGTGAGGATTAAACGATGAGTGCCCAAGCCCAGCAAAATCTAGCACCTGATGCGTTAAATAATGATAGTTACGACTTACTCGAAGAAATCGTCAATAAAAGTAACGTTGCCAAGTCTGATGACGAAAAAAATCGTGCCAAGTCGCAAATTGCAGAGCTTGCCAATGAAGTCATGCAAGGCACCGTAACGTTGTCAGATAATTTGGCTGCATCGATTGACGCGCGTATTGCCCAAATTGACGCATTGATCTCCAAGCAGCTGACCACCGTCATGCACGCGCCCGAGTTTCAAAAGCTAGAGTCCAGCTGGCGTGGCTTGCATTATTTATGTAGCCAGACTCCGTCGGAATCCATGCTAAAGATTCGTATGATGAATACTACGAAGCGCGAACTGACTAAAGATTTTCAATCGTCAATTGATTTTGATCAAAGCACGCTGTTTAAAAAAATATACGAAGAAGAGTTCGGTAGCTTCGGTGGTGAACCTTATGCCGCTATCGTTGGTGACTTTGAATTTACTCGCCAAAACTCAGACATGTATCTGCTTGAGCAATTGTCTCATGTTGCGGCCGCTTCTCATGCACCTTTTGTGTCGGCGGCTTCCGCTGAAATGTTTGGTCTCGACTCCTTTACCGACATTGGTCGCCCGCGAGATTTGTCAAAGATATTTGAAACCGCTGAATATATCCGCTGGCGCGCGTTCAGACAGTCAGAAGATGCGCGATATGTTGCGTTAACCGTGCCCAGCTTTTTAGGTCGTCTGCCTTACGATCCTAAAGATGGCACGGTGGTTGAAGGATTTAATTTTACGGAAGAAGTCTCTGGTAATAATCATGACGATTATCTATGGGTGAACGCAGCTTATGCCTTTGCTTCACGCTTGACGGCTGCTTTCTCTGACTATCGTTGGTGTGCTGCCATTCGCGGCGTTGAGGGTGGTGGCTTGGTTGAAGGGTTACCTGTTCATACCTTTAAGACGGATGAAGGGGATTTGGCACTTAAGTGTCCAACAGAAATCTCTATCACCGATCGCCGAGAAAAAGAGTTGAGCGACTTAGGATTTATCCCGTTAGTCCATTGCAAAAATACCAATTACGCTGCTTTTTTTGGCGCGCAATCCGTGCAAAAAGCCAAAACTTATCAAAACGATGATGCCAATGCCAATGCTGCGCTATCGACGCAGATCCAATACATTATGGCGGTGTCACGTATTGCCCATTACCTAAAAGCAATGATGCGCGATAAGGTAGGTAGCTTCTTAGCACCTGGTAATGTTGAGTCGTTTTTAAATGACTGGATTTCTCGTTATGTCTTGCTAGATGACGGCGCCTCACAAGAAGCAAAAGCCCAGTACCCACTGCGCGAAGCTTCTGTACAAGTTGTAGAAGTGCCGGGTAAGCCTGGTGTCTACAAGTCCGTGGTCTTTTTGAGACCACACTTTCAACTTGACGAATTGTCTGTTTCTTTGCGTCTGGTCACTCAACTGCCGCAATCTAGCAACAGCTAATCGTTTATTAAAAACTAACGTGAAATTTAAATTTTAAAAAAGGTATGTGATATGAAAGATATTTATATTCAGTTCCGCGGTAAATATAAAATTGATGGCGAGTCTCGTGATAGCGAGCATAAAGGTTGGCTTGAAGTAAATACTTGGGATCACTTGATCCGTCAGCCAAAATCAGCGACAGCAAGTAGCGTTGGTGGTCATACTTCTGAGCGTTGTGAGCATGCTGACATGACGTTTATGAAAGACTTGGACTCGACCAGCCCTAAACTATGGGAAGCGTGTTCTGCTGGTTATACTTTTGATGAGATCCAAATTGATTTTTATCGTGCCAACGGTGACAAACGCGTTAAATATCTTGAAGTAAAACTTAAGCATGCGCTGATCGCAAGTGTCGAGCCAACGGTACGTTCTGAAGGTGTACCAATCGAAAAAGTCGGTATCAAATATGCTGCTGTTGAGTGGACTTACACCCAGCAAGATATCGATGGTAGTGCTAAAGGTGCTGTGACTAAGAAATGGTCACTAGCCAATAACACTGCTACTTATACCGCCTAATTTAGGTTGTATCAGGTGTCATCTATTGTGTCGTACCGAAAAAGAAAGGTTTATATCTAGGCCTTTCTTTTTTGTTTGTTAAATAGGAATGATTATATCAATGAATTACGCCACTAACGCCTCTAACAAAGAAATTGGGTTTCGCCCAAATTTGTTCGAGCAGTTATTTGATGATCAGCCCCGTCATTTGTCGCATGAGCTCGTGGTTCGTCGTCTTAATATCGATGAGCTAAAGTCTTCGGTCGCACGAGACCTTGAAGCTTTATTAAATACGCGCTGTGTGGTGTCTAGTAGACTGCAAAAGTATCAGCATGTGCGCTCATCGATATTGAATTTTGGCATATTAGATTTTGTGGGACTCAGCAGTGCCAATCCTACTGACTGTGATTATATCTGTCGCCAAATCGCCCAAACAGTCGAGCAGCAAGATACCCGACTAAAAAACGTTCGCGTCTCGTTAGATATTGGCGCTGTTGATGTCAATCAACTGTGTTTTTCTATTGAAGCGTTATTAAAGGTTTATCCAGCACAAGAGCTGGTCAGTTTTGATGCGTTCTTTGAGCCAAGCTCTCAGCGTTACTTAATAAAATAATCATTATCCAATTAATAAAATAACTACTACCGCTCAATTTATACAGTTAGCAGCGATCAATATATTGAGGCGTCATGGACAGTTTACTTCCTTACTTTGAGCATGAGCTTAGCCTGTTTAATAAACAGTCAAAAGAGTTTGCTAAAAAATATCCCAAAATAGCCAATCGGTTGTTGATGGGGCACGATACCGTTGATGATCCGCATATAGAGCGGTTGATACAGGCTTTTTCGCTGATCAGTGCGCGCATCAATAAAAAATTGGACGATTCATACGCTGATTTTACCGAATCGCTATTAGAAGTCGTTTATCCCGATTATCTCAAACCTTTTCCATCGGTCTCTATTGCACAGTTCAATCTGGGCGTACAGGGCAATGCGATGAGCGAGGCAGTCTTAGTTCCTAAAAATAGTGCGTTCGCCAGCCAAAAAATAAATGGTACGCCTTGCCAGTTTCAGTCAACCCAAGATGTGACATTGCTGCCGCTACAGATAGACAGCGTCGACTTTGAGACGCGCCAAGAAGTGTATGACAATCAGCATGGACTGCTGAATGGCTGTATTAGTATCAAGTTTAAGGGTGTTAATCCGAGCTTTGACTATCAAGCCTTATTAAACCACTCGTTAGATTTGTATATAGACGAAGATGCCAGTCAGGGCGCCAGTCTATGGGATTTACTAGGCTGTGATATCAAGCAAACGCATCTGCATGGTAGGCAGGTCAATAAGATAACGGGCAGTCCGTTTGAGATTATAGGTTTCGATCCTGAGCAGCAGATTCTTCCGAGTCACCGCGTGAGTAATGCCGCCTCTGCCTTATTAAAAGAATACTTTTATTTTCCTGAAAAGTTCAATTTTTTGCGCCTTAATCTTGGCAAAGTTTGTCCAAATTTAAAGATCGATAGCAATAGCTTTGAGATTCGCTGTTATTTTAAGTTTGATAAAAAAAATACCATCCGCCTAAAAAACTTGCAGCAGCTCAGTGCCAGCAGTATCAAGCTGTTTTGCACGCCCGTCGTCAATTTATTCAAGGCGGCTGCTAAGCCCATTCAAGTTACCCATCGTTCGATCTATTACGATTTGGTGCCTGATACTCGTGCGCTGTTTCAACATGAAATCTATGAGGTTAATAAAGTCATAGAGTCGAAGCAAAGCGACAATCGCTTAATACAACGCGAGTACCATCCGTTTTATGCGCTCAATCATTATGAGCAGCAAGATGATGGTCGTTATTACCATATCAAACGTGATAAGGATATGGCTGAGTTCAAGCAGGGTTTTGAATATCAGATTATGTTTGTAGAAAAAAACCGCGAAGATTTAGCCGGTGCGGTGAGCATGAGTGCGTCTTTATTGTGTACCAATAGAGATTTGCCGGCTCAAGTGGTATTCGGTCAAAGCCGTGGCGATTTGTTTAGCGAAGGGATGACTGGCTTTAGCAGTTTGTCTTTATTAAAGCAGCCAACTCGGACTGCAAGGTTTGACTATACCGGTGAAGAGCGTTGGCGCTTGATATCGCTGATTAGCTTAAACTTTTTATCGCTTGCCGCCCAAGATGCTGAGCTGATGAAAGAGTATTTATCGCTGTATGATATTACGCAATCTGCCTCTAACAAATTGTTGGTTGAAGGTATTGTGTCTGTCGAAACCAGTATCGAAGCTCGACGTATTCAGCGCTTGCCACAGCCTGGTTTTGTGCGCGGTACACTGATCAATATTCAAATCAACCAAAAGAATTTTGCTGGAGTGAGTATCCGCCAGTTTGCCCATTTATTGGCGCATGTGTTTGGCTATCACGCCAGCTTAAATAGCTTTGTTGAAGTGTCCATTAGTGATGCCATTACTAAAGAGGAGATATACAGATGTCAGCCACGCAGCGGTCTCAGTCCTCTTATTTAACGGATCTCATGGCGGCGCCGCAATCCTACGAGTTATTGCAAGCACTACGTTTGGTTCGTCATGAAGTCAGTATGGGACATGCACCTATTGAGGTACGTTATCGTGCCTCGTTGTCATTGGCCTATCCGCAAGCAGAAATTGAGTCGATGGCGCTCATTGTTCAGGACAATATGGAAGATAGTGGCAGTTCAGTAAAGGATGATCAAGTAAAAACCAGTTCATTAAATACCAGACAGATAGAGGTTTATCCAGCAGTTATCGGATTGACTGGCCCGTTGTCAGCCTTGCCAGCGATGTATACCGACCATCTAGCCTCGCGAGTCAATCATGCAAAAGATAAGGCAGCACCAGCATTTTTAGATTTATTTAACCATCGATTGACGGATTTGTACGTGCAAGCGAGTTGGTTTTATAACTTGCCATTACAGTATGAGATAAATAATAAAAAAGACAACTATCTACTGAGCTTGCGGGCATTGGCGCGTCAGCCGAAGAAGCTAACCGCCATCGATAGCTTGATTGCCTATGCTGGCATGATCGCCCCAGGACGCCTGACAGCCGATCAGTTGTCACATGTACTGTCGCATTTTTTAGATAGCACCGTCAGTGTCGAGCAATTCGTACCGGAGTGGTTTGATCTACCAGCCAGTGAACAGACAGCACTTGGTGGTCAGCACGCTGCCCTTGGGTTGTCGGCGTTTTGCGGTGCGCGCGTCGTACAGTTTGATAGCAAGATTAGAATTGTGTTGCATCAGTTGGATGCCAAACGCTATTTAAGACTGTTACCAGCAGGGGATATGTATCAAGTCATTATTGATTTTATCCGTAAATGGTGCGGTGTTTGCTTGGCGGTCGAGATGCAACTCGAGTTAGACAAGCAATACATCACCCCGTTGTCATTATCAGAAAGTAATTTTGGTGGTTTGGGTCAGGGTGGGTTTTTGATATCGCAGCCTGCGACGCAGCATCATGATGACACTCGCTATGCGCTGCCGATTCAGTAGAAAGGTATTACTAAAAAAACACGGTTAATAGTTGTATATAAGCAGTTTTAAAGTGAATCAACTATAAATTACTTGTTTACTAATAATGCTCAATAGCTGCTCTAATTTTGTATATCAGTTTTATATTGCCGTTTAATAAAAATAATTTTATACCATTCATAGAAATTAGAGTGGCAAGGAAAACGAGTGAAAGTACTACGCCTTGTAGGCTAAGCGAGTTTGACATAGCTAATCTTATTTTTTGGGTTTGGTATTAAGTCTAATAAGAATGCTAAAGGAAAAGATTTATGAGCCAGTTAAAAGCTGTAATTACTCGCTTAAGCCCAAGCTGTCGACAGTGTTTGCAGCAGGCAGCTAGGCTTTGTATCAATAATGGACATCGTGAAGTGGACACTGTTCATCTGCTGCACGAACTGATTGCGACGCCGCACAATGATGTGGCTCAAATTTTAAAAGTAAATAAGATTAATCAGCAGTCATTACTAGCAGACATCACCGATTTGCTAAATACCTTTGGTCAGGCAACAGGCTCAACGCCAGTGTTTAGTCAAGGTTTGATGGCGTTGTTAGAGGATGCATGGGAGCTTGCAAGCAGCCAATATAATCAAAGCGATGACAAAAATAGCCCGCTAGAAATCCGCTCTGGTCATATATTGCTCGTGCTATTGGCGTATGAGCGTTATCAGTCGCTACTTAAAACTCTTCCTGAGTCACTACAGTATATCGACCGCTTTACCCTAAAAGATGACTATGAGCGTCAATGTCTCGATAGTACTGAGGGCAGTGGATCAAGCAGTAATAAAGGCGTTAATAAGGGTGCTGATGATGGTGCGAATAGTGCAGACAATGATACTAACAATCAAGAATCTTTAGACACTAAGCAAACTGAAGCTAAGCCAACCCCTGCGTTGGATAAATATACTTATGACTTGACTGCTAAAGCCAGTTCAGAGCAAATAGACCCTGTCATTGGCCGTGAGTTTGAAATTCATCAGTTGATCGATATTTTGATTCGTCGCCGCCAAAATAACCCTATTTTGACGGGTGAGGCAGGGGTAGGTAAAACAGCAGTGGTAGAAGGATTGGCGCAAAAGATAGTCGCCGGTCAAGTGCCTGATCAGCTCAAAGATGTGACGATACGTAGTCTTGACATGGGCTTGCTGCAAGCAGGGGCAAGCGTCAAAGGGGAGTTTGAGAACCGTCTCAAGCAAGTCATTGAAGAAGTACAAGCCTCGCTACAGCCTATTATATTATTCATTGATGAAGCGCATACTTTGATTGGTGCTGGTGGGCAAGCGGGTCAAAACGATGCGGCTAATTTATTGAAGCCTGCGCTGGCTCGTGGTGAGCTTAGAACCATTGCGGCGACGACGTGGTCAGAATATAAGAAATACTTCGAAAAAGATGCAGCGTTGTCACGCCGCTTTCAAGTGGTCAAAGTCGATGAGCCTGATATCGAGACAGCAGTAGCGATGATTCGTGGGTTGAGTGCCAAGATGCAGGATCATTTTGGCATATTAATCGATGACGATGCGCTACAAGCGGCGGTTGAGCTATCCGCACGTTATATCAGCGATAGGCAGCTGCCTGATAAAGCGGTCAGTGTATTAGACACGGCGGCGGCACGGGTGAGCTTATCCAAGACCGCCATACCCAATCAACTTGACAGATTAAACGCCAAAGGGTTGCAGTTAGAGCAGCATATCAATAATCTCAGTCAGCAGCTTGAGCGTATCGGCGGTGTGGACGAAAAAGAAAAAGTCAGCCAAAAAATTGCCATACTAGATGAGCAGCGCCAAGCCAACCAGCAAAGCATTGCTGACATGACCAGTCGTTGGCACGAACAGCGCGAGCTCAATGATCAGCTTGATGCCTTAAATCAGCAGTTGAATGACAAGACAAATGGTTCTGATGTGCTTAGTGCAAAAGAGCGCTTAGACAAACAAGCTGAGTATCAAAGTATTGAGCAGTTACTAAAACAGGTGCAAGAGACGCAGCGCCTGATTCATGCGGTATTAGATCGACAGGTTATTAAGCAGATTATCTCAGATTGGACAGGGATTCCACTGAACGATATGGCAGGCAATGAAAAAGACCATATCTTGGGTTTGGCGGATACTTTGCAATCGCGAGTCATTGGTCAAGATCACTCGGTGGCGGCTATCGTCAAGCGTATTCACACGGCAAAAGCACGTTTAGATGATCCCAATCGTCCGCAAGGGGTGTTTATGCTCGTTGGGCCAAGTGGTGTGGGTAAGACACAAACGGCACTAGCACTATCAGAGGTGTTGTACGGTGGTGAGCGCAATCTTATTACGATTAACCTGTCAGAGTATCAAGAAGCCCATAGCGTTGCCTCGTTAAAAGGCTCGCCTCCAGGTTATGTTGGCTATGGTGAAGGTGGTGTATTAACCGAAGCGATTCGCCGTCGTCCTTATAGCGTACTCTTACTTGATGAAGTAGAAAAAGCCCATCCAGACGTATTGGATTTGTTTTATCAGGTCTTTGATAAAGGGGTGATGGAAGACAGCGAAGGGCGTTTAATTGATTTCAAAAACACGCTTATTTTATTGACCAGTAATGTTGGTTCGTCTGCGATTATGCAGGCATGTATCAATACAGATCCGAGTGTTACTGACTTTAGCCTGCCAGACAGTGATAGCCTAAAACAAGTCATTAATCCGCATTTGTATAAAGCCTTTAAACCCGCGTTTTTGGGTCGCTTAACGGTCATTCCTTATTATCCATTAACGGATGATGCGCTCGCAGAAATTATTCGTCTTAAGCTGGATAAAATCACTGGCCGTATTCATGATAATTATGATGTGCCTTGTGTTATTGATGATGAGGTGATTGAGCTGATTTTATCGCGTTGTCATGAGGTCGATTCTGGTGCACGTAACGCCGATGCGATTATCAGCCATACCTTGCTGCCGCAGCTGGCAGGTCAGCTACTGGCTCATGATGACAGTCAAAGTGTGTTAAAGAAAATTACCGTATTCGTTGATGAGGACGATAATTTTGCTTATCGTCTGGATACTGATGCTGTTGTGGCGCTCAATCAAATGGCACAACACAGCGAAGATGAAACTGAGGATCAAGTTGAGGATCAAGTTAAGGAACCACCGAGCAAACCCCTTTCAGCTAAAAAGTCTGCCATTAAAAAGCCTGATGTTAAAAAGTCGACAGTGAAAAAAACAGCCAGTAAAAAACCTATTAAAAAGTCTATTAAAGAGGAGTCACTATAATGAACACTGATCACTCTTTAGCAACCAATATTGACACCCTGATTGCGCCAATTAATGGCAGTCGTCATGGGGTCGGCGAGGACCTGATATTTGATCCACGTATCGATGCCATCGTGGCCGCTCGTCAAGAAGATGACCCATTACTGGCACAAGGCAATTGGGTCACTGAGCTAAAAGTGGCTGATTGGGACTTTGTGAAGGATCAGTGTGCAGATTTGTTGATTCATACCAGTAAAGATATGAAGCTGGCACTTTGGTATGTCGATGCCTTGAGTCATACCGATCATTTATCAGGTATCAGTCAGGGTTTAAGTCTATTGCAGGCACTCAATGACGAGTATTGGCTGACGATGTACCCGCCGCTAGATGGCGAGGAAGACAGCATGGATATCAGGGCAGGGCTGCTGTCATGGTTCGTCAAGGCGCTCACTGATGATATCAAGCAGCTATCGCTTTCTGACACAAAGACAGAAAAATATAACTATAACTATTATCTAACCGCTCGTGATCATGACAAGCAGCGTCAGCAAAATCCCGATAACGAATCGTCCAATCAATTAACGCTAAGTGATTATAACCACGCTATCAAGACCAGCAGTGAGACTTGGCAACAAGCACTGATGAGCAATCTTAAAAAAGTTACTGAGCAGTGGCAGGCGCTGACTGATCAGCTCAATGATTTGATGGGTATGGATGCGCCAGTCTTCGCACCAGTCACGGATTTATTGGTTGCCCTGACCCAACATTTGCGACCGTTGATACCAGAATATTCCGATACCACTAGTAGTGTTTCTGCTCAAGAAAGCGTAGCAGATACTATGGACGGTATGACTGACAATGAAAGTACGATATCAGATAGTAATGGACAATCAGCTAGCACAAAGAATATTAGCTCAACCAGTTTTAATCCTAGCAACCGTGATCATCAAAGCAATCGTCAGCAAGCGCTTAAATTATTAGGTCAAATTCAAGATTATTTTGCGACCAATGAGCCGCACAGTCCGGTGACGTTTTTACTTGGCCGTGCTATTGACTGGGCAGATATGCCGCTCGACCAATGGTTGACTCATATCATCAAAAACGAAGACCAGCTGGCGACGCTATCTGACATGATTGGCATTCAGCCCAAACGTGATTCATCTGACGATGGTTATTAATTGAATCAACGACAAATGCATACTTGGTTAACAGGCAATCTGCACGCAATTTATAATCTTGCAATATTAAATTTTCCACCTTTGGACTGATAAAAAAGGGCTTATCATGGTATGGACCCAAACAAAGCGGCATGTGCAACTGAGTAGTGCCCATCCTGATATTGCCACCAGTCTTATTCAACAGGCTGACTTGATTGAAAGCTTACTTGGCATGCCTTTGCCCGACAGCGTTTGGAGTAAGCCCGCGCTTATGCCAACGCCTGACGCTTGTCCAAGCCCTTATCATCAAGATCAACGAGCGCAGTCTTATCAAGAGCGCCAGCTAGCCCTCTATTGCGGCTACCGTATTAGCATTACTCTACTGCATCCACGGGCAGGACTGGATATAAAGCAATGGCTAGGGCAAAGTCTCTCGATTCATTGGCATACGGGTAATACGCTACTGCCAAGCCAAACCCGCCACGGTATTATCACCGAAGTCATTGCCCTCGGTAGCAACAGTGGCATGGCCGCTTATCGCATTATCTGCGAGCCTAGCTTAAGTCAGTTACGCCTATCTAGCCATAACCGCCGTCATCATCATCTCAGTCTAAGCGAACTCATTACTCAAATCATCAGCCCGTACGATATAAACGTTGAGATTGACGAGCGTCTCAGTGATGACAGCAATTATCATATACAGCACAGCGTCCAATACAACCAAACCGATCTTGTTTATCTAACCCAATACCTTGCTCTCTATGGCATCACAGGCTATTACCGTCATGAGAGCGACAAACACACTCTAGTCCTACTACCTAGTGATGGCGAAGAATTGCGTCCTGATGTCAATGATATCCAAAGCATCCTCAGTCAAAACCCTGCCAACCTTGCTGATAGACAAGACCGCGTTACTGCCATTCGTCCTCGTATTGCTCAGCATACTCAGCAAAGCGACCTACATCGTTATGACAGTCGCTTGATGAGTATCTATACTGGCAGTAGCAGTAGCGAGCAACCGATCGACTCATCAAACAGCACGCATCAGCGCTTTTTACACAGTCATAGCCGTTTTGATGATAAAGGTCTCGATAAGCTTGCCACCCGCTACCAGCAGAACGCACAGCAGCATGCCAACCTTGGTAGCCTAACCGGTAACATCCGTCATCTGAGCTTGCCAAGTAGCCACTATATCGATGGCAACCCTTATTTAACGGATCCGATCAGTCTGGTGTCTATTCATCAGCATATTAATAATCATATTCCAGCAGATTGGTTGGGGGTAGCACCCTTTGATCCCATTACCTTACAGCCAAATACCAACTATGATAATGATGACGACAACGATGACAACGTCCATCATATCAGCGCCTGCTACCTACCATTTCCGCATCACTATCACATCCCCTATGGTGAACAGCTGGACAAACTTGGACAACCGCATCCGAGTCTCACAGGTCTGATGAGTGCCAGTATTATTGATACCGATAGTAGCGCCATCACTCATGATCGTAATCATCGTGCCCATATCAGATATCACTGGCAAAGCGAAGGTGACGATAGCGCACACTGGATACCCATCGCCAGCCACCTCGTCGCCGACCACATGGGACAGACCCATCCTCTGCGTCATGGGCAACATGTTCTCATCGACTTCATCGGCGGTGACATTACTCATCCCATCATAATCGGCAGCACCCATAACGGCCAAGGCAATTCTGACGCTCAGCATAATAGCATTGCCAGCGATACAGATACGATTGATGCCACCAGTCCCGCTTGGTTTATCAATCAAAGCCATGCTTATCCCATAGACGGTATCAAGACTCAAAGTATCGATAGCAGTCGAACAGGCGACGCCACCAAAGACAGCCTTATTAACGGCTACAACCAGCTCATGTTTGACGCTCATCCTGACAGTCCGCAGATTAATGTCTATAGCAGTAGCTATCAAAGCAGCCTAACCATTGGTCATCTGTATCAGCATACTGACCACACCCGAGGACAAGCCCGTGGACAAGGTATCAGTATCGAGACCCAAGCCGCCGCCAATGTGCAAGGCAGTACAGGCTTACATATCAGTAGCCAAGCATCAAACCCCACATCAAATCCTCACATGAGCCATAACAGCCACAGCAAACTACAAACTGCTGACCAACACCAACAAGCTTACGCTCAGCTGGCTGACACCCATCAGCCAGTGGGACTAGAGGGCAGTAGCAATAATAAGAGTAACAGTAAAGAAGATGCGCAAACCCCATTTGCCGAGTTTAGCAAAGACACCAACGATAGTAGTCTTAGCGAATCAGGACAATGGCAACAAGCCAATATGCTGATCGACTCTCAGCGTCATCTCGCACTATTAAGCGGACAGCATAGTCAGCATACCAGTACCCAAAATACGCATAGCCACGCTACAGACAACACCCATCATCACAGTCAGACGCAAATGAATCAGCTGGTGGCAGGCGATATTCATTACTACTCCAACAAAGCTCAGACTCATACAGCGGCTCATGGCGATGTGACCATACAAGCCCATCAGAATGAGATGCGCCTTGATAGTGAGCAGACGCTACGTATCCACAGTCGAGACAGTATCGAGATTATCGCGCCTGATACGCTAACCCTAAAAGCGGCGGGCAGTGGCATTGAGATATCGGGTGGCAATGTGACCTTTATTACGCCAAGTCAGGTGGGGTATAAGGCGAGTAAGGTGGATTGGGAGAGTGGGGGTGGTAATAATCCAACGATTACGATGCCTCAAGATGAGCTTGCTGATTGTGTCGCTAAAACAGAAAGTGCTGGCAATAAAGGTGGAGCGGTCTAGGTATGCTAATACCAAAAGTAGAGTTTCTCGATGATATTCAAGCGACTGACGGTTATCAAAAGCAACTTAAGGCTTTATATCTAACAGTCTCTGACAATCAATATCAAAGGCTGACAGTCCTTATTGATCTAAATGCTTATCGCACAGCCGTCTTTGATTTATTAGACTGCGGTATAGATTTACCATTTGAGCGTATCAAACGCATTCATCATAGCTTTAGCGATGATTTGGCACTTATTGAGATGTCACTCGATAGTAGTAAAGGGCAACGGCTACTTGAGCAGCTACTGGCATTGGCACTATATGAAAACACCTATGATATATCAGGTTATCCGCATTCGCGTAGCGTCTGTCTATGGCTATTTGATCAACCGATCACTGACACGCTCAAACATAGTATATATCTGATAGGACAGGCGTATGGATTGGGGACAAACAAGTTTCGTTATTTGCGCTATTGGGATCCTAGAGTGTTAGTGCTATTAACCTATATTTGGACAGCTGAACAAAAGCTACAAATACACCAGTTAGGACTACCTTATATTCACTATGTAGATTGGAATAATGAGATGACCGTATTGACTCTACCCATGCCAAGTGAGGTATATCCAGCTGCTAATATTCAAGTAGCACTAGAGCAGTTAAAGCCATTACCGTTTAGATTTAGTCAGCAGCAATGGCAACTGCTAGAACAAACAGAGTGGATGAATATGATAGTGAGGCAGCTTAAGGGTCAGATGAAAGTAACGGACGATGTTTTAAAGACGGTCATATCGCATGCATTACTTATTGCCAAGCGTCAAATGACGCAGCAGCAAGCCGTTAAGAATATTGTTAGAGATTTAGAGCAATTAGAAGGGGTGGGGTATGAGTGATAATAATCTGGACTTTATGGATAGATTGACAAGTGATCATAAAAGCTCACAAGATACAGTAAAGTCAGATCCTATGGTACTACAGGCCGATGATACCTCTGATAATGTTTTTTCAGTTGAACTAGCCACTATCACGGTAACAGCAACAGGATGTGGTGACTATGGATGTGGAGATATAGGTATACCTATTTTACCTGTGGTGTTTAGTCGGGATGATTATAGAGTAAACGGTAATGACAAGCGTTATTTTGGGGATGGGTTGTCTTCAAAGTCAGCTAAACATGATGCTATTGCGAGCCTACCTACACACACCTACCTTTATTGTTTTTATGATTATATTGATAGTTATGGAGATGAACAAAAATCAGTTGAAGAGATATTTACTGGTAAAGACGGGGCATTAAAAAGTGTTAAAATATATAGCGAAGATGACTTTGCAGTAAAGAATGAAGAAGATCCCAATAAGATAGAGGTGACAAATATAGATGAGCCTGATAATAAGCCTCTCGACGACATGGTACAGCCAGCTCTCTGTGAGAAAGAAGACCATAGTACGTTAGATAGTAAATATATTACCTTGCTCCAAGGTGAAATAGTATGGCTGATGGTCAGTCATGCCAAGCTTAGTAAAGCAACATTAAAAAAATATTTTGATGATGAAGCACTGCGCGATAAGCGTATGCAAAAGTTCGTCGTTGATGACCTTACTGATAATAAAAATACTAGATATATGTCTAAATTTTTACCAGAACTGGATTATATGAATAGTTTTCATCAACGAAAGCGGTTAGAACAGGGCGGTGATATCGATGATAAAATTGCAATATATGAAAAAGATCGAAAAGAAGACATTCAAGGTGCTATACGTTCTGCTTTTCAGCTATACAAAAGTATGGAAAGAAGTATTTCGGAAAGAGTAGAGACGCTTCAAAAAAGTATTGACGATGGATATAGTGACGAATTGGGTAGAACTGAATTGAAGTTTTTAAAAAAAGCAAAGCCCATGATGGTTGCCCTGCCTGATCCCGTAGGAGAGGTGGTAGCAGCAGCAGAGAAGCGAAATTATCTACTCAAAAAACTTGATGATGCTCAAAAAAATAAAGGTAAAACTCGAGAACAAGTCAATACCATTATTATTGATAATATTAAAAGTAGCATAGAAGCTGCTAATCAATCTTCTACTAACGAACAAATCGGTTATTCAAGGGCAGGTCTTGATCGTAATTATAAAGCAAATTCAGCAGTTGGTAGGAATGTCTATAATTACATTAATGAATCAAAATTCAAAGCAGTTTTAGCGACTGCGAAAAAAAGCCGCAAAGATAAGGCTGCAATCGCAGCAGCGCGCCAAATATTCATAGACGCAATTAAACGCTCTGAGTTTGCTTTTGTCATGCGTGAAGACTTTCCTGAAAATGATGAAGAAAGTCATTTAGGATATGCTCAAATTATTGCTGAAGCGATTCAAGGTATCGGTATTGATGAAAGTAACATTGGCATACCAGATGCCATTTGGGCAGACCATCAACCAGAGCAAGTATCGGGTATGACGGCAAAGCAAGAGTTTGAGCAGACGTTATTACCCTGTCTTTCAGGAGAAAAACCACCTGAAGACAATTGGCTATCTAAAGCCTTAATCGGCCTTGATCCCGAAGATAATCAAAAAATGCAAGATGCGCCAACATATGAAAACTTAGCGCGCGCGAGTGACTTTATTGGTACAGCAACAAACTGGCTCAATACGTTTAAAAATGAAGCCAAACAAAAAGCTATAGATGCCAAGACTGCACAAAAAATCCAATATCTTAATGAGTTGGCAAGTTACAAAGCTCAAATTGTGCAGACGATGAGTAATAACATGAGCCATATTAAGGAAAATAACCGCTGGCTTTACAAGATGGACTTGTGGACACAGGCTTCAGTCAATCAATCTACAGGGTTTCGACTGGCACAGAAAATCTTAAAATATAGTCCCGACAAGGCGACCAAATTGCTAGAGGGTTTTTTAAATAATCGAATCAATAACGCAAAGCCACATAAGAAACTCATACCTGCAAGTATCGACACTGGGGCGGTTAAGCAGGTTTCAGGTAGTAGTGTACCTTTTGCGGTAGACTTTATGCACTCCCTAGGCGTAGATCAACAAGCATTAGATATTTACAACAATGCAGCGACCGGTGATAAAAATGCCCGAATGACGGTAACACTATATACAGACAAAGCGACTGCTCAAGCTGCAGCATCAGTCAATCAATCGCTTGCCGATGCGCAAACGGATTTAAATAAATATGTCGATAGCCATAGCGGAGCACAGCGACAGTTGGAGCGTAGCAGTGCAGGTAAGGCAGCACTGATATCTGCGGGGATTGGTTTATTTCAGTTACGTAGTGTATGGATGGGAAGGAGTAGCTTGAACGCTATGGCAGCTCGCGGAGACCTAATAGCGCGCGAGTTTATGACCAGCTATGCCAGTACCTCCCTTGCATTGACGGGGGCGGCGCTTGATGTCGCTGCCGCTAGTATACAGATACGAGGTGCCAGCACTACTGCAATAGCAAGGCTTAGCCTCGGTGTCGGTGTGCTTGGGGCAGTCGGTGCTGGGTTTGAGGTGTATAGTTTAGAACTGACACAGCAACGTATGATTGACGGTAAAAGTAATACTTCCGCTAAAGTTACAGGTATTGCGCAGTTATCAGCAGGCGTGGCTGGAATGGCAGGTCTAGCTATTGGGCTTGGTTTTGTCATGCCATGGGTGATTGGCATTATGGCTGTGGCGTGGGCTGTGAGCTTAATAGCTCAATGGGTAGCTTTTAGTTATGATAAAAGTCACATTCTACCGATTCACTATTGGCTAGATGCTGGCGTCTTTGGCAATAAGGCTATGCTAAATGACGAGTATCCCAATAACCCTTTTAAGATACAGGCAATGAGTAGCCTTGAGCAAGATATGCACGCTTACTCTCTAGCTTTAACTGAAATACAAGTTAACCCACAATTTACGACAAACACTGATAATTTTAGACAAACATTATCGGGGCAAATAGAAATAACGTTAAGTCAGTGGAACGATAATAGTGAGCTTGTCGTAGAGTTTATCGGTATCGGCAGTCGAGAGCTAGGACTAGATAGAAAATCCTTTAGCATAGAGACGCTTAAACGACAAAACCAAGTCATTGAAACCTCAAGAGGACTAAAGGTCGTATTAGACATTCCCAAGACCAGTCACTTTCAAGCGCAGTATTTAGGCTCATATAGGGAAGGGACGCGAGATCCCAATAAGGAACACGATATGCAAGAAGCGAGAGAGATAGCACAAGCCAATGCTGGTCGTGAAGTTGATAAACTCAGAGCCGTTGTGAAGTATGCGCTCAACCCAAGTATGAATCCATATTACCAACTACGTACAAGCGTCACAAGTCAATAAGGATAACATCATGCAATTACGCGACGACTTCGCCAAACATATCAGTGAGCTTCACAATCCTATTGACCGTCCTTATACCGCTAGTATAGACAAAAGCTTATTAAAGAACACTGAAGATATTGAACATCTTAACAAAGAAATTCACGACGTCAATCCTGATTACTTAACATTCCTACCCGCATACTTTTGGGTATTTTATTTTGCGATTGGCTGGGTTTATTTTTCTTCATTTTGGTTAGGTAATTATTTTCTTCAAGATATTGGAGAGGTTGTCTTTATAGATGATGAATTTAGTATTTTTGATATAGTATTCAGCTTCTTATGGATTGTTGTATTTGGTACGCCACTAATTTTATTTCTCTATCAACTAATCAGAAAGCACTTCATTCGCACCCAATATTACTTTTTAAAAAAAGAGCAAAAGATAGCTTATTACTACCGTTCACTATGGAGTTTTAGACAGCCTTATGAGCTTAAAATAGTAGATTATAAAGACGTGCATCCAGACCTGCACCTAGACAAATATAATCAAGCTTATACACCGCTCAATCTGTATGTCGCTGATCCGGAGACAGGTGATATTACCCATCATCTAAAGCTAGAAGATTATAGAGTCAACCCGCGTGTACAATGGGCATTTATCCGTACCTATATGGAAAATGAAGCCGATGACTTACCGATAAATCCTGAGTTCTGCGAAGCTTACCCAGCTGACACTAGTAAATCACTGTTTGCTTGTGCTGATATTATCTATCGTAAAAACAGCATACTGCCTAGTGATCATTCTGGCGGTGGTCAAATCATGGTCTTTATAATAGGCTCAATAATAGCCTTAGGTAATCTATTTCAGGCTAATCATTACCAATGTACCAAACGCGCCATCTTGCATCCCGACGTGCAAAAGCTACTCACATGGGACGGTCAAGATAACCCGTATCCAATACAGCCCATAACTTATGAAGCCAAACTAGCGTTTGAAGGTAGAAATTGGGAGGTTAATGTCAGATGGGTATGTATCATACTCATCAACGTTGGCTTATTTGTATGGGCAGTGGTGGCTTATAATAGCTAGCGAAAATTGCTAACTACATATTGTATAACTATGATCTTACCCGTTCCTCCTATACCTCCTGTCGGTAAAATACTCAGTCGCCCTTATGAGGGAGAGATTGGTAATTTTCAAGAAAAAAAAGCTAGTATTGATAGAATAAGTACACTTATTCATGAGGTGAATCCAGATTATCTACTGTTTCATCCAGTGATTAATTCTATTCAAAATGTATGGCTTTTAGCGTCATATTGTGGTGCATGGTTAGGTGGGCAGAATATATTTTTCTTGTTGGCAGTTATATATGATTACATTTTTTTAAGTCCTTTCGATATTGTTGGTCTCTCATTAATAATAATGCTGATTATACTGATATCAATCTTATCATTCGGTGCATTTTTTACTTTAAAACAACTTAAAATCAAACAATCTCGATACCATAAAATTCTACTACTAAAAAATACCCAGCAGATTGCTTACTACGAACATAACCGTAAGCAAGCCCCTATCTTTCATCTGATTAATTATAAAGACATCACAGCCTCCGTGAGACGCAATGAAGGTTTAGTCTATGAAGTACTGAATCTGCACGTCATCGATGAATCAACAGGAGAGACAAGTTTATCTATTAACTTTGAAGACATGCAACTCAACCCTTATGACCAGTGGACGTTTATCCGCACCTATATGGAGCGTCCAGCAGATGAGCTACCGCTTGATCCCCGATATGCCCATGCCTGTCCCACCGATATCAGTACCTCGCTCCTTGCCTGTGCTGATATTGCACAAGAAAAGAAAAACAAAGGCTTAACAGGACTACGCCATGAAGTGACGGTCATGGGCTGGTTACGAGCCTGTACAGTTAGCTTTTTAGACCTAGCAGAGGGTAATATCTATCAATCTAGTGCCAACCCAGCACTACATCCTGAAGTGCAACGTCGGCTCATGTGGGATGGAAAAAACAACCCATATAACATCTTACCTGTCACAGCAGAGCGCCAAGCAGCCTTTGCTAATCAAAACCAAGCGGTAAAGCTGAAATGGTATTCAGGAATGGCTGTGAATGCGACATGGTTTATTGGGTCAATACTGTATGTAATGCTGGTGATTGCTTAGATAAAAACTTATCAGCCAATCTCTATTAAGCAGTATGAGAACCGCTAAAAATGAACAACTACATCATCAGACCGCAAGAGATTTACTTATTAGAACGTTACAGTTCACCAGCTTACTTTAAAGAGATGCGCGATGCTTTTGCGAATATGCTAGACGCTGCTGAATACGCTCTAGAACTATTCGTCAACGATTTACCCTTTGATTACCGTACGCGCCCTATCAACAGACAACCTGATATTGTTTGGGGCGAGCGCGTATTACCGAATCTGCGTGATACTCTAGACAGCTTAAATGTTGGTTATCAAGAGCTGTTAAAAGGGGATCTAGCAGCGATAGGATATGGGGGTAATGTTGAGAGTGATTTTCGGGCTATCAGTATGGATTATGATATCGATTGGATGCCTGAGCAGCAACAACTTGATTATGAAAAATGGCGGAGAGAGGCAAGCACGCGCGCTTTTAATTTAGAAATAACCAGTTATTTTGGCTGGAAAATTGGTAGTTTAATTGAACGCTATACTACTGAATCGCGAGGACCACTTGACCCACCCGAATCGTGGCCTATTTATCGTTTGAACCCTAAATATAGCGTTGAGTTAGATGAAGTCGTCCCTGTCGCTGGCATTTATGTACCAAATCGAGCAGATGCCAGTGCTCAAGTGCTATTGGATGGCATGTTAGCAAATGAAGCTAATGTCGGTTATGACCCTGATACGACACACGCTGTCGGTAGAGCTCCTGTTACTTGGATGCTCGTTGAGCGTATCGCGGATAGTGGTGGTGGCAGTAGTGTAGTACTGGAATCTTCACGTTGTGAGGCAAATCAGCCTTGTCCGCAGACAGGATATTGGTGGTCACCTGCCAGTCAGGAGTTGCAACATTTTCAAGCAGAAGACATCATGCCAGACATGACTAAAGGAAGGTGGGAAACCATTTGGTATTTTAACGCAACCAACCCGATGACTATTCAACCTACCACGAGTTATATAAAAAGGAGAAGAGCCAGGCGACCCAAAGTTTACCAACGACACAATGGAAATGCGTATTTAAATAGCTCTGTTAAACATGCCTTTTTCACTATGATCATCGTAGATATATCGATTCTGCTGTTTGTTGAACAAACTCGCGGTCCCTTAATCTATGAGCAATTATTAAAGGCTATCTTTATGCAGGCACTGTGTTTATTTATGCTCACGGATTCCAAATTAATGCTTGCGCTGGCTAGTGTCACCAATAGGCCGTTAAGTACTATGAAAGTGGCTGCTTTTTTTATCATGTTAGGATCGTTCTATCTATTTTTTATTACGACACAAGGTTTGCCTTTTCAGAATGGGATAATAGGATGTGGCTAACTATTGATTATATACAATTGATATAGCTTATTACCCTAAACGTGAGAAGGACGTTTAACAGTAAAGCTAGCAGTTCATTACTAGTAAATTGTCTAAATAGTGGAAAAAATTTAGTTTAATAAGAGAAAATGCACAATAAGAAAAAGGCTTCCAATTGCTTGGAAGTCTTTTAATATAATGGTACCCGGAGCCGGACTTGAACCGGCACGCTATTACTAGCGAGGGATTTTAAATCCCTTGTGTCTACCAATTTCACCACCCGGGCAAAACTTGTATAATCTAAAAGTAAGCTTTCTACTTGTTAGATAGTGGTCGCTATTATAAGCATTTATATTAATAAAGCAAGCTAAAATTAATATAATATGAATAAAATTTTAACCTAAATAATTGGAGGCTGAGGTCGGAATCGAACCGGCGTTAACGGAGTTGCAGTCCGCTGCATGACCACTCTGCCACCCAGCCAATCAAGGACGCCTATATTAGCAAATATAATTTAAATTACAAGTTATTTTTTAGCTAAATGCGAATTATCTACTCAATTCTTCTTATTTGACCATAAATTGATGTTTATTCAAAGTATTAAGAGGTCAAATTAAGCTATTATCAAGCTTAAAATTAGGAATGGTTCGTCAAAAAACATCGTAATTATCAAACACACAACGAAATAATATCTTTATTATTTCGTTGTGTGTTTGATAAAACGAGATAGGGAATAGATAGTGTTTTAAAAAGGTCTTGTTTGAGATAAAAAGGAGACCGTTTATTATCGAAAAATCAGGGTTATATGTCTGTCATTAAAGCGCTGCAAATGAGAGTTTATGAATGAGTGTGCTTCATGAGAGAGTCGAGCATAAAATTTTATAGGTCTGAATAATTCGAATAGTAAGTGACTCTGTTATCACGCAAAAAACCCGCTAATCCTAAGCCATAACGCTCAGCGACACGCACTGCGGTACTGGTAGGTGCAGACATACCGACTAGCCAAGGGATGCGCCCACGAATCGATTTTTGTATCAGTTCAATCGATAGGCGCGAGGTCATAAGGACGCAGCTAATCTCTACTTTATGGCGCAGTTGCCAACCGATCAGCTTATCAAGCGCATTATGGCGCCCTACATCTTCGAATAGGTATAGCTGCTGATTATACATCGTCGCAGCGGCATGTACGGCACCAGTCAATTGGTGCGTATGCTGCATGGCATCGACTTGCTGGCGTATTGCTAATAGACAGTCAAGACTTGGTGTATCTGTCTTTTGTCTGTTTTGACGATAGATACTCAAGTCAGGCAGTGCTTGTGTTAGCCCTGTGATGCCGCACATACCACAACCTGTACGCCCTGCTAGCTGACGTTTTTGCGCTTGGATACGCTGATGACAACGCTGGTTTAGTACTAGCTCCACCACATAAATGTCATAATCTTGCAGTGACGATAAGCTTTGTGCAAATTCAAAACTTTCATCCGTAGCATCTCTTATAAATCGTTCCTTTATAAATGAATCTTGCGTGAATTGTTGATAATTTTCGATATCACTCAGTTGGGTAACTTCCCAATCAAGCAGCTCATGGCTATGTTGAATTAAGCCTTCGCTAAACAAAAAGCCGACGGCTAAATACTCTAGCTGGTGAGGGCTTGCCATCAGTACCGCATAGTGAATACCATTGATAACGATAGCAATTGCCGCTTCCACTGCTAAGCTCGCTGATTGGCAGTCGATACTGATTTTCTGCATATTGGTCTGTGCAATATTAGTCTTAGCAACACGGGTCTCAATAATGTTGTTATGATTATATTTATCTGTCGGATAATGATGCTTTTGCGCCCAATGATTACGTGCAAGCGGCGTTGCAGATGACTTTAGAGTTTCTGATGTCTTATTTGTTAGGGTATTTACCGAAAAATTATCGCTATATTTTGCGTCAGTTTCAGTATCACTTTGGGCAATCATAATACCTCGTTATATCGTATGGTCATTACCAAAGTTATCGTTCCTTTTAAATATATGCATCATTCAATGATCCGCCCGTTGCTGACTATGCATGATCAGTCGTACCAGCATTTGCCTCAACGCGTTGCAAAACAACGGTCGTCGATTTATACGCTGGTATGTGAGAGTCTGGTGCATGCGTGTCTAAATCAAATAAATCATTACATTCAGGATAATAAGTTGCGACAGCGTTAGCGGCGATATCCATCTCAGTCAATACTAACGGCCCTAGCGCGCGTGGCTGAACGGTACCGTCTGTGTTATTTGAACCATTTGAGATGGCATGACGGGATACCATTACTCGGTCACCTGCTTGCCAACCCAAACGAGTCATTTCATCTGGGTGCATAAACAACACATCACGGCGATTGGTTTGGCGATAACGATCTTCAAATCCGAAAATCATGGTATTAAATTGGTCATGGCTACGGACACTGGTCAATTGCCAAATCTTTTGTTCATTGTTTTGCGTACTATTAATATTATCATTAGGTTTTTTGTCATGGTGAAAGGCTAAGGAGGTCTCTGCCATTTGTGCTGCGACGTAGGTGATAGGGTATTGTGGTACTTCAAATTGCGCTTTGCCACTATCAGTATTCCATACACGATGACGCGCAGAATGGTACAAATGAAAGCCACGCTCGGTTGCGCGAATACGCTGATTAAAGTCTTCAAAACCGTCAATCGCTTGGGCGATATAATCACGAACGATGTCAAAGTCTTCACTCATTGCTTGCCAAGGAATGGACGAATCAGCACCAAGCACATAAGTGGCGATATCTGCCACAATTTGTGCTTCAGACTTCAACGTACCGCTGACAGGTTTCAGGTTGCCTCGAGTGGGTACAATCTGACACATGGAATCTTCGATAGTGGCAAATTGCTCACCTTTGGTGGTAATAATACGTTCGGTACGACCTAAGCAAGGCAGAATAAGGTTGTTAGCGCCCGGATACAGCATAGTTTCATTAAGTTTAGTACCGACAAAAATATTGAGCTGAGTGGTGGTTAAAGCGTGTTGAATCGCACTGGTATCAGGTGCTGCCACGGCATAATTACCGCCCATACTCATAAAGACTTTTAACTTACCGGCAATCAATGCTTTCGCACCAGAGACCACATCAAAGCCATTTTCTTGCGGCATCGGACGTTCAAACACACGCTCAAGGCTGTCTAGTAGCTTTTGTGCAGGGCGCTCATGGATGCCCATGGTACGGTCGCCCTGTACGTTAGAGTGACCACGAACGGGAGACGCGCCTGCGCCATCAATACCAATCATCCCCATTAATAATAATAGGTTGGTAATCATCGCTACATTGTCATCGCCTTGGACGTGCTGAGTGATGCCCATACCCCAGGTGCAAATGGTCGCAGGACTCACAGCTACTAATTTTGCAATATTAATGATTTCCTCTTTACTGATACCAGACCCGCGTTCCACATCCGGCCATGATTGTTGGCGCAGCCAAGCGTCGAGTGCCTCATATCCTGAGGTATGCTCATCGATAAAGCTTTGATCGATTTTATGGTTTTTAGTCAGCCACTTAGCGATACCGGTTAAGAGTGCTGCATCGCCGCCGATCTGAATTTGAATGACCTCATCGACCATCTCATCACTTTGACCTGCCGCCATATGCGTGGGCTTTTGCGGATTTCTAAATTTACGTAAGCCTTGTTCGCGCATAGGGTTGATTGAGAGGATTCGACAGCCTTGCTCGTGAGCATGGGCAAGCATTTCAAGCATGCGTGGATGATTGGTCGCAGGATTTTGTCCAAACATCAATATCAGCTTGGCTTGCTCAAAGTCTTCCAGTTTCACGGTCGCTTTGCCAATACCCAACTGTCTACCGAGCATTACCGACGTTGGTTCGTGACACATATTGGAGCAATCTGGTAAATTATTGGTGCCAAAACAGCGCACAAACAGCTGATACATAAAGGCGGGCTCGTTAGTGACACGCCCTGAGGTATAAAATAGCGCCTCATCTGGTGAGTCAAGCTTTCCTAACTGTTCAGCGATACACTGATAAGCCGCTTCCCAAGAGATTGGTAGGTAGCGGTCTTGCGCGGCATCATAATATACAGGCTCTGATAAACGACCACTATGCTCAAGCTCATAGCCCGACCAGCCTTGTAGTTCGGTGACGCTATGTCGCGCAAAAAACTGCGCATCGGCTTTTTTTGTCATGGTCTCACTGGCGATGACTTTGATGCCGTTTTCACAGACATCAATGGCTTTATGTGACTTATGATCTGGCCAAGCGCAGCCCGGACAGTCGAATCCGCCCTTAGGTTGGTTGCTTTTTAGCACACTTATGCTACCCCGTAAAAAAGTCTGATAATCCATCAGCTTACGAGTAGAAGAAATCAGCGCAGGCCAACCGGCAGCAGGGTGGGAGTAGACAGGAATTTTGCGCATGACAGACCTCATAGTAAATGGCGGTAGCGGACTTTGATATACAGCAACTATTTTGATATACAGCAACTATATAGTGACGAGCGAGAAGTTTGTAGAAGCATTAACTATAGGTAACAAAAAAACCTTTAAGAAAAATGCATTTTCTTAAAGGTTTATCGTGTCAATGCTCACTCACAAGCGAGCATAGAATGATGTCTGCTAAGTGAAGTCCTATTAAGTAAAGTCTTTATAAATACCGTCTTCTTAAGATATCAGTAACGCGCGTCTTTAGGTTTTTTACCATTTGGCCAATCATTGACCTTACCAGCAAAGTCAGGGCGCGGCTGATGAGTAAAGAAGTGCGCCACATCGACGGCATCTTGATCGCTCAGCACATTTCCGTGACCCCATAAGCCTTTGGTCTGAATACCCATCGGCATGTTGTATTTTACAAAGGCCGCTGCCTTGTAAGTACGTGCCATACCAGCACCGATGTTAAAGGATTCATCGCCCCATAGTGGCGGGAATACGATATCACCGCGACTGTCTTTGATGCCTTCGCCATTATCACCATGACAAGTTGCACATTGAGCTTTATAAATTTGTTCGCCGCGGACAGGATCTGGGATTAGTGATTCATCCACTTTACCTGCATTTTGGATATCGACTTTTTGCTCTTTTGGGGTGTTTTGCGATAGCCACTTCATATAAGCCAACATTGCCAGCATTTCAGGGGATTCAGGTTTCAACGGTTTGCCATTCATTGAGCGCTGGAAGCAGCCATTAATACGTTTGGTTAAATCAACTTCCTTACCAGATCGTGGCATCACGCGCGGATAGAAGTTATAACTATTGATGTACGGGTCGCCAAGTGGAATTTTACCTTGTGAGATATGGCAACTGTTACAGTTCATCTGCGCGCCCACATGCTCTGGCAGTAAGCGCTTGGTTTCGTTTAATAAGCGTTTACCATAAAATATCTCATCAGCATTTGGTTCATCCAAGATAGCCGTATCTTGCGGCAGTACATAAGTGCCGATATCTTCGTTGGCATCATCAGCGGTGACTAAGCCGTACTCAGGCGCATTTTGCTCGATAGGCTCGGGCTGTGAGCAACCACTACTGATAGCGGCGATACTAAACGCTGAAGCAGTAAGGATAGCGGTGGTTAAGTTGCCCATATTGATTTTTTGAGAGACAACGCTAGCAATAGTAGGCAAGTTGAGTGGATATTTTTTCATTATTTTGCTCCTTTTGTTTGCGCATCAATACTTAAGTCTGGGGCAATATCCGTACTGGTTTTTGGTTTTTTGGCGAGGAAAGCCCGCATTTTTACCACATCATCGACATCGATTTCAGGCGCTTGATTGGTCCAGCTATTGCGGACATAATTGACCACTTCTGCCACATCTGCATCGCTAAGATTGCTGAATTCAGGCATAGTAAATGCCATACGGTCATGTGGGGTTTCAGGCATACGACCACCGCTTAAGGTAATCTGTAGTACCGAATCGGCATTGTTAGAATAAACCGCACTATTGCCATCAAGCGCTGGGAAAATACGCGCAACTCCTTTACCATCGACACGGTGACAAATTTGGCAATATTCGGCGTACAAAATCGAACCGCGCGAATCATAGTCACCATCTAGTAATTTTTGCGTAGTGAGGTCTTTTTTCGCAGGCAGTGTGGCTTCTTTGTTTGGTGCGGGCGTTAATGTTTTTAGATAGGATGACATGGCGTTGATGTCATAGTCGGTCATATATTGGGTGCTATGCTCAACCACTTCGGCCATGGCACCAAAGGCAGCAGTGGTATCAGTACGCCCAGTTTTGAAGAAGTCATTTAATTCTGCGACCGTCCAAGTGCCAAGTCCGCGATGCTCACTGCGGATACTTTTGGCGCGCCAACCATCGATGATGGCACCGCTCAAATACTTGTTAGAATCTGCATTACTTAGAGCGATTTCTTGAAAGCCAATACCGCGCCCAGTATGACAAGAGCCGCAGTGCCCAGGACCTTCGACTAAGTATTGACCACGAGTCAATAGGGCGTCGTCTGTCTCAGGGACAAAGTCACGCTTGCGATCAAATAAGACCTGCCAGTATGTCAATGGCCAGCGCCAGTTTGCTACGGGAGGTAGCTCGCTTTTTAGATTGGCTTGCTTGACGGCTTTGATATCGGACATAAAGAAGGCGTACATCGCGGCTAAGTCTTCGTCAGGCATGAGCTGGTAAGAAGGATACGGCATAGCAGGGTATAAGGCTTTATTATCACTGCGTACCCCATGCTTAACGGCGTTTTTAAAGTCGTCGAAACTATAGTTGCCGATGCCAGTTTCTTTATCGGGTGTGATATTGGTCGAGTAAATTGCCCCAAGTGGCGTTAGCATAGGCAGACCGCCTGCATAAGTCTCGCCATCGAGCGTGGTATGACACGCGACACAGTCAGCAGTGCGCGCGATATATTCGCCCTGCTTGATGAGAGCAGGATCAGTGATATTGACCTCGATATCGCTACTGTTGGTGCGCATATTTGGCAGTAATTGCCCAATAATAAAGGCAACCACCAGCCCGATGATGGCTGCTATTATTATAATCAGTGGCCATTTTTTCATAAGCCCGCCCTCCATAAGATATTTTTACTAAGCTTATAATTCATCACCCATATTTCATGAGGTGTATTAATCATTCTTATTGAAATCAAAATTGAAATCGAATATTTGTGATTTAAGCTCAGCGAATTAAAAGTTACACGACTGTCATCTAGTATAGGGTAGCGGGTAATATTGTGATATTGTGGAAAACCACATTATAATTAAGGTTTTTGCTTATAATGTACGTTTGGTAGGTCAAATATAAGGCTAGGTGTATGCATAAAAAGTCTAAAATTTGGGCTATTTTAAAGGCTTGTTTTATTATCGTTGTGGCATCGGTTGCTTGGTTGCCGCTATCTAATGCCACCGCCCAGACCTACTATTTGGGTGTGCTGGCACCGCAAGGCGAGACAGCCGCACAAAATCGCTGGCAGCCGTGGCTTGACGAGCTCAATGATCAGTTATCAGATGACACCGTGATATTGGTACCTTTGGCGCTGGAGAATTGGCAACAGCAAATAGAGGCACAGCAGTTTGCGCTAGTGCTTGGCCCACAAGTACAGTTTATAAAAATGAATACCATCAGATGGCGCTGGCTGGCTACCTTACAAACAGAGACGGCTCAATTAAATAATAATGCGCAAAACGCTCGTGATAGAAGTCCTCGTGATAAAAGTTCTCGTGATAAAATTTTTAGCAATCAAGGATTTGATGCTGAGGGTGTTAATGGGCAACAATCGCAAAATCAGCTATCGACGACAGTCACCCTCGCCAATGAATTTAATAAGCTAAATGAATATACGCCATTAAAACAGCCGAGTGCGATGGAAGAGGTCGCCAGCGCTTTATGGGTCGCTGCCGACAGTGATATTTATCGTTTGCAGGATTTGGAGCAACGGCATATTGCTGCCGTCGACACTGACGCATTTGGCGGTTATTTGTTGGGCGCGCATTTATTACAGCAAAATGGCATTATGCCAAGTCACTATCAAACACAGTTTGTCGGTTATCCGATAGAGCGCACTTTGCATGCCTTGGCTAGCGGCAAGGTAGACGCTGCCATTACACCGCTTTGTTTGATGGAGGAGATGGCAAGGCGCGGTCAAATCAATGACAAGCAATACCGTCTCATTCATTCAGTCGCCACTGTATCCAGCTGCCACTCTTCAACGAAAATATACCCAAATTGGACATTGGCAGCGACCGAGCAAGCGCCAGATGCTTTGGTGCGCCAGATCAATCAACATTTATTTGGCAAGCGTCAATTAGAGCAGCGCTGGTTGCCAGCAGAATCAAGTAGCGATGCTGAGCGCATCCTTTATGAGATGAATCGCCATCCCGCCCAAAAGCAGCTGAGCGCGCATATGATCGACTGGATAAAGGCGCATCGATTGTGGATGGCTGTGATTATTTTGGTTATCCTGATATCGACAGTAAATTATGCTTGGATGAGCTGGCTGGCATGGCGGCGGCAAAAAAAGATAGTGCAGCAAAATAGGCTAATCCGTGATTATGATCAGCAGTTACACCAATCAGAGCGCTTTGCGGTCATCGGTGAGATGAGCGGTGCTATCGCTCATGAAATAAATCAGCCGCTGGCAACCATTCAAAATTATGCGCAAGGGTTATTGATACGTAGTCAACAAGCGCAGTCATCCAAAAAGACGGTCGAGGCAGCGTCACCTGATAATGCAGCGAGAGAGAATGCTCTGCAGCAGATTGTCAATGAAACAGAACGCGTCGCTGCTGTAGTGACTAATATTCGCCGCTGGGCTGGACGGTCGCAAGCGAAGGAAACTCGTGTCGATATCGCAGCTATCTATCAACAGTGCATTTTATTATTGGGTGAGCAAGCAGTGGGTGTCAATTTTTGGCTGGCAAGTGATTATCAGCATTTAACCTTGCCAAATTTACTATTAGATCAGTTACTGATAAATAGCATGACCAATGCTGTGCAGCAAGGGGCGACCAATATCATGCTACGCTGTCAGGCAGAAGAAAACGATGGCAAGCAATGGTTGGTATTGCATCTAAGCGATGATGCTGGCGGCTTTGATAAAGCCCAGTTGCAGGGGCAGTACCTACCAGAGAACCTACCTAGTCAGTATGCTACTCAATCAACGAAAGCAGACGGTCTAGGATTAGGACTGATGATATGTCAGCGCTTATGCAAGTCATTGGGCGGTATGATGCAGCTAAATAATATTGACACCGAGCATGAAATTGAGCAAGTTTACCAAGTAATGAGCAGTGAGCAGCGCCGCTTTAAACGTAGCTTAAATGGTAAAATCCAGCTGCTACAAACCAATACTAACTATCAGCTGTCAAACACGGTGGGCGCACAAATATCTTTTTATCTGCCATTATCTTTAGCGAATAATAATGAAAAACTCTAATGAATATCAATAATGTATTTAGCCATAAGGTCACATATGACGTCTAATCAACTCTCAAATGAGTCTACGTGCTGGCAAGATAAAAGCAGTCATCTGTCTGACGATTCATCAGGCATTACGCCAGAATCGCTTATCATTCATATCATTGATGACGAAGAAAGTGTGCGCATGTCCTGTGATTTTTTGATTAGCAGCTTAGGGCTATCGACCCAAGTGTGGGCAAGTGCACTGACGTTTTTGCAACAAGTTAATATCTATCGTCCAGCAGTGATTGTGAGTGATTTGATGATGCCAGAGATGAGTGGTCAAGCGCTACAAGTGCACCTTAGTCAACAGGACAGCCCTATGGCATTGATAGCGCTAACGGGAAATGGCGAGATTGCTGATGCTGTCAATATGATGAAGCAAGGTGCGGCTGATTATCTAGAAAAACCGATTAATAGCCGCCGGCTACAAGAAGCGCTTGCATGTGCGCAAAACCTCACTCTAAAACGCGCCACGCTTTATGATATTAAAAAGCTCTATGCGCAGCTGACCGATAAAGAAAAGCAGGTTGCCAATGAATTGTTAGAAGGTAATTTGAATAAAAATATCGCTGATCATTTAGACGTTTCCGTCCGTACGGTAGAGGTGCATCGTTCACAAGTGATGAAAAAAATGCAGTCACAACATGTCAGTGAGTTGATTCAAAAATTAGTATTGCTTGATGCTTAAAAATTAAGACAGTCGTACCAATTAAAGCAGTCATAAAAAAACGCCTGATATTAAACAGACGTTATATTTTTTCAAGATTTGAAGAATTTTGCTAAGTTATTTAACTCAATATCAAGCTATCGTCTTCGACTTTTTCGCCGCGAGTTTGCTCAAACATATCAAGTAAGTCATGTACAGTCATGCCTTGACGTTTATCGCCAGCCACATCTAATACTACTTGTCCTTGATGTAACATCACCGTTCTGGTGCCATGCGCCAATGCCTGCTGCATTGAGTGCGTGACCATCATAGTCGTGAGCTGATTGTCCGTCACAATCTTATCGGTCAATTCTAAAACGAAAGCAGCAGTCTTAGGGTCGAGGGCAGCAGTGTGCTCATCAAGCAATAAAATTTTGGAAGGTTGCAGTGAAGCCATCAATAGGCTAACAGCTTGACGTTGACCACCGGATAACAGACCCATACGGTCGGTCAGACGATTTTCTAGCCCCAATTTTAATACTGATAATTTTTCGCGAAATAAATCACGGTTATTTTGGTTGAGTGCAAAGCTCAAACCACGTTTGCCGCCGCGCTTATAAGCCAGCGCCATATTTTCTTCGATGGTTAATGCTTCACAAGTCCCCGCCATCGGATCTTGGAAGACACGAGCCACCCAATGGGCGCGTTGGTGCGCGGTCTTTTTGGTGACATCGATACCATTTAATAAGATTGAACCGCTATCGACGCGCGTGGTACCACTGACCGCATTTAAAAAGGTTGATTTACCCGCGCCATTGGTACCGATGACAGTGACAAATTCACCATCAGCGATGTTGAGATTGATACCGCGTAGGGCAGGGTTTTCAATGGGCGTTCCAGGATTAAAGGTCAACCGCAAATCTGTAGCTTGCATCATAATAATTATTCCTTATGGTTGCACATTGACATTAAGCCCGAACTTTACGACTTAAAAATTTATTTTTAGCTTTGGGCAAGACCAAGGCAAATACGACGAGTAGCGCTGTAATCAAGTTCAAATCTTGCGGACCAAAACCAATACTACGTAGCGTATCGCTCGATAGCGCCACCTGAATAAATAGCTTGTACAGCACCGCACCGACAACCACGGCAAAGGTAATCAGCCAAATACGCTTGGCAGGAATGATGGTTTCACCAATGATGACCGCTGCTAAACCGATGACAATGGTACCAATACCAATCGAGATATCTGCGCCACCTTGGGTCTGCACAAACAATGCACCTGCTAGAGCAATCAAACCGTTAGAAATCGCCATACCAATGATGGTCATCCATGAGGTATTGATGCCTTGCGCCTGTGCCATGCGGAGGTTGGAACCCGTCGCCCGCATCGAAAGACCCGTTTCAGTACTATAGAACCAGTTTAAAAATAACATGGCAGCTATCACCACGACACCAATAATTAGACAGCGCATCCAATACCCGTTGCCATCCGTGACCAAGGTGCTAAAGACCGTGGTTTCACCCAATAATGGCAAGTTCGGCGCACCCATAATCCGTAAATTGATAGAGTATAGTGCGACCATTACCAAGATACTGGCAAGTAGTTGCAGGATGCCAAGCTTGACGTGTAGCCATGCCGTAACAATACCAGCGACGGAACCTGCCAACATACCAAAAGCACAGGCAAGCCATGGGTTGAGACCAGCGATGATAGAAATACCGGCGACAGCGCCCCCTAGTGGAAAACTACCGTCAGCGGTCAAGTCGGGGAAGTCGAGGGTGCGAAATGAGATCAGCACACCAAGTGCTACTAGGCCATAAATCAGACCGCTTTCAAGTGCACCAAAAAAAGCAATTAAAGACATAAGAGATCAGTAAGTCATAACCAAGCGTTTAGCAACTAACGTTCTAATATCGATTTATAGAATGAGTGCGTGATATAGATCAGCGCTGTCTCATCTATACGTCAATTTTAGCTAAACGACTAAGCGGTGAATTTAACAGATTAAACAATCTGCGGTTAGGGTAAACCAAAACATGTCACGATCAACAGCTATCATAAGCTACCTAGGTTCAAAGCTTTGATTAAAAAAAGGGCAAATTTAGAAACGATGCAAATACTTTATATTTAATCAATGTGGTTTAAATAAGAAGCCCAGCCTACTGATTCATAGCTGGGTTTCTGATGTTAAACATTTAGCCTCATCGCATAAAGGTAGATGACGGCTGACACCAAATCCATCAAACTCGGTATCTACCTTATGATAGCTGTAATGAGCTAGCTATAAAAGTGCGTTATTCTACCACTTCTTTTGCTTTATCGATAACCGCTTGTGACAAAGTAATACCTTCTTCTTTGGCATGCTTTGGACTAACGTATAGATCCAACATTTGCGGGGTGTAGACAGGAATAGCACCTGCTTTTTCACCATTTAAAATACGTACCACGATTTTGCCTGTTTCGCGACCAAGCTCGTAGTAATTCACGCCCAATGCAGCAACGGCACCACGCTCAACTGAGCTAGTGTCAGACGCAATCAGTGGAATTTTGCTCTCTTTAGCGACTTGATATAGTGATTCGTAAGCCGATACGACGTTATTATCGGTTGAGGTATAGATCATATCGACCTTACCTTCGAGGCTACGTGCTGCCATCGCAATATCAGTACTGCGCTGGGCAGGCGCTTCGAGTACATTGATACCTAGTGGTGTCAGTTTTTCTTTTAAGTTTTTCAAGATAATCGTTGAATTGACTTCGCCTGGGCTATAAACATAGCCGACATTTTTTAGACTAGGAATGATTTGACGCATCAGCTCAATTTGTGGCTCATAAGGCAGTGCATCAGAGCCGCCAGTGACATTGGTGCCAGAGCCATCTAGTTTTGTCACTAGTTTGGCGGCAACTGGGTCAGTGACTGCTGAGAATACTAAAGGGATACTGCTAGTAGCAGCAGCTACTGACTGCGCTGATGGTGTACCAATCGCAACGATAACGTCTGAATTGTCTGCGACGAATTGCTTAGCAATCTGTCCAGCAGTAGCAGTGTTCCCCTGTGCGCTTTGGAAATTAACCGTTAAGTTTTCACCATCTTTAAAGCCTGCTTCATTAAGCTCGTCGATAACGCCCTTACGGACGTCATCAAGCGCTGGATGTTCGACGATAGCCGTAATAGCGACGGTCTTCATCGCTGTGGCTGCATCGCCAGTAGCAGCTGTATCAGTGGTGCTGGTATCTTGTGCTGATTGATTACAGCCAGTTAAGATGGCCGTACAAACACCACCTAATAATAGTGCTTTACTAAAGTTAAAATGACCAAAACGATTTTGATACAACATGGGTCTCACTCCTGAAAATAATAATGTGTCCGTACATTATTTAATTTATAGATAAAAGGTATAGATGGATAAAGGGTAAAGCAGTTATCTGTATAGAAGGCTAAATGTTATTTGTCAGTGCTACTTGTCAGCACTATTTATCCGTATTATTTATCCGTATTATTTATCCGCGCTCTGCGCTTGTTTGTCGACATTAATGGCATTTTTTAGCAGCTCATCAGTCAGGCTGACGCCTTGCTCAGCAGCATGTTTCGGGCTTGCATATAAGGTTAAGGTATTCATCACTTCAGGCTTGACGCTGCTAACTGCTTCGCCATTTAACACACGATACACCATTTTGCCTGTGGTACGACCAAAGTCATAATCATTGACACCAAGTGCCGCAGTTGCACCACGTCGCACACTAAACTCGTCCGAGGCAATGACAGGAATATCAAGCTCATTGGCAGCACCTGCCATCGCTTCAAAGGCGGATACCACATTGTTATCTAGTGAGGTATAAATCACATCAACACGACCAGCAAGGCTACGAGTCGCCATGGCCACATCCGTCGGGCGATTGGCGGTTACGTCTAATATCTTAAGCCCACGTGCAGGCGCAGCTTTTTTAAGTTGATTGAGTACCACCACCGAATTGACTTCACCTGGACTATAAACATAGCCAATGGTTTTTGCATTAGGTACAATTTTTTGAATATTGTCTAGTTGTGGCTCGATAGGTAGCTCACTAGACAGTCCTGTCACATTAGATTGGATAGGCGTATTGTTCTCGTTAATGAGCTTTGCCGCTACAGGGTCTGAGATAGCCGTATAAATAACCGGAACCGTCTTAGTTGACGCAACGATAGACTGAGCTGATGGCGTCGAGATTGCCACGATGGCATCTGGGTTGTCTCCTGCAAACTGCTTCGCAATCTGACCTGCTGTCGCTGTATTGCCTTGAGCACTTTGGAAATTAATGGTTAGATTTTGGCCTTCAACATAGCCATTATCTGCCAACTCATCAATAATGCCGCGGCGCATCGCATCTAACGAAGGATGTTCGACGATTTGAGTGATGGCTAATGTCTTGGCAGGCTTGTCAGAATCTGCGGCGGCACTTGTATCTGTCGTTGCAGCAGTGTCGGTCGTGTTTGAGCAGCCAATTAATCCAAGCGCGGCGCTCATAGCAGCACCGAATAGGCTGAAGCGTAAAGTAGTAGCAAAGGTCATTTTATTGGGGCTCATAGGTTAGAGAGTGCAGGTTACCCGAGTCAATGTTATGTGCATGCTGAGATAACGGGCTAACATCAAAGTAATCAATCCATTGATCATTACGTCCATATTATGACAGTAATGTAACTTATGGCAATAAGAAATTAAAACGCGTTTGTCATTACCTCTATAAAGAACGTGCTGAGTTAATGTTCATCGATATTATTCTCTATATAAGCACTGATTTTGGCGATTGACCAGTGATAGTTTTGGGACAATAAAAAAGATGCCCAGCTGGACATCTTTTTTGTTTGTTGAGTAAGCCTAACTATTAAGCAAGGACATCGCCAATCACGCAGTTGTCAGGTAAAGTAATTACCGTCAGCTGGGTTTCTGGATTGCCAGTTGATAGCACCATACCTTCTGAGACACCAAACTTCATCTTACGCGGGGCAAGATTGGTCACGCAAATCACCTTTTTATCTAGCAATTGCTCAGGCTCATAGAACTTACGGATACCGCTAAACACATTGCGTGGTTTGTCTTCGCCAACGTCCAAGGTAAATTGTAAAAGCTTATCTGCGCCCTCGACATGGTTGCAGGCTAAAACGTGAGCGACTTTCATCTCAACTTTGGCAAAGTCTTCGATACCGATATAGTCAGTTTGCTCAGTATTTGTCTCAGCATCTATATCAGTACCAGCTTTTTTTGCTGGCTTGTTATCTTTTTTAGCAACGGCTTCGCTAGCCACTGGAGTGGCAGCTTGAGCCAAAGACTCTTTTGACGCCTCAACCATCGCGGCAACGTCTTTTTCTTCGATACGCTGCATCAAAGGTTTGAACTTATTGATTTTATGACCCAGTAGCCACTCATTACGGCTAGCAAAGCTTAAATCGTCAACATTTAAGAATTCTTTGGCATTGGCCGTCAGCTCAGGCAATACTGGTGCAAGATAAACCATTAATTGACGGAAGATATTAATCGCGACCGAGCAAACATCTTGAACTTCTTGCTCCGCGCCTTCTACCTTAGCAAGCGCCCATGGTTTTTTCTCATCGATATATTCATTGGCTTTATCAGCACATTGCATAATCAAACGCATGGCACGCGAAAACTCACGGTTCTCATAAGCGGCAGCAATCTCATCGCCCGTTTTGGTAATATCTTCTAATAAACTTGGCTCAGCGCAGATCTCTGTTAGCATGCCGTCATATTTCTTCACCAAAAATCCAGCGCTGCGACTGGCGATATTGACCACTTTACCGACTAGATCAGAGTTGACCTTTTGCATGAAATCTTCTAAATCAAGGTTGATATCCTCGACTTTATCAGACAGTTTACTAGCAAAATAATAACGCAAGTATTCAGGATGTAAGTGATCAGCATACGTTTCGGCTTTAATAAAAGTACCGCGTGATTTACTCATTTTTTCGCCATTGACCATCAAGAAGCCGTGAGCAAAAACACCCGTTGGTGTACGGAACTCACTACCGGCTAGCATGGCAGGCCAAAATAGCGCATGGAAATAAACGATGTCCTTACCGATGAAGTGATACACCTCGGTTTTATGCTCGTTTTCTTGCATCCAATAACGATCGAAATCAAGCGCCTCGTCTGTACCTGCGCGCTTATCGCAGAGGTTTTTGAAGCTCGCCATGTAACCGACCGGCGCATCTAGCCAAACATAGAAATATTTGTCTGGCTCATCGCTTGGGGTATCTGGAATCTGAAAACCAAAGTACGGTGCATCACGGGAAATGTCCCACGTTGCCAGACCTGCTTCAAACCATTCTTGTAGTTTATTGGCAACCGATGTTTGCAAGCGATTGTCACTACGCGTCCAATCCTTTAAGAATTGCTCAAATTCAGGCAAATTAAAGAAGTAATGCTTGGAGGTTTTTAGAATAGGCGTGGCATCTGATAACGTTGAATGCGGGTCTTTAAGATCCGTTGCATCATAGGTCGTACCGCAAACTTCACAGTTATCGCCGTATTGGTCGGGCGCTGCGCACTCAGGGCAAGTACCCTTGACAAAACGATCGGCTAAAAACAACTGTTTTTCAGGGTCAAATAATTGTTCGACATCTTTTGTACTGATATGCCCAGCATCATTCAAGCGACGATAAATCAGCTCAGAGAAATGCTTATTTTCTTCTGAGTGGGTGCTGTGGTAATTGTCAAAGTTAATCAAAAACTTAGCAAAGTCCGCTTCATGTGAGGCTTTCACTGCGGCAATTTGCTCTTCTGGAGTTACGCCATTTTCTTCAGCTTTTAACATGATACCAGTACCATGAGCATCATCGGCACAGACATAGGTGACTTGATGACCTTGTGCTTTCATCGCACGCACCCAAACGTCAGTCTGTACATGTTCTAAAAGATGGCCTAAATGAAGATCGCCATTGGCATAAGGAAGAGCACTGGTTACTAGAATCTCACGCACTTTTATCACCTATATTTTTATATAAACGGGTTGGTTATCAAACGTCTTAAGCGATTTTGGGCTATTAGACGCGATACTACTAATATCAAACTATCAATGCTAAAACGTATTAAGCAAATAAAAATTTAAAAAAGTGTGCCTATGATACCGTAATTCGGCCAAATTTGTGACATTACCTGAGTAATTAATATAGTCGCTAATAAAGCGATTAACTCTATACGGTATATAGAGTGTCAATCAATTATGAGAGATAAATAGTCGGTTGTATTTAGAGGTAGTAATGAGAAAGCATGCATAAAAAACCCACCAAGCAATCGCTCAGTGGGCTCTTTGGTATCAAGCAATAATCGTTACATTTAATTATCTTTAAGGTTTAATAAATGCCTCATTCCAGAACATTAGAACGAGCCAAATATCGTCCCTAAAATGATAACGGCGACCACAGCAATAAGTGGAATCACCATCGTTACCATGGCGACGTTTAGATAGGACTGCTTATGGGTCAAACCACAAATCGCAAGTAAGGTGATGACCGCACCACTATGCGGTAACGTATCCAAACCACCCGCTGCCATCACGGCAACACGGTGCATGAGCTCTGGGTCAATACCCGCTGCGACCGCCATTCTTAAATAGTCTTCACCCAACGTCGATAAGGCAATACTTAAACCGCCAGACGATGAGCCAGTAATACCAGCCAGTGTAGTCATCGCCACCGCTTCTGAGATTAAAGGGTTGTCAGGCGTTAGATTTAAGATACTATCACGAATGATAAGGAAGCCTGCTAATGAGGCGATAACCGCGCCGTAACCAACTTCTGAGGCGGTATTAAAAATTGGCAACATCGAATCATAAGTACCACGGTTAATGGTTTTTTGCAGATTATTCCAATGACCGATACGTAGCAAAATTAACACCGCACAAGCCACGACTAACGAGATGATAATTGACCATAAACCCAGTGAGCCTGCGATATTTAGATCAGGAAACTGAGCTTGTAAGCCGCTAAAATCCACTGATGGAAAGACAGCGTAAGTTAATAGAGCATTTAAGCCAATGACCAACACCAGTGGAATCATAGCAATAGTAAATGAGGTGTGATGCGTATTTAATACATCAGTCTCTTTTTTGGCCGCGCCAACGCCGCCCACATCCTCTTCGTCATGCTGACCATAGCCTTCGCCTGCTGCATTGGCTTTTCTGGCGCGTGATTGAAGCCATAACCAACCACAAATAAACATGATGGTACCGCCGATAATACCCAAGATAGGCGCGGCAAAAACGTTGGTATTATAGTAAGGAATCGGAATGGCGTTTTGTATGGCAGGCGTACCTGGCAATGCCGTCATGGTAAAGGTGAATGAGCCTAAGGCAATCGCTGCCGGAATCAAGCGCTTAGGAATATCAGCGGCTTTAAACAAGTCTTTGGCGATGGGGTAAATAGCAAATGCCACCACAAATAACGAGACGCCACCATAGGTTAAAATGGCACAAACTAAGATAACCGCTAAGATGGCTTTGCTGGCACCAAGCTTTTCGACCACAGTTTTGGCAATCGCGGTCGCCGCACCAGAGTCTGCCATCAAACGCCCAAATAGTGCACCCAGCAAGAATATAGGAAAAAACTTAAGTAAAAATCCACTCAATGCGCCCATAAACACATCGGTATAGGCCGGAATCGTGCTTAAAAAATCACCTGATAATAGTACGGCTAATGTCGCCATAATCGGTGCTAATATGAGCACGGAATAACCGCGATAAGCAAAAAACATCAATAATAATAAAGTAATGACAATAGCAAAGGTACTAAACATGATCGCCCTCCTTGGCAAAGTTCAATCAGCGAGTATGCAGAGCATAGTGATATTGGTCAATAAAATTACTTAAAATAGGCAATATTTGATATTTTATTAAACATAAATCCTGATTTAATGAGATATTGAGCCATCATATATGCCGCTACTGCGCTGGCTTGTATATTCCTATGGTTATTCTCTTCTCGCTACGAGAATAATATGGTAAGTTAGCACAAGATTTTTAATTATGATATATCGATAGAAATTGTATTAATATAAATATGGAAATATTGAGTGATATCACCCACTCATAATCATTGATGATAGAAGTTAATAACAAAAAATAGACTTGCAAGGAGATAAGCATGAGTCAATCAAAAGTATATAGCAGTGCCGAAGAAGCGCTAAAAGGTATCGTCAGCGATGGACAAACGCTCGCTATCGGTGGTTTTGGTCTGTGCGGTATTCCTGAAGCGTTAATCGCCGCATTGCGTGATAGTGGTGTCAAAGGGTTAACTTGCATCAGTAATAACGCAGGCGTTGATGATTTTGGCTTAGGGTTGCTATTACAAACTCGCCAGATTAAAAAAATGATTTCATCCTATGTCGGTGAAAATAAAGAATTTGAGCGTCAATACTTGGCAGGCGAGTTAGAAGTTGAGTTAACGCCGCAAGGGACGTTAGCGGAAAAACTACGTTCGGGTGGTGCTGGTATTCCTGCTTTCTATACCGCAACTGGCGTTGGTACACTGGTCGCTGAAGGCAAAGAAACCCGTGATTTTGATGGTCGTACTTATATACTTGAGCATTCATTGCGCGCTGATGTGTCATTAATCAAAGCGCAAAAAGCGGACAAAGCGGGCAATTTAATTTTTAACAAGACGGCGCGTAACTTCAATCCAGATTGCGCCATGGCAGGAAAAATTACCATTGTTGAAGTCGAAGAAATCGTAGAGACGGGCACGTTTGATCCTGATGATGTGCACCTGCCGGGTATCTTTGTGCAGCGTATCGTCTTGAATAGCAATCCTGAAAAGCGTATTGAAAAAACCACGACCAAAGCAGTCGAAGGCGCTTAGTTAAAGGCTTTATAGAATTTTTTAAAGTGTTAAATTAATAATAGAATATTGTAATACTATTCCTAAAAATTTGAGTGGCAAGGAAAACGAGTGAAAGTGCTACATTTAGTAGACTAAGCGAGTTTCACACCGCTCATCATATTTTTTGGGGTCGTTATAAAAATAAGGAAGTTATCATGGCATGGACAAGAGAGCAGATGGCACAGCGTGCCGCACAAGAGCTACAAGACGGCTATTATGTCAACTTAGGCATTGGACTACCAACCCTGGTCGCAAACTATATCCCTAAAGATGTCGATGTTTGGCTACAGTCTGAAAATGGTCTATTAGGTATCGGCGAGTTTCCAACGGCAGAAAATGTCGATGCAGATTTGATTAATGCGGGTAAACAAACCGTCACTGCCGAAGCGGGTGCCAGTTATTTTAGTAGCTCAGAGTCGTTTGCGATGATTCGCGGCGGTCATGTTAATCTTGCAATATTGGGTGCGATGGAAGTGTCAGAAAAAGGTGATTTGGCCAACTGGATGATTCCCAAAAAAATGGTCAAAGGCATGGGCGGTGCCATGGATCTAGTCGCTGGCGTGCAGCGCGTGATTGTACTCATGGAGCAAGTCAATAAACACGGCGAGCCAAAAATCCTGGCCAATTGCGAGCTACCATTGACGGGCAAAGGGGTGGTTGATCGGATTATTACCGAACTTGCTGTACTAGACGTCACTGACAATGGTCTAAAGCTAGTTGAGCTGGCAGAAGGTGTTAGCTTTGATGAGCTACAAGAAAAAACGCCAGTGAGCATTGCTCAATAAGCTTGTTAGATATATTCGCCACAGACCTCTAAAAAACCTATTTGATAATGGACTATAAAATATGGCGACCACATTACAACAAGATTTGACTGGCAAGGTGGCATTGGTCACCGGCGCTGCCAGCGGTATCGGACGTGATATCGCTGAGACTTATGCGAAGGCAGGCGCGGCAGTTGGTATTGCTGATATTAATCTTGAAGCCGCTCAGAAAACCGTTGACGCTATTGAAGCGGCAGGCGGACGCGCATTTGCCATTGCCATGGATGTAACGTCTGAAGCTGCCGTTAATGACGGTGTACAAAAACTGGTCGATACCTTTGGTGCTATTGATATTCTCGTCTCCAATGCTGGTATTCAGATTATCGATCCGATCTATAAAATGGCGTTTGAGGATTGGAAAAAAATGCTCGCCATTCATTTGGATGGGGCATTTTTGACCACCAAAGCGGCGATACAGCATATGTATAAAGATGACAAAGGCGGTACCGTCATCTATATGGGCTCGGTACATTCGCATGAAGCATCCATGTTTAAGGCGCCTTACGTCACAGCGAAACATGGGTTACTTGGGCTGTGCCGTGTATTGGCCAAAGAAGGCGCTGAGCATAAGGTACGCGCGCATGTGATTTGCCCGGGGTTTGTCAAAACGCCGTTGGTCGAAAAGCAAATTCCGCAACAAGCGGCTGAAAAAGGCATCAGTGAAGAATCTGTAGTCAATGATATTATGCTGGTGAATACCGTCGACAAAGAATTTACCACCGTTGATGACATTGCCCAACTGGCATTATTCTTAGCCGCATTCCCAAGTAATGTATTTACCGGTCAGTCTATTGTTGCCAGTCATGGTTGGTTTATGAATTAACAGCGTGGTCAATGGATAGGTTCGCGGGCTGTTTGATTGATTGATTTAAAAATCATGGGCTTGCTAATAAAAGACCAATCCATTAGCATCTAGTTTTATATTAATTTGAGCCAATTAGATTGGCTCTTTTTTATGAGCGCTTGAATAGCGTTTAGGGTTGCACGGAGTAAGTATAATGAATGATAAGGATTTTGCAAAAACGCTTGCAGTAACAGTAAGCCGTGCTATCGAGCAACAGCAGTTTGAGCAATCAATCAATCAACTTCAAAATTTGCGCCCGATTGATATTGCCGATGTTCTAGCACTCATGGAGCCAAATCTTGCATGGCAGCTACTTGAGCATCTGCCCAATCGTTCTACCGTGTTCTCCTATTTAGAAACGGATATTCAGGTTGCGCTTGCCTATGTATTTCCTCGGGCTGTATTAGCAAAGATAGTAGGCGAGATGCCTGCGGATGAGCGTACCGACTTATATAAGCACCTAAATCAGGAGCAGCGGGATGCTTTGTTACCCGCCTTGGCACAGGCACAACGTGAAGATATTCGTAAGTTATCTACCTATGAGGAGCGCACTGCTGGTGCGTTGATGACGTCTGATTATGCGACTTTAGCTGCTCATATGACTGTCTCTGAGGCATTGGCAGCACTGCGCCTAGAAGCACCTGATGCCGAGACTATTTATCATGCTTATGTGATTGATGACGAGCGTAAATTATTAGGCGTTGTTTCTTTACGAGTACTTATTTTAGCGGCTCCTGAACAGCTGATTAATGACATTATGATGAGTACAGTAGTGTCTTGTAATGTCAATGATGATCAAGAAGACGTTGCGAAAGTCGTGGCTCGCTATGATTTAATTGCGCTGCCTATTACCGATGATAGTGGCGCTTTGGTCGGTATTGTTACCCACGATGATGCGATGGATGTGGCGAGTGATGAGGCAACCGACGATTTCCATAAGTCGGGCGGTGTCTCGACCATGATTGGTAAATTAAAAGACGTCAGCATTCGAGTGTTATACCGTAAGCGGGTCTTTTGGTTGGTGTTCTTAGTATTTGGCAACTTGCTCTCAGGCTTTAGTATTGCAAAATTTGAAGATGTGATTGCCGCCAATTTGGTATTGGTGTTCTTTTTACCTTTATTGGTCGACAGTGGCGGTAACGCTGGCTCGCAGTCAGCGACCTTGATGGTGCGAGCTTTGGCGACTGGCGATGTGGTCATGCGTGACTGGTTTTCATTATTGGGTCGAGAGGCGGTGGTTGCGTTGATGCTTGGGGCGACGATGGCGGTGGCTATCTCAATCATCGGTTATGTACGTGGTGATGCAGTGGTGTCGTTAGTGCTGGCACTGAGTATGATGTCGGTGGTGATGATTGGTTGCGTCATTGGTATGAGCTTACCTTTTGTGCTTAATAAATTGGGTTTTGACCCTGCCACTGCCAGTGCGCCTTTGATTACCTCTGTCTGTGATGCCTCGGGTGTACTTATTTATTTGTTTATTGCTTCACAGTTTTTGTCTATCGGTTAATGCTGCTATAAAGCCTAGTCCCACTAGCGTTGTGGTTTTTTTATAGTGGTAATTCAGCTACACTGTCACTATAAAAGGTCTGGTTAACACGTTCACGAGCGGTATTGTTCACGACAGTATTCGCTGAGTTTTTGCCATGCCCACCCACTTGTATAGGCAGTAATAGTCGCTATGTTTAACTTTATGAAGAAAACCTCCACCAAAAAATCAGAAACACCAGAGCAGCGAGCAGAGCGCGATAGTGCCGTGGACAAGGTGCTGCTTGGTTATGAGGTAGGTACTGTCAGTATTGCCACCATGGTAACGGGGCTCGAGCGTGATGGTGACCAGCTCACCTTAGACTTGCGTCTACCCGTAAATAGTAATCCTGAAATTATCCAACAAGAACTTGGGCAACTGTTACATCCGCACGGTATCAAGACTATTCATATGAATGTTCGTCTGCCCGCACCGACGAAAGGCTCGGGGTCAAGTCTGCCAAAAGCAATGCCAAAAACCACTAATGCCATGGACAATCAATATAAACCAGCGGCAAATACTGATAGCAATACTACTGTTGAACCACCAATTACCAAAGCCGCGCCGACACAAGCGTCACTCGCCGCGCATCCGCGTATTCGTCATATTATCGTCGTGGCATCGGGTAAAGGTGGCGTTGGTAAATCCACTACCACGGTCAACATTGCTTTGGCATTACAAAAGCTAGGCAACCGTGTTGGCGTACTGGATGCCGATATTTATGGTCCTAGTATGCCAACGATGCTAGGCGTCGATAATGTCAAACCTGAGCTGGAAAACGAGCAGTTTGTTCCTATCAATGCGCACGGTATGGCAATGCTATCGATTGGTAGCTTACTCGATGGTGACAATACGCCTGTCGCGTGGCGCGGACCAAAAGCCACTGGTGCGCTGATGCAGCTGTATAATCAAACCAACTGGCCGCAGCTGGATTACTTAGTCATTGATATGCCACCGGGTACGGGCGATATTCAGCTCACGCTAGCGCAGCGTATTCCCGTGACGGGCGCGGTGATTGTCACGACGCCGCAGCATATTGCCTTACTTGATGCGCAAAAAGGTATTGAGATGTTTAACAAAACCAATATCCCAGTACTCGGCGTGGTCGAAAACATGGCACTACATACCTGTAGTAACTGTAATCATACAGAAGCTATCTTTGGTACAGGCGGCGGTGAAAAAATCGCTGAACAGTATCAGGTGCCGCTGTTAGGGCAATTGCCATTGGCTAGCGGTATTCGTGCACAAGTGGATAAAGGTGAGCCGAGCGTATTAGCCGATGATGAGTTTGCGCCGTACTATCTTAGCATTGCTAAAAATATCGAAGCCACTATTAATAAATTCGCCAAGCCTGTCAATGATAAGCGTATTTTTTAATAGTTTTTAATTGCTTCTCGTAATAGTTAAATAGCCTAAGCAAATAAAATTAAAGGGCTTAGATTTTCAAAAAGGGAGTATTGTGAGCTTATCTATTTATCAACGCCATTTAGACGATATTCCCACGCAGTATATATTTTTGAAATTATTGCGCCCGCCGATATACGTGATTGAGCTCTCAAACAATCAAGTGATTGCCGTTTGCTACTATAAAGATGGGAGTAGCAAACGGCATCAAGTTAATGATGACTTTAGTAATCGCCGCATGGTGATTGCTAATTTTAACAAATTCTCACAGGCGTTAACTGACCTGTTACTTAAGTTTCCTCGGCATTTTTTATGGATGAGCGCGATAGCCGCTACCGATGTGACAGAAACACTGGCAGATGGATTGACCAGCATTGAAGTTAAGGTAATAACGGAAGCGTTTTTTGTGGGTTCTGCGAAGGCAAAAAGAAAAACTGTACATACTACCGTGAGTTATCAAGGAAAAATAGTACCTTTAGAAAAATTTGGCTAGGATGCCTCAATCATGAATCAAAATAGCAACGAGCAAGATCAGCAACAACTATCTACCAGCATTAAGCCAGTTGTGCTCGATGAGCTGATTAAAAACGGTCAGCCTACTTTTGGCATCTTTGCTCACGTTAAAAATATCAATTATTTGGACTATCACAGTCATCTTATTTCGCAAAAGGCGCTGCCAAACTGGCGCAAAGAGTTAAAAGCCAATCAATTCTGCTTTATTCAAATTATTCAACCGCCTTATCGGGTTTGTCTGGCATTGGCAACGATTAAACTGGCAACCAGTGCCTTTGTTTATCTTTATAACGAAGCGACGGATGGGCTAGAGGTTTGTGAAGCATTGCAGCCGTTGACGCATCAAACACAGTTAGAAGGCGATTGCTATCAAGGGCAAATGGCATTTACCCATAGTAATCTCACATTAACATTGGATTTTACGCCTTCACAAATCGCAGTAGCATTGGACAGTAAACACATTACGCTTGATGTGATGCTACAGCGGCAAGCAGCGCCATTAGCAGTCTGCACACCAACGGGCAGGCGCGGCTGGACCTTCACTCAAAAAGAACCGCTGACGTGTATATCTGGTCATTTGCTTATTAAAGCCCATTCAAAATTTAACACTGATACTCAAGCCAAACAAATCCACTTTTCCGAAACGACTATCGCCAATCTCGATTGGACGCTTGGTTATATGCGTCACAAGACCAATTGGTTTTGGAGTTGTATCAATAGTTATTTGCCAGACGGTCGTCATTTTGCCCTAAATCTAGCGATGGGCGTCAATGAAACAGGGGTTAGCGAAAATGCGTGCTGGCTGAATGGGCAGATTTATTATTTACCGCCTGTGATGTTTGTCCGTGATGGTTTAAAGTTGCCAGCTAATGAGCAAGATGACAAAGCTAAAACCATAGATAATACGCGACAGCCTTGGCGCATCTATCATCAAAACCTAGGCTGGAGCAATGTTGATATTGACTTAACCTTCACGCCGATAACCGTTTATAAAAAGATGGATAACTTTGGTGTGCTTGCCAGTATATTTGAGCAATGGCTTGGCTTCTATAGTGGTGAGATTCGTCTAAAAGATGACGTGATTAAAATCGATAAGATAATGGGCTTAGCAGAAGATCATTTCGCAAAATGGTAGGCGGTTGCTGTGTTGATTGTAGATTTATATTAAACGCAGGCAAGCCTATAAATTAAGCGCTCAATTCCGTATAATCGTCGCTATCAAAATACCCTTCATATCGTAAATTTTATTTTATAGCTGCTAAGGAACAAAAATGTCTATCAAGTCTGACCGCTGGATTCGTAAAATGGCTGAAGAACACGGCATGATTGAGCCGTTTGAAGCGGGTCAAGTACGTTTTAATGATGCAGGCGAACGTTTGGTTAGCTACGGTACGTCAAGCTATGGTTATGATGTACGCTGCGCGCCTGAATTTAAAGTTTTTACCAATGTTCATTCGGTGATTGTAGATCCAAAAAACTTTGATGAGAAAAGCTTTATTGATGTCATCGGTGACGAGTGCATTATTCCGCCAAATTCGTTTGCGCTAGCACGCACCATGGAATATTTCCGTATTCCACGTGATGTATTGACGATCTGTCTTGGTAAATCAACGTATGCCCGTTGCGGAATTATCGTCAACGTGACGCCGCTGGAGCCTGAATGGGAAGGGCATGTCACTTTGGAATTTAGTAATACCACCAATCTACCAGCGCGTATTTACGCAGGCGAAGGAGTGGCACAAATGCTATTTTTCCAAAGCGATACTGATGACGTATGTGAAACCAGCTATAAAGATCGCGGTGGTAAGTATCAAGGTCAGCGCGGCGTGACATTGCCAAGAACCTAGTAATCTTACGTGTTAACTGAAAGTGCACAATGATAAATCTTTTAGAGTAATCACAAAAAGGCTGACCGTATATAATACGATCAGCCTTTTTTATACCGAAAAATTGACTATTTCAATACTTTTAAACCTGCTTTATTATCACGTTTGGCTTTAGGTGTCGCAGTAGGGCTTTTCTGTGAGCTTACTATTGCATCATCTTCAGGTTGATAGTTGTCATATTCATTGGGGTCAAAAAACATCCCTTGCGAGTTTTCTTTTGCATAAATACCTAATACCGACGTCATTGGTACCCAAATCTCTTGTGACACGCCGCCAAAACGCGCACTAAAATGAATGTAATCATTTTCCATACTCATATTACCAGTCGCACGGCTGGCAATATTCAATACAATACGACCATCTTGCACGTGTTCCCTTGGAATCTGTAAGTTTTCGGCAGTGGCATCAACCATCAGATAAGGCGTTAGTTGATTGTCTTCTATCCACTGATAAAGCGCGCGCACCATATAGGGACGTGTTGGGGTAATAGAGGTGGTTTCGCTCATCTAAGGGTTTCCTATACTGATAATTTAAAGATAATAACTTACAGATATTTTGTTGTTTTCTATTTTAAGACAGCGGTTAAGCATTGTCTAGGGCGTGTCCTGATTTTGAAAATGGTGATAAAAATTGCAGCCAAACAAGGAAAATAGTACTGATAATATCTAAATATAAGCAAGCTATTTGACAAAGATTTAGTCATTTTTGACCCATTTAAGGTTTAATGCTCAGATTGAGGATACACCCTAATTAACGCACACTTTTTTGAAAGCTAGTACGCTCAAAGACCCGCTGTTGATAATCAAATAAGGGGCGACTAATCGCGCGTGGCAGCTCAATTCCCATTTCTTCAAGTCGCCATAACAAAGGTGCTAACAATACATCACACCAGCCAAAATCGTCTGCCATAAAATAAGGTTTATGAGCAAACAGTGGTGATAAAGTAATCAAAGAATCGCTTAACTGTTTTTTCGCAATAGCAGCTTGTGCTTTATTAAAGCTATTAGGGTGCATGAGTAGACGCTTACCGAGTACCAGCCAATCATGCTGAATACGCCAGGCCAGCTGGCGAAATTGGGCACGCTCTTGCGGGGTATCCGGCAGTAGCTTGTTTGTATGGTAACGCTCTTCAAGATACTCAAAGATAACGTTGATCTCATACAGTGCGATTTCACGTTGTTGCAGAACAGGTAAGGTGTGATAGGGATTCAGCTCGGTTAAATCTTCAGGCCGTTCGGAGTGCAAGCGTGATAGATAATAGGCAAGCTTTTTTTCCTCAAGCAATAGGCGCACTACATGACTGTCGTAGCCGTCATCAGCGTATAAAATCAGCTGACTACTTGGAATGTCGTTCGCATCAATCATGAAAGCCTAATGTTAATAGTAAAGCCTATCATCGTAAACAAAGTTGCCCTGATTATCAAGGCAAGGTACGTAAACATTGCGGGTGAGCCTTGTTTTAAATAATGGTTCAGTGTTTTATGGTCTTTTAAGAGACAAAAAAAGGCACTACCAGAGTAGTGCCTTTTTTTCGATAAAAATATATTTTTTAATACTTAATTATTTTACATCTTTCCAGAATTCTTTGTTCAATAAGTAAACTGGAATGAGTAATACTAATAAGAATAAAATCACAAAGAAGCCAATCACTTGACGGTCATGACGGTTAGGCTCTGCCATCCACGCCATAAAGTTAACCAAATCACCCACTTCAGATTCAAACTCTTCAGCACTCAGCTCTTCTTGCATATTATGCAATACATGAGGCATCGCCGCATTGGCAAGTACTAAGTTATTGGCACCCCAAGGACGGCTTGGGTCTTCATAAAACGATAACAGGTAAGTATATACCCAGTCATCGCCACGTAGTCTGGTTTCAAGTGATAAGTCTGGTGGTGCTGCGCCAAACCATGATGCTTGTACTTCAGGATCAATTTCAGCATTGATATGATCACCGATTTGATCGGTGGTGACCATCAAATACTTTTCGACCAACTCAGGTGGTATCTCTAAATCTTTAGCAATGCGCGAGTGACGAACATACTGTGCAGAGTGACAACCAGCACAGTAGTTCATAAAGATTTTCGCACCGTTTTGTAGCGAGCCCTTATTGGTAAAATCAATAGGAGCAGTACTACAAGCTAAGTGTTCTTCAACACCCTCAGCATTGGTGAATGTGCCACATCCACCGCCACCAGCTGCCAGTGCAGTACCAGCCGTCAAGGTTAATGCCGCGCCTAAGCCTAGACCCGCTAGGGATTTAATTAGCGTGTTCATTAGTGACCTCCGGTAACGCGTTCTGGTGGCTGTTTACACTTCTCAATAGAGGTATAAATTGGCATCAGTAAGAAAAACAAGAAATACAAAACAGTGAAGATACGAGCCATCAATGTTGCTGTTGGTGTCGTTGGCGTCGCGCCTAAGTAACCTAAAACTAAGAAACTAATCGCAAACACGGTTAAAGCAATTTTAGATAAAATGCCTTTATAACGTATAGAGCGTACAGGCGATCTGTCTAACCATGGTATCAAGAATAGTACGGCAATCGCACCACCCATCGCAATCACACCACCCAACTTGTCAGGAACCGCACGTAAAATGGCATAGAATGGCGTGTAATACCATACTGGTGCAATGTGTGCTGGTGTTTTCAATGAATTCGCTGTCTCAAAGTTTGGTGGCTCAAGGAAGAATCCGCCGCCTTCTGGGAAGAAGAATACCACTGCAAAGAACAAGATAAAGAAGACCACGATACCAATCATATCGTGTACTGTGTAGTACGGATGGAATTCAATACCATCTAACGGCACACCATTTTTATCTTTTAGCTTCTTGATATCAATACCATCAGGGTTGTTCGAACCCACATGGTGTAGCGCTACAATATGCATGAATACTAAGCCCACAAGTACGAGCGGGATAGCAACCACATGTAGAGCAAAGAAGCGGTTTAGGGTGATACCTGAGATAATATAATCACCACGTACCCATTCTGCAAGCCCATCACCAATCACAGGTAGAGCAGCAGGAAGGTTCAAGATAACCTGTGCACCCCAAAATGACATATTGCCCCAAGGAAGTAGGTAACCGAAGAAACCTTCTGCCATCAATGCTAAGTAAATACCCATACCGATAAGCCAAATAAGCTCACGTGGTTTCTGGTATGAACCATATAGCAGTGCTCTGAACATATGCAGATATACGACCACAAAGAACGCAGATGCGCCAGTTGAGTGCATATAACGGATGAGCCAACCACCTTTGACATCGCGCATGATGTATTCAACAGATGCAAATGCCCCTTCGGCACTTGGGTTGTACATCATGGTCAGCCAAATACCTGTTACCAATTGGTTAACCAATACCACCATTGATAACACGCCAAAAAAGTACCAAAAATTAAAGTTTTTTGGTGCATAGTACTTTGACATATGGTATTCATAGGTTTCGGTCGCTGGAAAGCGTGCGTCCACCCAATGCATTAACTTTTTACCCATGCTCATATTAAGCCTCCCCAATCGTCAAGATGGTACCATCCATGTTGTAATCTGGGACAGGTAAGTTAAGCGGTGCAGGAACGCCACTATAAACGCGACCCGCCAAGTCATATTTAGACCCGTGGCATGGGCAGAAAAATCCGCCATACCAATCATTACCACCCAAGTCAGCCGCGCCAACATCAGGACGGTAGTTTGGTGCACAACCTAAATGTGTACAGACGCCTTCTACTACCAAGACTTCTGGTGAGATAGAGCGTTCTGGATTTTTACAGTATTCAGGTTGTAATGATGCATCAGATTCAGGGTCAGACAGTAAAGGTTTTACTGACGCTAAAGTCGCTAGCATGTCTTCTGTGCGTTTGACCACAAAAATGGGTTTACCGCGATATTTGACAACGATCATCTGTCCTGCTTCGATAGAACCAATATCTTGGGTCACTGCAGCCCCTGCAGCCTCAGCTTTAGCGCTTGGGTACCAAGAACGGACAAAAGGTGTTGCCACAGCAGCTACCCCAGCTGCACCAATCGCGGCAGTCGAGGCAATAAGAACTCTACGGCGTTGTACGTTAACGCCTTCGGCTTGGCTCATTAATACTTCCTCCAGGTGAATGAAATGGGATTATCCCACACTGGGTTTGTGGCTTAGAAAATGTACAATATCAAGCCACTTTGGCTGTGCCTAATTTTGCTAATTGTTGCTATTCTAAGCTATTTCGGTGATAAAATAAATTATTGCGTTAAAAATAAAGCAACCTTGATAGAACATACTCTAAGGTTGAATAGGAGAATTGATGCAAAATAGCTGCATTATCAATGTCTCACATAGATTTTTTGGCAAGGGTTATAAGCGTGATGACCTTATAATTAATAAGGATATTTTGCAATAGCGAATGATACTCGAAATTAAGGTAATGTTCACTAACTTTCAGCACCTAACTACTATGTAAGTAGTCGTAAACCAATAATCACCGCTTTATAAGAACAACACGGTGATTATTTCATTATTTTTCATATCTTATCAAACTTCAAGTTTTATAAAACATGGCTTCAGTCGCTAACATTAGCTCTCAAGCTCACTCCAACGCTCAAGCTTACTCATCATCTCATCTTCAATCGTCAGTAGGCGCTCACTTGCGGCAGTCGCTGCATTAACGTCAGTGGTGAACCATGACCCATCAGCCAGTTTCTCTTGCAATTGGGCTTGCTCAGCTTCTAACGCAGCGATTTCTTTTGGCAAATTGTCCAGTTCACGCTGTTCATTGAAATTGAGCTTTTTGGCAGCTTTGTTAGGTTTTGCTGCGGTTGTATTATTGGTAACTTTACTGGCAGTATTTGCATTATTGGCTGGTGCTCTAGCCGCGTGTGCTGCTTGCTCACGGTTTTTCTGTACCAAGTATTCTTGATAACCACCGACATACTCTTTAACGATACCTTTGCCGTCTTCATCTTGGTCAAATACCCAAGTAGAGGTAACGACATTGTCCATAAATGAGCGGTCATGGCTGATGAGCAAAATCGTACCGCCAAAGCTGGCGACGGACTCTTCTAGTAGCTCAAGTGTCGCCATATCCAAGTCGTTGGTTGGCTCATCAAGTACCAGAATGTTGGCAGGCTTTAATAGCTGCTTGGCAAGTAGCACGCGGTTACGCTCACCACCTGATAATGCTTTGACTGGGGTACGCGCACGCTCTGGGGCAAATAAGAAGTCTTGTAGATAGCTCATGATGTGTGTCTTGCGACCACCCACTTCGACGAAATCTGAACCTTCAGAGACGTTTTGCGCCACACTGGCTTCAAGGTCTAACTGATCGCGCAACTGGTCAAAGAAGGCAATTTTTAAGTTAGTGCCTAATTCAACACTACCAGTTTTGGTGACTTCATCATCAGACATATCGAGTAAGGCTTTAATCAGTGTGGTTTTGCCCGCACCGTTGGGTCCGACAATACCGATTTTATCGCCGCGCATGATAGTGGTCGTAAAGTTATCAACCAATACGTTGCCATCATACTCAAGATGTAAGTTTTTGACTTTACAGACCAGCTTACCGCTTTTCTCGCCTTGACCCATGGTGATATTAACGTTACCGACTTGCTCACGGCGATCGCTACGCTCTTCACGCAGTGCTTTTAGCTCACGGACACGGCCTTCATTACGAGTACGGCGGGCTTTGATACCTTGGCGAATCCAAACTTCTTCTTGCGCCAGTTTTTTATCAAAGTTGGCGTTATTTTTTTCTTCAGCGAGTAACTGTAGCTCTTTTAGCTCTTGATAGCGTGCATAGCCACCTTCGCCTTGAGTGACGTCATAGCTGGTTAATTGACCACGATCTAGCTCAATGATGCGCGTCGATAGTTTGTTGACGAATGCTCTATCATGGGTGACAAACAACAATGTTAGACCTTGCCAATCCAATAAAAAGCGCTCTAGCCATTCAATACTATCAACGTCTAAATGGTTGGTAGGCTCATCGAGCAGCAGTACATCAGGTTTGGTGACCAATGAGCGTGCTAGTAGTATACGGCGCTTACGACCACCTGATAATGAAGACAAATCATCATCTGGATCCAGCCCCATGGTTTTGATCAGGCGGGTGGCTTCTCGTTCTAAATCCCAACCGTGTACCGCATCGATATCATGCTGCAAATCGGCCATACGCTCGCAGGCATCCATGTCGCCATTGGCACATAAATCTGTTTGGGCATTGTAGTTGATAAGCAGCTCAGCCGTGCGGCTGCTACCACCCATAACGATGTCTAGGATACGTCCGCTTGTCTCGGGAACGTCTTGTTCTAGCATCGCAACGCGCACGCTGCTATTGATAATGACTTCGCCGCTATCAGGTTGCAAGGTACCGTTAATTAGCTTAAATAAGGTGGATTTGCCTTCGCCATTACGGCCAATTAAACAGACACGTTCACCTGCTTCAATAGCAAAATCAATGCCATCAAGAACAGGAGCGACGCCAAAAGCGAGGTGGATATCTTTTAAATGTATCAGAGCCATAGAATATCTTAAGCTTATATAATAGTGAGGTAGGGGTTGCTGCAAAATTGCGAGCAGTATAACATGCCATCACGTGACTGTAGTGAGCGTAAATGATTTTATCCGCACTATTTATAGCTTTTATTAACGGCTGCTATTTTATAAAGAGCATCGTCGTCTAATTGCTACTTTTTATCGGTCATCGAGCCATTTTATTAATGAATTCTACCAGTCTTATGTTTATGATAATTCAGAGAAAAATATGAATCAATTTAATCCTCAAGATAAAGCTCAGAACGAGGCTTTAGCTGTGCATGCTGACTTACAAACGCAACAAGTCATTGATTTACAGATGAGTATGGCGCATCTAGAGATGACAGTAGAGCGACTCGATGAGGTGATTGCGCGGCAAGATAAAGATATTCAGACATTACAACGACAGTTGCAGCTGATCTATAAACAAGTGGAAAGTCAGGATCCTGAAGGCGGCATTGCACCTTTTGATGTAATGGCAGAAAGACCCCCTCATTATTAATATCTGCAAAAACTAAATGGTAGAAAATTTATAACTATTATATCCGCATTGTGAGATACAGATACTGTTCAGTCATAATCAGGAAATAATGTGTTTTTGCAGTTGTTTTAATGTTCGAAAATCATTACTATCCTCCACCTCGGATGCTGCTTGCTTATTAAAATTAAGTAAAGTAGTAAAACAATGCGGACGTTTGGAGATACATAATGCGCGCAAATTTTCATTTGAAAACTCTCACAGTAGCTGTTGCTGCTCTTTCTATTGCTAGCGTTGCTAGTGCTGCTGGTCTTGATCGTTCAGGTCAAGATATCACTGCATTCTTACAAGATGGCACCTATGCCGAATCTGTTTATACTTATATCGATGCCGATGTGAGTGGTAAAGACTTGTCAGGCAATAAGCTCAATGATATCGCAGAGTCTTATGATTTTTTCCGTTATGGTGTAAAAGCAGATATTAACGACACGTTTAGCATCGGTATTTTATATGATGAGCCTTTTGGTGCCGCCGCTGATTATAACGGTCAAAACGATTTCGTTACCGAAAGTGATCGTGACGCTATCATTCAAGACTTTACAAAAAACCCTAATATTACCGAAGCTTATGTCGATAACGTATTAATACCACAATTGCAAGGGGCGCTTGCTCCAGGTAATCCAGGTGGTCTAACTGCTGAGCAGTTACAAGCCGCTCAAGGTCAGCTTATTGGTCTTGAAGCCGCTAAAGGTCTAGCAGCAGTAGCGGGCGAAGCGACGCAAGTAGAAGTACGTACTGAGAGCATTACTGGTATTCTTGGTGCTAAATTTGGTGCTAACAAAGAGTTTCAAGCTTATGGTGGTCCAGTGGCTCAGCGCGTAAAGGCAGATGTAAAATTGCGCGGTGACGCATACAGTTCAGCCAAGGGTTATACCACTCACATCAGTAATGACCAAGACTATGGCTGGATCGCTGGTATGGCTTATAGCAAGCCTGAAATTGCACTTAAAGCTGCTTTGACGTATCGCTCTGAAATCAAGCACAATGCAAAAGCTTTTGAGACTTTTCCAATTGCTACGGCTGCAGGTGCTACCGCTGGTCTAGCGTTGCCGACTACCAGACATTCTGATATTGAAATCAATACGCCAGAATCAGTCAACTTTGATTTCCAGACGGGTATCAATCCTACCATGCTAGCTACTGCGAAAGTCCGTTGGGTGCCTTGGAGTGATTTTGCTATCGTACCGTCACTATACAATGATGTCAGTAAAATATCGACAAAAGATGATGAAGGCTTGGCATTAGTTAGTTACGATGAAGATCAATGGCAAGTTGAGCTAGGTCTCGCCAAGCGCATGACGCCAGCATTAGCAGTGACAGGTACTGTCGGTTGGGATAGTGGTGCTGGTAACCCTGTAACCTCGCTAGGTCCTATCGAAGGCTACTACAGTGCTGGTTTGGGTGCCAAGTACAATGTGACTGAAAACTGGGCAGTATCAGCTGGTGGTAAATACTTATGGTTCGGTGATGCTAAAGGCCAAATTCCGACTAAAGCCGTGGTTAGTAACTTTGAAGACAACGATGGTTTTGCACTTGGCGTGAAGCTTTCTTACCAAGCAAACTAATGTGATGTGTAATTTGCTAAATTATAAATCCATAGTCTAAATAATAAAAAGCGATCCTGATTGGGTCGCTTTTTTATGCCAGTGTATTTAAGTTTAATAAAGGATTGGAGTATTTTAGAATTATTAAGTTATAACAGATAAGTATCTGCCTGCTATCTCTAAAAAATACTGAGAGCAATTTAAAAAATATCAGAATGAAAAACTAGATATTAGTTTTGTACGTGTATCTTATTTGTACTGTCCAGTCATATTCGGGAAATAAAGCACTTTAATTGTTGTTTTAGTGTCAAAAAGGCATTAGTATTCATCTCAGGACACGACTTTTATAATCATAAAGTTATGCGCAGCAATGCTAAATATTGATTATTTAAGTAGTAAAACAACAAGGACGTTTGGAGATACACAATGCGCGCTACTTTTCACTTAAAAACTCTTGCCGTAGCTATTGCTACTATTTCTGTAGCTACTATGACCAATGCTGCAGGTCTTGATCGTTCGGGTCAAGATGTCACAGCCTTCCTCCAAGATGGCACCTATGCTGAAGCTGTTTACACCTATATCGATGCTGACGTTAGTGGTTATGATAGTGCCAATAACGTTCCTAGCAACAATACCTATGTTAGAGATGATAAGACTGGCGATATCGCTGAGTATTATGATTTTTTTCGTTATGGTGTAAAAACAGATATCAATGAAACCTTTAGTGTTGGTATCTTATATGATGAGCCCTTTGGCGCAGCAGCGCAATATACTGGCGACAACAATTTTGTGTCGAAAGGCGATCTTGATGCTTCTGTCGCTGCCATTACTAACAATCAAGCTCCCACTTATGCCGCAGCTTTGGCTGGAATAGGTGCGCTCACGCCAGGAGAAACGGCTGGAGTCTTGACAGATGAACAGCAAGCGCAGTTAGATGGTTTGCGTGGAGCAGTAGGTATCGCAAATGCTGAAGCAGCTAATGCAGGGGAAGGTACTAATGTTGAAGTACGTAGTAACAGCCTGACAGCTATTCTTGGGGCAAAATTTGGTGCCAATAAAGAGTTTCAAGTATACGGTGGTCCAGTTGCTCAGCGTATTGAGTCTGAAGTAAAATTACGAGGTTTGGCTTATGGTCCTGCTACTGGCTATACCTCACGTAACAGCCCTGATATGGACTATGGTTATATAGCTGGTATTGCCTATAGCAAACCTGAAATTGCCTTAAAAGCAGCGCTGACCTATCGTTCTGAAATCGACCACAACATGAAGATTGCTGAAAACTACCCGATTGCAGGTGCTTTAGCTGGTGATCCAGCTGCAGCCAATCGTACCAGTAATATGGAAATTACTACTCCTAAATCCGTAAACTTTGATTTTCAAACGGGTATTAACCCTACAACGTTAGCAACTGCAAAAGTGCGCTGGGTACCTTGGGGTGACTTTAAGATTACGCCGCCACTATATAATGAAGTTAGTAAAAGATCTTATGGACCTGATGGTTTGAACTTGGTTGAGTACGAAGAGGATCAATGGCAAGTTGAGCTTGGTCTTGCCAAACGTGTTGCGCCAGCACTTGCAATTAGTGGTACCGTTGGTTGGGATAGTGGTGCTGGTAACCCTGTCACCTCGTTAGGTCCTATCGAAGGCTATTACAGCGCTGGTTTGGGTGCAAAGTATAACGTGACAGAAAACTGGGCAGTATCAGCGGGTGGTAAATACTTATGGTTCGGCGATGCCCAAGGTGTGTTGCCAAGTGGTAAAATTGTTGGTGATTTTCAGGATAATGATGGATACATATTTGGTGTAAAATTGTCTTACCAAGACACTAAATAATACGCATATTTTGCCGTATTGATACATAAAAAAAGCGATCCGTGATGGGTCGCTTTTTTATCGGTGTTCGAAATAGAAATTGATATAAAAGAACATTAAATCAACGACTTTAAAGTGTGCATAAAGGTTTTTAGCAAAATAATAAATTTATTTGACAGCCTTTTTTAGGCGATGTCTAAGAAGGCGGTGATTGGTTTCTTGCCTGCAATGAAACGATATTTGCCTCAAACATAAGCCACAACATCATTGAGTTATGACGATCATAAGTATATTTCAGCTGAAATATACGCTTCTTGAAACACACTTAAATCCAAGACTCATTGACCTCTCAGCGCTAATAGATATCATAACTGCCATATCTCTAACTTTTTAGCCTCGCTGAGGTAGTTCTGCTTATCCATTTATCTTTGATATTTGAGGTGCATTATAAATTTATTCAGTAGTATATCTTACACTAACAAGTTAGATGATTAATGACATAGCATAAGTGGCTACAAGCGTGATGATTGAGTGAAAAGTTAACACCTGAATTATGAAATGTTATAGCGCTATTAGCTAAGTATGAGATCTCTAATAGAAATAATCATAGCTTACTTATGTACCAATGTCCTAGGTATTATATTTAATAGTCATCAATAAAAAACCTCGCCAATAATGGCGAGGTTTTTTTATAGTGATAATTATATCGATAAGCTTATTTATTTAAATTAAGTTCCATTTCTTTAAACTTCGCAGTAACAGAGGCTTTTGGACCGCCTGTCATGATACTTACCGCAAAAATGGCGATTGTACTTAAGATAAAGCCGGGAACGATAGCATATAACCAGCTATTGAGTGCCATGCCATTCATCTGGAAAGGACCGTAAATCCATAGGATAACCGTCAATGCACCGACCACCATACCAGCAACTGCACCGTTACGGTTCATACCGCGCCAGATTAGGCTGAAAATAACCAACGGTCCAAATGCGGCACCAAACCCTGCCCAAGCGTTAGAAACCAAATTCAATACTGAGCTTTCTGGATTAGACGCCAGTAAAATGGCAACAACGGCGACAATGATTACAGAGATGCGGCCGACCAATACTTGACGTGCCTCAGGTGCATCTTGATCAAAAAACAACTTATAGACATCTTTAGTCAATGAGCTTGATACTACCAATAGCTGTGATGAGATGGTACTCATAATCGCAGCTAAAATTGCAGCTAATAAGAAGCCTGAAACCAATGGATGGAATAAAAACTGCGTAAATACTAAAAAGATGGTTTCAGGATCATCTAAAGTCATCGCTGTCTTTTGCACATACGCACGACCAGCAAAACCTGTCATCAGTGCCCCGATAAGGCTGACAATCATCCAGCTCATACCGATGTTACGGGCAGTAGGGATATCTTTGACTGAGCGAATGGCCATAAAACGTACAATGATATGTGGCTGACCAAAATAGCCTAAACCCCATGCCATCAATGACACAATACCAAGGATACTCATCCCATTAGTAATGTTAAGCAAGCTTGGATCGATATTTCTAACCGCTTGAGTAGTGGCTGAAATACCACCCAGATCAGTGAAAGCGACGACAGGAACAATGACCATCGCAAATAGCATGATGATACCCTGTACAAAGTCAGTCATCGAAACGGCTAAGAAACCACCGAATAACGTATAAGCAACGACAACGCCAGCGGTGACCCATAGACCAGTACTATAAGAAAGATTCAGTGAGCTTTCGAAGAGTTTACCACCGCCTACTAGACTTGCAGCAGTATAAACCGTGAAGAATAAAATGATAACCACGGCTGAGATAACACGCAGCATGTGCGACTTATCTTCGAAGCGGTTGGCGAAATAATCGGGTAGAGTGATGGCATTGTCAGCCACTTCGGTATAAACGCGAAGACGCGGTGCCACGATAAGGTAGTTTAAAAATGCACCAAGTGTCAGACCAAGTGCGATCCATATACTCACGACACCGTCAGCATACATATAACCGGGCAAGCCAAGTAGTAACCAACCTGACATATCTGATGCACCTGCCGATAGTGCAGTGACTGCTGGACCTAAACTGCGTCCTCCTAACATATAGCCTTCAGTATCATTGGCTTGCTTAAAGTATGCGTAAATGCCAATACCAATCATCACTAAAAAATAGGCGCCAAGTGATACCAGCACGCCACTAGAAACTCCGTTCATATAAATTGTCCTTAACCAACATGGTTGGCGGTAATTATTTTAACTATAAAGATTAAGTGTTATAAGACGATGTCCCAAACAATATCTAAAGACGAAAAAAGCCATTAAGTAGGACATAATGGCTTTTATTCAATATCTGCTGTTAGTTTTATATGATTGATGCTGTTCTAGGGCTAATACGAATTCACAGTGCTTAGAGATCAATAAGAATGCCATATTACATCATATCGATTGCTCGCATTTGCGACTCATTTATCAGTATCGGCCACCTATATAACCAATCATTTAAAACCATTAAACCTACTATTAACCATCATATATTACTCGAAGTGTTCAATATATGACTATCAGTGTTCTTATAGTAAATTTTTGTTATAAAAACAATGTCAAGCGTATTATAACGCATGAGGGTCGTAAATGCGAATAGCGTGCTTTTTGGATTCCATAGCAGGCTCTAATCCTCATTTAGCGGGAGTCTTATTCAATAGGCGCTAACAAGTCTAACAAAGCTGTAACGCTGCTAGATTGCGTCAATTTCGGATTGATAACCACACCCAAATAGCGTTGTAACTCTATATTGTCTGCCATATCGATACGTTCTAAATCTTGACTAATCATGGTTTGCGGTAATACAGACCATCCCAGACCAACAGAAACCAGCATGCGAATAGACTCAAGAGGATTGGTGCTCATCGTGGCATAAGGTTTCAGATTGTGCTTAGCGAATTCAGCCAAGGTAATTTGACTGGTAAAGGTGTTGGCAGACGGTAAAATAGCAGGATAGCGCGCCAATTGCTCTAGTGTCACATTAGATTTGGTCGCTAAAGGCGATAGCGTACCTGTCATAAAGTAAAGAGGGTCTGACCATAGCGTATGATAGGTCAAGCGCTTATCATAGACGGGCGGCAGTGTTAAAAATGCTAATGATAAATCGCCATCGAGTACGGCTTTGTGCGCTTTTTCTGAATCGACGAAATGTACTTCTAGTTGTACGGCAGGATAAGCTTGGATAAAATGCTTAAGTACAGGCGCTAAATGGTGCAAGCCAATATGATGACTGGTGCCGATCACTAATTTACCAGATACGATATGCTGAGAGTGTTGCAGATTAATCTTAAAATTCTCATAATCTTCTAGCCACCGCTTGGCATGCGGCAGCATTTCATTGGCTGCTTGGGTCGGTACAATGCCGCGTCCCACCGTATCAAACAAAGTAATGTTGAATTCATCTTCCAAATTTTTGATGCGTTTACTGACGGCAGGCTGTGTGATAAACAGTTTTTCTGCGGCACCTGAGATGCTGCCAGTGTGCATAACGGTAACGAATGTCGTCAAGTTTGTGGTGTTCAAACGGATGTCCTTAGCTACTTTGCGAGCTATAAATAAAAGTTGGCTGACCCAATCACAATGTATTAGAAATAAAAGTTTGCGTCTGGGCAAAAATCATCAATTATTATTATAGGATTAGCCTGCTATAATCACAAGACATCAAGACGTATTGTGACATATTTATTCTATTAAATTGACTATTTGCAGCTCATCGTACGTTTTAAGCGCTGATAATGGTCATCAATGTAAAATCACCAATATAAAAATATCGATTTTGATACAAGCGCCGCTGACGATGCCGCTGATAATAAAGTATCGCGACGTATAAAATTCAAAGAAAATTTTTACCATAGACTATAGTCGAGTCAACTTAAAAGTAGTACAAGGCAACCGAGTGTAGATGTATATTTAATACTTCAAGCGAGGTTAACGCAGCAATACTTTTATAGTGGAATGACTATAAGCAAGTAAAAAAACCAGTAATTAGCAACCAATAAAGGATAGCAACATGGCCGGTCAAACGTTATATGACAAACTTTGGAATGCTCACGAAGTCACCAAGCGTGACGATGGTTCGAGCCTGATTTATATCGACCGCCATCTGTTGCATGAAGTGACCAGTCCGCAAGCATTTGAAGGTTTGGAGTTAGCCAATAGAGCACCGTGGCGCCTTTCGGCTAATATTGCCAGTCCTGACCATAACGTACCCACAGTCACTAAAGAGCGTTTAGAAGGCGTGCCTGGTATCAAAGACAAGGTATCACGCTTGCAGGTAGTGACATTGGATGAAAATTGCGCCAAATTTGATATCGCTGAGTTTACGATTAATGATGCTCGTCAAGGCATTTTACACGTCGTTGGCCCTGAGCAAGGTTTGGTGTTACCGGGTATGACGGTTGTTTGTGGTGATTCGCATACTGCTACTCATGGCGCATTGGGCTGCTTAGCGCATGGTATCGGCACATCAGAGGTTGAGCATGTATTGGCAACGCAGTGTTTGATTCAAAAGAAATCAAAAAATATGCAAATTCGCGTCACTGGTAAGCTTGGTGCTGGCGTGACTTCAAAAGACGTGGTACTTGCTATCATTGCAAAGATTGGCACGGCTGGTGGGACAGGGCATGCTATCGAATTTGCTGGGCAAGTATTTGAAGACATGAGTATGGAAGGTCGCATGACCGTCTGTAACATGGCAATCGAAGCGGGTGCTCGCGTGGGTATGGTTGCGGTCGATGACACAACCATCGAGTATGTCAAAGGTCGTCCTTATGCGCCAACCTCTGAGCAATGGGCACAAGCGGAAGCTTACTGGCGTACCTTATATTCAGATGATGACGCGGTATTTGATACTGTGGTTGAGTTGGATGGTAGCCAAATAGCTCCACAAGTCTCGTGGGGCACCTCACCCGAAATGGTTGTCGATATCACTCAATCTGTACCGACACCTGATCAAGCAGTAGATGAGGCACAAGAAGAAGGCTGGTTACGTGCTTATACCTATATGGGTTTAGACGCTGGGCAAAAGATTACCGATATCCAGCTTGATCGCATTTTTATTGGTTCATGTACCAACTCGCGTATCGAAGATTTGCGTGATGCCGCCGCAGTCATTAAAGGTCGTAAAGTCGCGGACAATATCAAAGAAGCCATCGTTGTGGCAGGTTCTGGGCAAGTGAAATTGCAGGCTGAAGCAGAAGGCTTAGATGCCTTGTTTACTGAGGCGGGGTTTGAGTGGCGTGAGCCGGGTTGTTCGATGTGTCTTGCCATGAATGCGGATAAGCTTGAGCCACAAGAACACTGCGCTTCAACGTCTAACCGTAACTTTGAAGGCCGTCAGGGCAATGGTGGTCGTACTCATTTGGTCAGCCCAGCAATGGCAGCTGCCGCCGCATTGGCGGGTCACTTTGTCGATGTAAGAACGTTTTAACTTTGCATTTCTATAGAGCATAAAAATGAAAATGCTGTTTGTTTTATTTTGCTTATTGGGTAGCTCTCAGCTAGCAATGGCTCGTGATTACTGTAATGGAAGATTTGCCTATTGTGTCGATGTGCCAAATCAATTGACATGGTTGCCTGAGGCAGATAATGGTGATGGTCGTCATTTTAAGTTACCCAATTCTAATGCCACTATTTTGGTCTTTGGGAGTAATACACCAACTGTTTTCTTTTATACCGATAGCGATTATCTAAAAGAGAAGCAGCATCGATATAAAACAGGCATGACAGTTACTTACGAGCTGTTAAAAGATAAAACCTATACAGCAAGCGGCTATAGAAAAGACGGTCAAGTTTTTTATCATGTTATTAAAGTTAAGGATGGTCAGGAAGCAGTATTACATCTGAATTATCCTGAAAGTGAAAAAACTAAAATGACCAGTATTGTTAAACAAATGGCACGCTCTTTTAAGATTCATTAGACCGTCAAAAAAATTTACGTTAGTAATCGATATTTTAAGGAAAAACCATGCAAGCTTATAACACTCAAACGGGTATCGTTTGCCCATTAGATCGCGCAAACGTCGATACCGATCAAATTATTGCAAAACAGTTTTTAAAGTCTATTAAACGCACAGGATTTGGCGTCAATTTGTTTGATGATTGGCGTTATCTTGACGAAGGATATCCGGGGCAGGACAATAGCACACGCGTTATCAATCCAGAATTTGTGCTAAATAAGCCGCGTTATCAAGGCGCGACTATTTTGCTGACACGCCGCAACTTTGGTTGTGGTTCTAGTCGTGAGCATGCGCCTTGGGCGTTGTCTGAATATGGCTTTCGTACGGTAATCGCGCCAAGCTTTGCGGATATTTTTTATAACAATTGCTTTAAAAATGGCATGCTACCAATTGTCTTGGATGAGGCAATTGTAGATACATTAATGAAAGATACGCTTGCTAATGAAGGCTATGAGCTAACCGCAGATCTTGAACGCCAAGTCGTCGTTACTTCGACAGGTGAAGAATATGCATTTGACGTAGATGCTTTTCGCAAACATTGCTTGTTAAATGGGCTTGATGATATTGGTTTAACCTTGCAGCAAAGCGATGCCATTAAAGATTATGAGCATAAGATGATGCAAAAAACACCATGGATATTTAACGATGTACGAGCATAAATAATGAATCTGCAAGCCATTACTCATAAAACTGCTGAACAGTAATAATGTAACGTTGAGTTATGGCGGTGAACTGGCTAAAATGAATGGTAGTTTTTTTACGATATTTTATTATTTCTCTCATAAATAGTAGCCGCCATTATGAATAAAAAACGTTATGCTTTATGGACAAGTACGGTTGTTGCCGCAAGCTTATTGTTGTCAGGCTGTCAGCTATTGACTGGGTATCAGAAAATAGATGAGGCAGAAAACGCTAAAGCATGGGCAGGTAAGATTCAACCGATTGTGGGTGAAGTCAATATTGCCTGTATAGGAACTTATCATTGTGAAATTGCACGGATAGATAAGACACGAGTGATAGGGGCTGATACGCATGAGCCTATCAATCCTGCCATGCTGGTCGCGATGAAAGATATAAGTGCAAAAGGCAAAAGTCATACCAGCAATAAGCATGCACAAACATCAATGCACGCAAACATAGATATGACACCACTCGCTCATAAAAATGAGATTAAAATTGTACCTTTGTCTGCCTCAGGCATGCCGGGTCTAACCAATTATTATGCGCGAGTAAAACCTGCAAAACGCGAAGTACAGGTGAATTTCTATCCAGAAAATAATCTGGGTTATGTTGAGCGTTTTACTTTAATTCACGATTTTATTGACGCTGATACTTATCAATTACGGGCTTATCAGAAAAAATCTAACGATAATTCTGGCAGTTTATTAGACACCGCTTCACCACAGCCGCTATGTGTTGATCTGTATCAAGGCAACACTGTACAGCGCCGCTTTTGTAAAGAGCTGTCTGCTGAGCATCAAGGAGAGTTTGTAGAAACTCGTATCGTGAAAGCATTGCCTGCATCATCGAAAGTAAAAGCCAAAGCTTAAAGCCTATTTGGTTTTTAAAAATAGCAAATTGATCACGGTTTTTGTGCTATTGAAGGCACTAAGAATCGTTTTAGGAAAATATCGTAAATTTATAGTATTAGGGCGTGTCCTCAATTCAATTGACCATCCTTTAAATGAGTTAAAAATGGCTAAATTTTGCTAAACATCGTTAAATAGTTTATCAATATCTCGATATTATTTGCGCTACTTTCCTTGTTTGACGGCAATTTTTATCACCATTTTTAAAATGAGGACATGCCCTAACATAAATAAAAAACTACCTACCCACAAGGATTAGTATGGCAACGATTTTAACATTAGCGGGCGATGGTATCGGTCCCGAAATCATGACTCAAGCCATTGACGTACTGAATGCGGTCAATAAGAAATTTGCGTTAGATTTGACACTTGAATCTGGATTGATTGGCGGGGTGGCCATTGATGCAACGGGTGAGCCTTTGCCAGATGAGACGCTAGACCGTGCTCGTGCAGCAGATGCGGTATTGTTAGGAGCGGTCGGTGGCCCTAAATGGGATGGTATTGAACGCAGCAAGCGCCCTGAACGTGGTTTACTTAAAATACGTGGTGAACTTGGTTTGTTCGCTAATCTACGTGTGGCAAAGCTTTACCCGCAGCTGGTCAATGCGTCTAGTATCAAACCTGAGATTATTTCAGGCTTGGATTTGCTTATCGTTCGTGAGTTAACGGGTGGTATCTATTTTGGTGAGCCACGTGGAATCCGCACACTAGAGAATGGTGAACAGCAGGGCTACAACACCATGGTCTATAGCACAAGCGAGATTCAGCGTATCGGCAAAGTTGCTTTTGAATTGGCAAAAACCCGTGCGCAAGCAGCAGGTACAGCAGCGAAAGTTTGCTCAGTGGACAAAGCAAACGTATTAGAAGTCACAGAGCTGTGGAAGCAGACGATGACCCAGATGCAACAAGCGGACTATAGCGACGTGGCGTTATCGCACATGTATGCTGACAATGCTTGTATGCAATTGATCAAGAATCCTAAGCAGTTCGACGTGATGGTGACAGGCAATATGTTCGGTGATATCTTGTCTGATGAAGCTGCTATGCTCACTGGATCTATCGGTATGTTGCCATCAGCCAGTCTTGATGAAGCAAGCAAAGGCATGTATGAGCCCTGTCATGGTTCAGCGCCTGATATTGCTGGGCAGGACAAAGCCAACCCATTGGCGACTATTTTATCGGTTGCGATGATGTTGCGTTATACCTTTAAGCAAGAAGCAGCGGCACAAGCGATTGAGCAAGCAGTGAGTGATGTCCTTGATGACGGTTTGCGTACGCTTGATATCTTGGACAGTAGTGAAGCTGGATTGAAGCAAGTGGGGTGCCAAGAGATGGGGCAAGCAGTGTTGGCTAAATTACTCTAGTCTCACTATAGTGATATAGATTAAATTTTCCCCTGTTTTATTTCGATAGGGAAAAATTCTCATCTTTATCATTTATCGTCGTTCTAAACCCATAGTTTGCTCAGCAAATTATGGGTTTTTTTTATGTTCATTTTAATCACTTTCCAGCGGTAACACACTAAACCAGATAGTTGTAAAAAAGTACTTGTTTTAACACAGACACCGCAGGACAAGGGCTTTATTAACATAAAGCTGTTATATGCTCACAAGGTAATATGACACTATTAACAGCTTACAAACCACTAGAATCGCAGACTTTCACGTTAGAAGAGAGCTGATGAAAAGGTGTTTGAGTAAAGTTGGTTAGTAAGGCGTTAAAACTCAAAATAACAAGCCTTGATGACAACATAACAAAATAAAACTTATTATTTTTATAAAAAATTAGGAGCATGAGGTGTATCAATTAAAAAAAATCAGCACAGCAGTAGCGATGATTGGTTTTTCTACGGCAGTTTTCATGGGGCAGAGCGTTGCAGCACCACTGGATAGTGTAAATGTCAACAATCAAGCAACGACCAATAGCTCTGACAACCAAACACCGACCAATAACGATGAAGCCAGTATTAGCAAAAATAATGCTAATAAGGCGAATGCTGCTGAAGAGGTCAGCCCTGTGACCAATGGCGTTAGCCAAAAGCTAGCACGTGATAGCAAAACCGCAAATGCTTCGAACAAATTTTTACCTACTATTAAGTATACGACAGACAATTTATCAGTTGCTGCGCAAAAGGTGAATAAGGCCACTTGGAAAGAGGGGATGAGTATCGACCGTGTCATCGGTACTAAATTGCAAGCCTTATTAAATTGGCATCACAATGGTGTAGGCCCTGTTGATGGTTATTGGGGCAAAAATACTCGCAAGGCCATGCAAGCGTTTCAACAAGCAAATGGTTTGGCAGTCACTGACACGCTAAACAACGAAACATGGCAAGCGCTGACAAAGAATGAAAAACTCACGGTGCAGCCAGTGTTGGTCAGCTATCAGATAACTGATGTGGATGTTAATATTAAAATGACAGAAATACCAGCTGGTGCTGAAGCCAAATCCAAACTTGAGGGATTGTATTACGAGAGCATCACGGAAGGGCTAGCAGAAAAATTCCATATTAGTGAAAGCTATCTCAAAGCGTTAAACCCTAAGGCTAGCTTTACGGCGGGTGAAACCATCACAGTTTATAATCCTGGCAATCCAAATACCAAGCCTGTCAGTCGAGTCGTTGCTGATAAAGCCACTGAAACGCTATATGCCTATGATGATAAAGACAACTTAGTTGCCAGCTATCCGACCACAGTAGGTAGTACGGCAACACCGTCACCAACAGGGACGCATACGGTAGAGGTGAAGGTACATGAGCCTAATTATACTTATACTGCTAAAGACGGTAGCAAGTCTATTCTTCCACCTGGCCCTAATAATCCAGTGGGCTCGGTATGGATCGGGCTTAGTAAGCCTTCTTATGGTATTCATGGCTCACCAGATCCTGATCGTATCAGCCGTCAAGCTTCAGCGGGTTGTATACGCCTGACAAATTGGGATGCACTTGCTTTGCTAGGGGTGATCCAAAACGGTGCGACTGTCGAGTTTAAATAATGCCTCACTATTTCTTAATCATGCTACTTATTAATCATGATTTAAAAATTTGAAAGTAAGTCAACTCATAAAATTTAGACAAAAAAATACCGCTGAAATTTAGCGGTATTTTTTATGATAAAAACAAATAACTAAGACTGAATCACTAAAATATTGATAGGCAATAATGAGCAGGTTAGCATTTTCATTATTATTATCAGTTAAACCACCCAAGCGTCTATATCAGCTATCAGCGAAAAGAAGCCATTTAGCAACCAGCTGTATTTATATAAATGCTTTTATAACCATTTTAGTTTATAAGAAATTAGTTTTTGCCACGATAAGTAATACGACCTTTTGATAGGTCATAAGGTGTCATTTCGACCTTAACTTTATCACCTGTCAAGATACGGATATAATGCTTACGCATCTTACCTGAGATGTGAGCAATGATTTCGTGTCCGTTTTCTAAACGAACTCTAAACAGGGTATTTGGAAGGGTGTCAATGACTTCGCCTTCAAATTCAATAATATCGTCTTTTGCCATAGTTGGTATCAATCAATTAAAAATAAGCCCATATTATACGTAAGTTAGCGGATTAAAGCAATACAACACTAGGTTTTTACTTGACAGCCTGTAATCGTTATGTATGCCAACTCCTATTTATTCAGTCAGGTAAATTTAGCCAAATAGGGGTTAAAGGAGCATTCGGCAGTCGTTGTTGAAAATGCTCAGGATAGTAAGCATTGATAAAATATAGACCATCACCAGAGGCAGTAGGCGGTGCGATAGTACGATCTTTTTTGGCTAAAATATCTAAAAAGGCTTCTGGCTGCAACTCGTGTCGACCGATGGCATACAAGGTGCCCATTAAGTTACGAACCATATGATGCAAAAATCCATCTGCTTGAATGTCAAAAACGATAAACTGACCATGGGCAAAGAGTCTTGCGTGACTGACTGAGCGTACCGGCTGATTAGACTGGCAAGCAGCGGCGCGGTAGCTACTAAAATCATGAGTACCGACGATCTCAGCCGCCGCCAGTTGCATCGCTGCTAAATCGAGCGGTTCATAGATGTGAGTGACTTGGTGATTCAAAATAGCAGGGCGCTGTGCTTGATTCAGCGTGATGTAGCGATAGCGACGGGCAATGGCACCAAAACGCGCATGAAAGTCGTCAGGCATAGGTTGAATCCACCGCAGGGCGATATCATCAGGCAATAGACTGTTTACTCCGCGCAGCCAGTTATGAGTAGGACGATAGGCACGTGTCGTAAAGTGGGCAATCATATTGCTGGCATGGACGCTTGCATCGGTACGACCAGCCGCGACGACCTCTACCGCCTCATTTGCAACTTTACCGATAGCGGTTTCTAATGCTTCTTGTACGCCTAATACTTCTCGTTGCCGCTGCCAGCCATGATAGCGCGTCCCCAAAAATTCAATTGCAATGGCCAATGTATAGGTTGGGGGCGTTTCAGCGTTGATGCTGTTAATCTCGGACATGTTAATCTCGGACATGGTTGGTATTGGACATTTTCGTATTGGCGCCTATAAATATAAACATATTTAACGATAGTCTAACGTTTTTTGATAGTGGTGCCCGCCTGATTGACATTGTTCAACCAACGTTGTCTGCGCCGAGTGGGATTGTCATAACGCAGCAATAGCCATAGCAGTCGTGCATAGATAGCAGGAATCGTTAAGCGTCCGCCAGCAATCACATGATACTCATATTGCCAACTACCAGCCGCATAGCTGTCACTGACACCGCCAAATGGAGACTGGCTAGCGCATATCACCATGTGACCGTTTTTATAAGCAAGCTCTAGTGCCTCTGCTAGCGCTTGTGAATAAGGAACATTACCTGCGCCAAATCCTAATAGAATAATGCCACATGGCGGCTGTGATAATAATGCCTGTAGCTGACTAGTCATTACCTCAGTGTCGTTTGGCAAGCAATATAAAGCATGAATGCGTGCTTGCTCAGCTCGAGATTCGATATGGTCAATCATTGCTTGCTGATCATCGAGCCAATGCTGGCGGCGGGTATCCGGTAAGTTTTTGATATAACTATTGGCAGGATAGGCAGCTCTAGAGTGACCCGTAAATGCCATTAAATCATGGCTATGAATTTTTTGTACCGTTTGCGCAGGCCAAGACTCACCGCCAAAAGCAATCTTCACACCCGACTCACCAGCAGCAGCCAGTTTTAATGAATCGCTGAGGTTATCCCATGCGTCGCTATGGTCATCGATATCATAGGAATGTATCACCTCGCTGTCTAACAGTGGGCGCATACTACCAGTGACGACTATACAAATATCACTGCCAGCAAATGCTTCTGCTAAAAATGCACCCAAATAACTCAAAGTATCTGTACCAGTGATGAGCACAAAACGCCTGTCGCCTTGTGCATAGGCTGCTAGCAAAAGCTGATAAAAATGTACAAAGTCGTTAGGGGTAAGTTGGCTACTGTCTTTAATTAAGGCATTATCCAGCCATGAGATTTGAGGCAGGTGGTTAGCGTTATCTTGGTCAGTCAATAGCTTCTGTAAAGTCGGTAAGAATACTTCTGCTGATAACGGTGCTAAGGGTCGTCCATAGCTACCAAAAGTACCGCCAGCATAAATGAGTTGGACAGGATTGGATAATGTATTTGTCATAGCAGAAAATGGCATAGTATGAGCCGTAATAAAGAAGTATGTGATAAAAAAGAGAGTTTAAGGTTGGATGCTAATAGCTAATAGCGCTCAGTAATAATAAATAGTATAAAGGTTAAATGCAAAAAAAATCAGCAAGTATTCTTAGTGTTATAGAATACTTGCTGACAAAAGAACGATGGGGCTTTTACGCAGTACGATTTAGTAATACTTTTGCTTGGTTCTGTTGCTCATTAGTGCCCTGAATTAATACCTCATTTAATAAGCGTTTGGCACTGTCGTATTCACCCAATTGTAAATATTGGCCTGCCAAATCCAGCGTAACTTGAGTGCTATCTAATGATTTGACAAAGTCAAAGTCGGCCGCAAAGCGCGAGGAAAAGTCTTCTGCTGTTTCAGCAGCATCTTCGGCGGTAAGGGTAGACTCGTCCTCAATTGGAGCAACTGGGCTGAGTGCTGTTGAAGAGTGAGTATCGAATTCATTGTCTAATAAAGAGTTATCATCGAACAGCAGCGGGGCTGTCGTTGTGACAATAGATTCTTCAGCAAGATTATATTCTGAATCATTATTATCAAGCGATTGTGCTTCGAGATTAATATTTTCAAAGCTCTCAGTTTCAAAACGATCTTCTTCAATAATGAAGTTATCAGTATCACTATTCTCTTCAAGTACAGGCGCTTCGCTTTCTGTTAATGTTTCTATGTTGTTTGGCGCATCGAGACTGTCTAAAGACAAAGTGAAATCATTTTCTTCGTCATTCTGGACAGTGTTGATAGACAATGCTTCAGCAGTTTCGTCAACACCTTTATCGACATCAGTTGCTAGATCATCAAAGTCTAAAATGAACGCGTCATCTTCTAGCGTCATTTCATCGTTGATACTATCAGGGCGGTCTGGAATGACAGAATCCGTTGCCTGCGCATCAGTTTCTTCAGATGAATCAAAGCTGAAGTCAAAATCACTAAGATCACTAAGATCATTATCTTCTGCGGACACCGCGACATCATTATCAGTTCTGTCGATATTGGCAGTGTTCAGGCTTTCATCATCTGTCATCTCTAATGATGAAGTGACTGGCGCCGTATCAGTCGCCTCAGATGCGCTAATATTACTCTCTAAATCACTCAGCGTAAGATCAAAGTTATCTTCTACATTGTCGCTAGTAAGACTGGACTCATAAGATGTGTTTGTTACTGCCGAATTAGACATGCTGTCATCTATCAGCGTACTACGGTTGTCTTCAGAGGTTACTGGCTGATCAGATAGCGCGTTCTTACTATCGATTTGATTAATCGGTAAGTCAAAATCTATGCTTTCAAAATGGCTATTATCTTCTACGGGTGCCTCTTTTGCTGCGACTTGATTCTGCTCTTCTGAAAATAAAGTTTTTAACTCATCAGCTAGCGCAAGACTTTTTGGTTCGCTTTGCGTCTTGATGGCATCATAAACTTTGTTAAAGTTCTCTGGCTGATTAATAGTCGCGTATATACTGAGTAATTTAACAGACAATTGACCATCATTCGGTTTTTCGCTTAGGCCGCGACTGAGGGTTTCAATGGCTTTGTCATAACGCTGCTGATCCATGAAGCGCTGGGCAATCGTAATATGATCAAATTTATTGTCATCATCTTTGTGGCTTTGGGCAGGAGTTTTGTGATCCGTTTTTGGCATCGGAGCTGGCGTAGTGGTACTCATTCCCGGCTGCGCTGAGGGCTTTTGCGCTTTCTTTTTGTACAATAGTAAACCGGCTACTATTAGAATAAGTACCAATCCGGCGATGATATATAGCATATTGTCCATAGTTACTCCCACGCCTATGATCACAGCACACTGCGTTGATCAGTTAGGCAATTATTGATTGCGTAGTTTTTTGAGACGAGCTTGGAGCTCAGCCAGTTTTTGATTTTGTAATTGAATTTTTCTTGTATAGCTATCAAGTGCACTGCTGGTTTTTGACAGCTGCTGAGCTTGAGCTGCCGTACTTTGTCTTGAGGCCTTGAGCGTGGCTAATATATCTGTGCTGAGACCATTACCTGTTGCCGCTGCTGATGTTGCTTGGGTGCCATCTGCGTTGCCATTACGACCAGGTGCGAGCACTGAAAACTGTGCTTTTGGCAGCGTTTGTGTTTTAGTAATCATGGGTTTTTTACGCTGTTTAGCGACTTGATTTGTTTCAGACGGTTTTTTAGAGGGTGCTTTTGCAGCCTTTTTTACCACAGGTGTGTTTGCTCTGCGGCTATATTGTCTTTGCGCTTTAATAGCCGCTTCTAGTTTTTGTTGTGATGGTACAACATCGTAACTGGGTAAGCTAAGCTTGGCATCCGCTTTGAGTTGACCCGCGTCTTTATTAATAAAGGCATCAGGGTTTTGTGTCTGAATCTGCTTCATTACTGTTTGAATGTCTAAGTCATTTTCTTGCGCAATTTGCTGTGCAATAACCCATAGACTGTCGTTGCGCTGTACTTGATATTGGGACGCAGTAGTAGTGCTGGCTGCCGTACTGATAGAGGCGTTGTTGGTGACACTAGATGGGACAGTGGCGACAGCTGTATTGCTGGTATCAAGACTGGCATTTGGTGTACTCGCTTTGTTTTCACTCGGCGTTGGCATAATAGGAGAAGCGGCCATCATGCCAGCTTCTGATTTGCTACTCGGCTGTATCTGGCGAGTGACTTGGATATTCAAAATATCGAGCTGTTTATCAGTGACAGCTGTCGCTGATAGACTATTATCTATTGGCATGGTCTTGTTATTGACTAGGGCTGTATCATTCGCTACATTCTTAGCAGAATTGAGGTTGATATTGCTGTTACCTATTGTGGTAACGTTGCCATTTGCACTCAAGCGACCATTGTCTAATCGACTGGTTGGATTACGATCATTGTCGTTAGCGTTAAGAGTATTGTTAACGTTGTTTAAACGACCATTATCTAGCCGGCTAGGCGCATAAGCAAGATTGTTGCCTTGCGAGGTAGGAGTCGTTGTAGGTGCTTGGATATTAGGTGCTGGCAATTTAGACGCCACCAACTCGCTCGTTGACGAGTGAGTAGTCGCTAGCATGGGCGATAATGTTAATGGCGGCGGTGCACCTTCTCTAACGGTCAACGGTTTAGCCGTATTAGAGGACACACTGGGTAGATTCGGTTTTTTTGCGCCAGTAACGATATTTTTAGGCGTGTCAATGGGCAGACGGCTATTGAGCGGCATCAACAATGTCTTGGGAATGACGTTGCGTTGACCCTTATCATTTATGTTTAAAACCACATCAGCAAAAGGTGTGGATACAGGTTGTGAAGTAGTAATAAATACTTCACCGCTGGTCGCTGAGGTAGGTTTAAAACGTACGGTCATCGAATCAGTTTGGGCCAAGCCCATTTGCTGATAAATAGTAGAGTTTGCCAAACTTGCTGAAAAGTCAGCGGCTCGAATATCACTGACCACAATGCTCGCAGCTAGCGGCTCATGTTGGGCAGAGGTGACAACAGTCTTACCAATCGTTGCAGCTTGTGCACTCGATACGAGAGCCGCATAGCCTACGGAACAAAGTAGTGCCATCGAGACCGCGCGATGTACCGTAGTCAACCGATGAGATAAATGACAAGACATGTGCAGACCTTTAAGATATAAGTTATCTGTGCTGTTATAACAAAATACCATTTAGTTTACCAGTTTATTTCACAACTGTTGTGGACAATACAAAAAATGTTTGAGTATTGTTTAATCGCGCTTTCTATCGAGCAGCATTGCATCACCATAACTAAAGAAGCGATAGTGTTCTTTAATCGCATGTTGATAAGCATGCTCAATGGCATCTTTATCCGAAAATGCCGACACCAGCATTAACAACGTTGATTTGGGTAAATGGAAATTGGTCAACAGTCGATCTATTACACCAAACTTAAACCCTGGGTAAATGAATATATCGGTATCACCAGACCAGCTGGAGAGAGGCTGCCCGTTAACGGCTGTTTTTTGATACGCCGTTTCGAGCACGCGTGTGACCGTGGTGCCAATAGCGATGACTTGTTTACCATTCGCATGGGTTTGATTGATGAGCTCAGCGGTTGCTTGTGGTAAATGTGCATACTCACTATGCATGGTGTGATTGAGCAAGTTGTCCGTTTTTACTGGCGCAAATGTACCAGCGCCAACGTGTAAAGTCACAAAAGCTGTATGAATACCTTTTGCCACAAGTCTGCTCAGTACCGATTCATCAAAGTGTAAGCTTGCAGTCGGTGCAGCCACACTCGCAAGCTTGGTTGGATCATGAAAGACCGTTTGATAACGAGTATTGTCTGTCTCATCCGCATGGCGTTCAAAGTAGGGGGGAATAGGCAGCTCACCATAAAGCTCTAAATGCGGCAAGATCGGCGCATCAAACGCTAAAATAAATAAGTTGTCTTGACGACCAATCATCACCGCCTTCATATGACCGTCAGCAAGCTGCAAGTGTTGTCCAAGTTTGAGCGCTTTACTGGCTTTAACATGGCAAAGTGCAATATGTTCTTGATTCACGGGTTTGTCATTTGCAGCTTCTACAGATTTTTCAGCCTCTACATATAAAGTCGCTGTCTCTAAATCTGAGATATCAACCAAGCGTTCAATCAATACTTCAAGCTTACCGCCAGTATCCTTTTGTCCGAAGAGGCGTGCTTTCATCACTTTTGTATCATTAAATACAATCAAATCACCTTCATTTAATAACTCAGGTAACTCAGTGAATAAGCGATCTTCTACAAGCGTAGAGTCTTTTTGATTATTGGCGGGCAAATACAAAAGTTTTGAGGCAGAACGCTGTGAGAGAGGATAGCGTGCAATCAGGCTGTCTGGCAGCTCATAATCATAATCATCAACGCTCAAATAATTCAAATCATTGTTGTTTTTTTCGGCATCAATTGAGGCGGCAGTAGTAGAGTCTATAGTGTGAAAATCGTTCATAATTAATCTTTAAATGAATGTAAATTTTGGCGTAATTGTAGCAGAAACCATGTCATGAAAGGGCAGTTTAGTAAGGACTTATGCGCACAAAAGGGTTTGTATATTAAATAGCCTAAGCATTAATTGTTAGAATAAATAATTAATAAAAGCGATGAGCGTCAGTATGTTATTCAAACAAATTTAACTGCGGCAACAATTGGGCGGCAGGTGCTAATGAAGAGAAAGTAACACCGACTAAGCGGATAGGTAGCTCACGAGGAATGTCTAAAAACAGTTTGTCCAACCAATAATGGGCAGAATCAGCACTGTTAAAGGCAGTCGATAGCGTGTGTGAGCGGGTGATTTGAGTGAAGTCTGCGTATTTAACTTTTAGAGTAATGGTATAGGCGACCAGCTGTTTTTGTTGCAGTTGATGAAAGGCATCGGCATTTTGTTCATAAATTTGTATACGTAATTCATGGTTATCACTTAGATTGTCTTTGAATGTGGTTTCAGAACCCACAGATTTGTGCGCGCGCTCAGATTTGACAGCCCGCTCATCACGCCCATGGGCAATATCGTGATAAAACTGCCCACGCTTGCCAAACTCCTGCACCAATACAGCCGCTTGCATTCGCTTGAGATCCGCGCCAGTACTTACACCCATCGCATGTAAGCGCTTGGCAGTGGCTTTACCAATACCATGAAAGCGCTCGATAGGTAGCGTACTGATAAAGGCATCAGCATCCGCTGGTGTGATAATTGCCGTACCATTGGGCTTGTTGATATCAGAGGCAATTTTAGCCAACATCTTGTTAAACGACACACCTGCTGAGGCCGTTAATCCAGTATGCGCTAGTATTTGTGCCCTCAGCCAGTTCGCCATCAAGGTCGCTGAGCCTTTATGGACTTGTAGCCCTGTAACATCGAGATAGGCCTCATCTAGAGACAATGGTTCAACATGTGGCGTTAAGCGGTACATAATCTGACGAATATCGCTACTAACTGCGCGATAAACCTCAAAACGTGGCCTTACAAAAATGACTTCTGGGCAACGTTTACGCGCCTCATAACAAGACATGGCAGAGCGTACACCGAATTTACGCACCTCATAGCTGGCTGCTGCGACCACACCGCGACCACTTGGATCGCCACCAACCACCAATGGCTTACCGCGCAGTTCAGGAAAGTCACGCTGCTCCACACTGGCATAAAAAGCATCCATGTCTATATGAATGATTTTACGGGGGCTAGCATTTATAGAAGTTGTCATACTCACTATTTTACCTGATTCAAGCGCTTTGATTGAGTATCAAAATTTAAATTTATCGATAGAATCCTTTGCTAGGTTAGTAGAACGCTAGCAATGATATATGAATAATTTTATATGTCATAAATCTTATATATCATAGAGTTAGTTAATAATAAACAGTAGTACTAATTCAAAAAGATCGTATTTAGCAAACATATTTTTGCTGTTGAATGATCTAGGTCTACTGTAAATCAAACTCATTTGTACTCTTGCACCACCTGTCGTATCAAGCTCACCGTTTGTCATAAATCTCACATTTAGATGTTACAGTTTTGATTCTGGTGTTTTACAATATAGTATCCGCGCTAATGGATGATTATAAAACAATAAGTAATGCCTTGTGCGCCTCTATGACCATGTAAAAAAGACATTACTTATCGCTCATGCCAAGATCGAAAATGGAGTTTTGGTAAAATTAACTCTTTAAGAGCTTGATGTTAGAGAGTTTAGAATGACTAAGGAGCTGATGATGAATAATGAACTAAAAGGGAGCGATTTAACAAGGGCGATGCTAGCACGCGGCGATAAAAAAGTATGGTGTGCGGTTTGTGATGATAGTGATGAGCAAGCAATGATGGATCATTGTGGTAATGATTTTACGGCTTATATCGTGACGGACATTTTTATTGTAATGCTGGCATGCCGTGGGAGTTTGCCGTGCCCATTAAGATAATTGCGGTGCTGCAATCTGAAATAGAGAAGTAAGTATAGCAATAATATTACCGGCACAAAAAAACCTCCTAATGAGGAGGCTGATTTGTTACTAATATTGGTACCAGTGGTCGGACTCGAACCGACACGCTTATTAGGCAACGGATTTTGAATCCGTCATGTCTACCAATTCCATCACACTGGCATGTTAGAAGATAAGGTCTATTAGATAGAGATTATCGAATTGGGCTACAGGGTTAACTCTGTATAGGCTGCGTATTATAGCAGCCTATTTTTATCCGTCAAGAATTATTTGATATAATTTTCAATTAAATCAAAAAAATTGGTTTAGCCTACAAAAGCACGTTCAACGGCATAATCTGCTTGGACACCCATGCGTGGTGAAACGGTCAAACCAAAATCATCCAAAATCGCTGAAACTTCAGCATTAAATGGCATGCTACCGCAGATCATGACACGGTCGTCTTCTTTATTCATCGGTGGTAAGCCAATATCTTCAAAGAGCTTTCCTGAGGTCATTAAGTCAGTCACGCGACCTTGATTTTTGAAATCCTCACGAGTCACTGTTGGGTAGTAGATGAATTTTTCACGGTACCATTCACCAAAGATCTCGTCGTTAGGTAACTCATTTTCAAACATATCACGATACGCCAAATCATCGACATGGCGCACACCATGTACCAAGATGATTTTTTCAAAGCGTTCATAGACTTCAGGATCACGTGCCAACGATAAAAATGGTGCCAGTCCAGTGCCTGTAGAGAGCATATAAAGGTTTTTGCCAGGCAGTAAATCATCTAGTACCAAAGTGCCCGTTGGTTTTTTGCTGACCAACAGCTCGTCACCAACTTTAATATGCTGCAAGCGCGAGGTTAATGGGCCATCTTGAACCTTGATAGAAAAGAATTCCAAGTGATCTTCGTAGTTCGGGCTAGCAATCGAATAAGCGCGCAATAGTGGTCTGCCATCGACAACGATTCCGATCATCGCAAATTCGCCATTACGAAAGCGCAGGCCATCGTCGCGAGTTGTCTTGATGCTAAATAAAGCGTCATTCCAGTGATGAACCTCTGTGACCGTTTCGGTGCGAAGTTTTGACATAAAGTCCTCGTTAATAAGTTGCTATCGGTTTTATTAAGTTTAAATGAGTGTTAAATTAAAATTTTCAATGAAAAAAGGTATAGAAGAGTAGTAAATTTTCAATCACTATTGGAACAGCTAATCGTTTAAAACCTCTGTCACGCAAAGTAAGTAGCATAGCCGATGTTTTAACCAACGTCATGGGGCGATATTCTAACACCTTATTAAGCATTTAAAATCAGGAGAGGGACTGATAAAGTCTAAGGATAGATATGATTTAATCTGTCTCCTGTAAAACCACGGCAATGGCTGTTGCTGTAGATGGCTTATAAGGGTTGAAAAATAAAGGCTCTCATCGAATTTATGGCTCATAATACCAAAATTTAAAATAAAAATCCGTCTGGCAGCGACGATGCGGCATGATAAAATGGAATATCGTTAGTGAGTAATTTTGTATCACTGGATAATATGCGCTAAACGCTCTCATAAAAGCAGATGCTTACTATTGAACGGTTTTTTGGAGAAACATGATGTCCGATGATAATATCTCTTTGGCGGGTTACCACCATGCGCCAATGATTGGCTACCATCGTGCCCCGTTGTCACAGAAATTTGGTGCGCCACGCCAGCCGAATTTGGTTGCGCTCACCAGTATCATTGAGATGATAGCGCCTTATGACTCGCCAGCAGCATTTGCCGGTTTAGACGCGTTCAGCCATATCTGGATCAGTTGGCAGTTTCATCATAACTATACCAATAAAGACACTCACATTGGCAAAAGCGGCACTGGCTTTCGTGCGCAAGTCCGCCCACCAAGGCTCGGTGGCAATCAAAAAATAGGGGTGTTTGCCAGTCGCAGTATGTATCGACCTTCAGCGCTTGGGTTATCTGTCGTCAAGCTTGAAAGTATCGAGGTTGTAGAAGGGCGCGTGTTACTTATTATTAGCGGTGCAGATATGATAGATGGTACGCCGATTATCGATATTAAGCCCTATGTCGCTTATAGCGATGCGCTCAGCAATGCAAAAAGCGGGTTTGCGCCAACTGCGCCAGATTTATTAGAGATAATTATCACGGAGTCTGCTTACGAGCAATTTATGACGTTGGTTGATGCTGGACGATGCGATAAAAATGACAATGACAATGACAATGACAATGGGACTGAGACTGAGAATAAAAATAATAAGAAAGCTATTCATGCAAAAAATAATAGTGTAGCGACGCTTATTCAACAAATGCAAGAGCAATTGCTTATTTCCGATATCGAGACTATTAAAGCGTTAATTGCACAAGACCCGCGTCCAGCTTATCGTCGCGCGGAGATAAATACGCCGTTTGTCATGCGTTATAAGTCTGTCGATGTGAGCTTCCAGTTGATAGAATCAGGGCAATTGCAGATAATGGCTGTTGTCAAAGTGAGCTTATAATGTCCAGTGACGCCATTACTGCCGCATGAATTATCCATAAATCACTCCTCAATAATAAAAGAAGAAAAAAATATGTCTGCTCAGAAATACTCAATCGTGATTGATTTACGTTGGTGCTTAGATGAACTATTGGCAGATAAGGTGATTGATCAGCGTGGCTACAATTTAGTGATGACGAGCCGCCGTGATAAAGCGCAGCATCCACTCCTGACCATCAGTGAATTTGGTCTGCCAAACGGTCATGCACTGGATAAAAATGTTGAGCATAAATTGACTTTGGTATGGTTGAATCAATGGTTGGCTGCCAAAGCAGGCATGGCACTTGTCCGTATTGATCCATTAAAAGTCGATGTCCCAGCCGTGACCCAACTGATGTCCTTTGAATATGCCCGCTCACAGCATATTTTGCCCATTGAAGTGACGAATGATGAAGTCGTCATCGGTACAGACCAGCCGTTTTGTACTGAGTGGCAGACAAGTATCGAAAAATTAATCAAGTCTAAAAGCTATCGTACGGTTTATATCAATCCTGAGCAAATCAATCGCTACCGTCAAGAGTTTTACCAAGTCACCCAAGCGATTGCAGGAGCAAATAGTGTACATAAGCGGGCGGCGGCTGATGTCACCAATGTTGAGGCATTACTGCAACTGGGCGACAATACCAACCCCGATGCCAACGATCAACATATTGTCAGAGTTGTCGATTGGTTGTTGCAATATGCTTTTGAGCAGCGAGCCAGTGATATCCATTTAGAGCCTCGCCGTGAGACGGGTAAAGTCCGTTTTCGTATTGATGGCGTGTTGCATACCGTCTATGAGATGCCTTTGGCAATCATTGTCGCGGTGACGGCGCGGATTAAAATATTAGGACGACTGAATGTGGCAGAAAAACGCAAACCACAAGATGGCAGGTTGAAAACCCGTACGCCAAAGGGTCTGGAAACTGAGCTGCGCCTATCGACGATGCCGACTGCCTTTGGCGAAAAGCTGGTGATGCGGGTATTTGATCCTGAAGTGCTGGTGCGCTCGTTTGCTCAGCTTGGTTTGTCAGGTAAGCAGCTCGATACTTGGCATGAGCTGACCGCGCATCCAAATGGCATTATCTTGGTTACGGGTCCGACTGGTTCAGGTAAGACTACGACGTTGTACAGTACGCTTAAGCAGCTCGCCACCGAGCAAGTTAACGTCTGTACGATTGAAGATCCCATCGAGATGATTGAGCCTGCTTTCAACCAAATGCAGGTCAATCCAGGGGTTGATTTGCACTTTGCCGATGGTATTCGCTCTTTGATGCGCCAAGACCCAGATATCATTATGGTTGGTGAGATTCGCGATGCCGAAACCGCCAATATGGCAGTACAAGCATCACTCACTGGACATTTGGTACTCTCGACGTTGCATACCAATGATGCACCAAGCTCACTTACTCGCTTGCATGATTTGGGCATTCAGCCGTTTTTAACCTCAGCGACGATATTAGGCGTCATGGCGCAGCGTTTGCTACGCACGTTATGTCCGCATTGCAAAAAAGCCCTAGACGTAGTCCCAGACAGTGAAATTGCTGTTCAGTGGCAGGAACTGGTTCAGCCTTGGCGTGCGCCCGCTCCAGCGCAAATTTATACGGCGCAAGGCTGTGAGCATTGTCGCCATACGGGCTATCAAGGTCGCGTTGGTCTGTACGAGATCATGCCGTTGTCAAATGAGCTAAAAAAACTGGTCGCCGCCGATGCCAATTTAGATGTGCTTAAGCAGCAAGCGTACCGCGAAGGTGTGCAGCCATTGCGCTTATCGGGCGCAAAGCGTATTAGTGAAGGGGTGACGACTATAGAAGAAGTAATGAGAGTGGTGCCATTGCATTGATGTCAAATAGCCAGTGCTTGCTTTAGCAAAACGTTGCCTTGTAACTTAACTCTTTAACGCTCCCAGCGTACATTTTGGCGAATAATTTTGGCTGGTGTACCAGCAATCATGCAGTTGGGCGTCTCAACTGGTTTATTGACAAATGCCCCTGCTGCAATGATACAACCACTGGCGATAGAGACGTTTTTAGAAATGGTCACATTGGCGGCAATCCAAATATGGTCTCCTAAAATGACGTCTGTATGTGCCTTATTCACTCGCGCGTTAGTGTCTATATCATAGACCTTGTGAACGTCAGTCGCTCGAATTTCGATACCACGTGATATCATGCACGATTGACCAATGGTCACACTTTTATCGCGCGCCAAAATATAGCAATCAATAGCGGTGGTATTATTGCCGATATAAATATGCAGATGATTACCGACAACCAATAATTGTCCCGAGAATTTAACGTGCTCTCCAATCGTGACTTGATTGTGATTGCCGTTGATGTCAATTTTTAACTGATTAAATTTGCCGCCCTTACCGATAGTGATGTGATTGTCATGACCCTTACGAATGGTAATGGTCGAATTGCCAATGATGCGTGCATCTTTGGCGATATTGATATGATTATTGAGCCCTTTGTCTTGTAACAAAAACCGCTTTTTATAGAGCTGTTTGGGTAATAATGTTTTTATAATCGGAGAAAGGCTGATGGTTTTTTTATGGTTCATAATGATGGGCTTATGAAAAGTGAGTAGAAGGCGTAATGTTTTCGCTAGCGACTGGCTTCTATGGTTGATTAGCTGTCTTTATATCAAGGCTCATGTCAAGAATATAGTCAGTTTTGATACCGTTTCAGACACGGTTAACCATGACTCTGATAGTGTAACGCTAAACTTTGTTTGAAAACAGTTGCCTTTGGAGCAATCAATACTCTAAGGTTTTAAACCTAATATTTTTTATTCATTCATGTTTATTAACGAGATTACTTATGTTTACTGATAGCCATTGCCATCTTAATCGCTTAGATTTAACCAAGTATGATGGTAAATTGTCTGGCGCGATTGACGCGATGAAAGCTGCCAATGTCACTCGGGCAATGGCGATTATGTGTGATTTTGCCGAATATGATGAGATTGCTCATATTGTCAGCACTTATGGTGATGAGGCGCTAAATCTTGGCATGAGCGTCGGTATTCATCCTTGTGAAGATATCAGTGTCTTGCAATCAGCGACGGTTGAGCGTTTGATCGAAACGGCTGATGCCGACCATGTATGGGCGATTGGGGAGACAGGATTAGATTATTACTGGTCAACGGAAAACAAAAAAGAGCAGCAAGCCAGTCTTGCTCGCCATATTCATGCCAGTCAAAGCCTGAAGAAACCACTCGTCATTCATATGCGTGATGCCAAAGAAGATACGATTGATATCCTAAAATCAGAAGGCGCTGAACACGGTATTATTCATTGTTTTACCGAAGATTGGGAGACGGCCAAGCGTGCACTTGACTTAGGGTTTTATATCTCATTTTCGGGCATTGTTAGTTTTAAAAATGCTCAAATGATTCAAGATGCAGCAAAAAACATGCCTAGAGACAGACTGCTTATCGAAACTGACAGTCCTTATCTAGCACCGGTGCCCAAGCGTGGTAGACCGAATGAGCCTGCCTACGTACCGTATGTCGCCAGTTGTCTGGCAGAGATGTATGGCTGTAGTAGCGATGATGTTGGGGTATTAACTGCAAAAAACTTTGAGAATTTACTGGCACAGTATCACTAAAATGGTTATGCTATGACCACTCAGTCATTTATGATACAGTCCTGTTGCTTTACGTTATTTGTACTTATGATGTGGAGCGTAAGCCTATGATTATCAATGACTATTTAGCAAACATAAGCATATTTCCTTTGGTGGTTTTCGAGCAGACTTTGTATGACGTTATACGCTTGTCGCCGATGCATTCATCCACACGATGGTCATATGCTTAATCTTGTCAGGTTTTAGGAGAGATTATGAGTCGTCAGCATCAGTTCAAGGCACGAGAAGAGAATATCTTAGCGATGGCAGAGCAATTGCTACTTGAGTCGGGCGATGGTGATATTACTTTAGACAGTTTGGCAGACCAGCTGGATCTGGCTAAAGGTACACTGTATAAGCATTTCTCCAGTAAAGATGAACTCTATTTGCGTATTATTATCCGCTATGAAGAACAACTGTTCGAGATTAATCGTATTGATGATTGTCCATCAGCAGGCGTTGCTCGTATGATCTTTCAGCAGTTGTTTAACCCACAAAAAGCCATGTTGCTCAATCAAATCGAAGAGCGTTTGGCGGCATCAGTGACGGGTCTCAATCGCTTGTTTGGTGAGCTATATGATATTCGCCGTCAGCGTATGAAACGCTTGATTGACATTATCAGCGCGTATTTACAAGAGCAGCACAGTAGTTTGAGCACGCGCGACTATTTGTCCTCGATTTGGGCGATGGGTCAGGGCGGTGCTGGACTATTAAATTCAAGCTTTTACCAGCGGTATTTGGGTCGCCGTGATACCCTACGTTATGCCTTCGTTCAGCAAATGCTTGAGTTGCCGAGCCATTATCCTGCGGCTGACGATGAGGTGATGGATGAAGATATGCAGGAGTTGGTCGAGCAAATCGATACTGAGTCAGAAGAGCACCGTAATACCAGTTATTAATATCTTTATTCAACTTATGGTCTTTTAACGCAAGTTTTTTAAATTCGTGTTGCTATATTCATTATCGCAGCACGGTGCATCCATGCTAAAAATAGATATATGCTTACCAGCTTTAGCGCCCAATTATAGTTTTATTCTTCATGCCACAACCTACTCATAGGTTTATAGGTGCAATATGCCGGTCACTGCCAAGATTCCGTCCAGCTCAGCGGTCACTTGCTATTCACACTTAAGTCATCAATATTTGCAGTATAAAAACACGGATAGATATCTCTTACCTCTGGTTTATCAGCATAAATCCTTTCCAGTACACAACGCTTACGTTTCCCCTTATAAATCCTCAAGCCTTGCTCAGGCACAACAGGGTTTCACCCTTGTCGAAATTGTAGTGGTGGTCGTTATTCTATCTATCTTTGCCGGCATGATGAGCTTGTCGGTGGGCAGTAGTGAATCGCGTAAAAACCGTGCGTTTTATGAGCATTTAACGGATTCACTGAGCTATGTACGGTTGTTGTCTGCTGAGCGTATGCAGCCGATGGGTTTAAGTTTACAAGCAGATAAACAAGGTCAAGTAGCTCCTGTGATTGTGACTTTATCAAATCCTTATATTGCCTATCAGACCAATGATACCCCGTCAAATAGCATGGACAGCACGCCTAAAAATTCGATGGAATTGTCTGCTGACCTGACAAGTAGGTCGGGGGCGATGGGAAAGCAACAGCCAGTGCCTAGCTGGGAGATTGAGCCAGAAGTCAGTTTGCCAGAGTTACCTGCTGGGGTTAGTTTAAGGGTGCAAAGCTTGGAGGCTGGCAATCTATCAATGCCTGAACAGGGGCAAACATTGCAGCCTTGGTTTGCCGATCAAGCAGTCCCACAGATATTATGGTTTGGTACAGGGCAAGCAACGCCTGTCACCATTGAGGTGCTGCATAATTCGCGTCTGGTGGGCGAGGTCATTACCATTATGCCTGATGGTAGTATGACGATCGGACAAGGACTGTAGCTGATGATAGATAAGGATGGCATTATATCTGCTGATATAAACAAAAAGCCAATGCTATCAAAGCATGAAAGCGGCTTTACTCTGATTGAGGTAATGGTGGCGTTAGCGATTTTAGCAGTTGTTGCTGTGGCTGCTAGCCGTGCCAGTAGTGCTTATCTCAGCTCAGTGGATGTCTTACGCACACGTACATTGGCACATTTTGTCGCACAGAATGCGGCCGCTGATTTGCGTATCCAAGAGACATGGCTGACGGCCAATCGCACACAAACAATCCATGCTCAAGGGCGTGATTGGCAAGTAGTGATGACGGTTAGTGATGCCATTACGCCCGCTTTAAAAGAGGTGAATATCGCTGTCGCACCCATTATAGATGGACAGACGCGTACCGCCGTGACTGATATCAACGTAATATTGAGCAATGTGGAGCAAGACGTTGGCAGTTTGGACTTAAGCAGTTTGGGTGCTGATATTGCAGGGCAGTCTGGAGGCAATCCGTGAAGTCGCAGCGTGGATTTACGCTACTTGAATTGATGGTTGCCATGGCAATATTTGCGATGCTGGCGGTGGCTGGCTGGCAAGTGTTTGATAGCGTCAACCGCGCTCGCGAACGTGCACAATTTCATGCTGATAACTTAGCTGTTTTGCAATATGCCTATTTGCAGCTACAGCAAGACATGGGTCAAATTATCCCTTATCAAATACCAAATACTCAAAATATCAGTGTGACAAATAACAGTACAAACGCCAGTGATAGCACAAACAATAGCGCCCAAGCCAATGAAACAGTGCCTGAGCCTTTTGTGAGCTTGGATGGTGAGCATGTCAGCTTTGTTCGTTTTGCCGACCCTGATCCACGTTATCAAAGTAGCATGAGTGTCCAACATATCGAATACATTTTTGCCGATGAGCGTTTAATTCGCCGTCAATATACCAGCATCGATGGTGGGCGCGATAGCATCAGCCTAGACAGTGTATTACTCGAAGGCGTCACCGCAGGGCGTTGGCAAGCATATTTACCTGAACTGAGCACCAAATTTCCCAATAAAGACAGCAGTAATAACGGCAATAGCAGTACAAATCAAACCTCTGGGCAGACGACCAATGCTGTAAGCGCCAAGCCAGCAGTGGTTTTATTGCCCAAAGGCATTGCTGTCAATTTTACTTATCAGGATATGCCCATCACTTGGCAGTGGGCGCTTGCTCCTCAACCAATGCCAATTAACAATACCAACAAAAGCAATAACAATGCTGCTAATAATGGCAATGGTAGCAATAACGATAGTAGTGATAAGACTAATAATGACGACCCGAATAGCAATGTAAATAACAATGCAGGAAGTAATATTTAAAATGTACCACTGGGTCAATAATAAAGGCGGCTTAAGTCAATGATAGCGCACTCTCAGCGCGGAGTAGCGCTGCTCACTATCTTACTATTGGTGGTCAGTATTACCGTGGTAGCGGGAGCGATGCTTGCCAGTCAAAAGATTGCTATTAGGCGCAGCGGCTTATTGTTTGATCAAAATCAGCTGTCACAAGATATCAATGCTGGTCAGCAATTAGCCATCACGATGATTCGTGCTGACGATAAGCTGAATGACACAGATAGCGAGCAAGACATTTGGGCGCAGCCATTGCCGCCTTATTCTTTAGCCAATCATAGCATCAGTATCGAATTGCGCGATGAAGCCAGTCGTTTTAATATTAATAACTTATATCAGAATGGCGCGGTTGATAGTGCCGCCTTAGCCATATTTCAAAGACTGTTGACACAATTAAATCTGGAACCTGATATTGCTATTGCTGTTCTTGATTATCAAGATACGGATAGCGACGTTTATCAAGATGGTGGTGATGAGAGTGTGGTTTATTCTCAGCAATCAAGTGGCTCAGCGAGTAAGACTTTGCCCAATCAAGCATTGGTCAGTGTCGATCAATTGCAAGAGATTCGAGGGGTAAATGCTGAAGTATTAGCGGCACTACGTCCTTATATTACGGCGGTTCCATATTATGTGCCTATTAATGTCAATACGGCCAGTCCAGTTTTGCTGGCTGCACTGATAGATGGCGCAACCAGCCAACAGATGCAGGGATTGGTCGATATGCGGGCAAAGCAGGCGTTAGCCTCTATCGATGATGTGTGGAAATTGCCGATGTTGAGCAGCTTAAATGATGATCAGCGAAAGGCATTAAAACCACTGCTCGCAGTCGATAGCCAAGCCTTTATGGCGCTTATTACCGCAACGGATAGTGCAAGTCTTGGTCAACAAAGACAACGGTTTGCAACCGTATTGATTAGTAAAATTGCGACTGATACTGGCGCGGCAGTAGGGAGTAATGCGAATAACAGCACGCCTAACAATAATAATGAGAATGGCAATAATAAAAAAGCCAAAGAAATTAAAGTGGTGACACAGCGTTTATGGGCATTTAGACCCAGTTTCTAACGTTGAGTCACCTAAAAAGAGTCTCAATCAGTGCCGAGGTAGTATATCTGACGCCACCTAATCTCCTAAGTGCGTCTCTTCCGTAGATTTCCAGTTATAAGCACCATAAAACAACATCTGTGCTTGGCGAGTGCAATTATGGAGCATCAGCTGTTTATTTTCTTCAATCTCGTTCAGATCGATTTCATCATCATGGTCTTCAGTATAAGTCAGCTCCAACCAATCGATAATCCAAGAAAAGAACATATTTACCCCAGCTTCAGCCAGTAGGCGACGGTCATAGGCATTGATATGAGTAAAAGCAGGCTGTAGCGCTAAATCATCAGCCAAGCTTTGAGCATGTTTTTTGACAAGTTCATTAATAGCTTTGCGTACAGCTTCTGAGCCACCGTAGCGCTCACTGACTAAAAATTGCCAGTAATAAGGCTGATCACTAACCATATACAAGAACAGCTGAATGCTCTTAGCAATTTGGCGATCAAAGCTACGTTTACGCCCAATTTGCAAGCTATCGCTTAGGATCGCCAGCGTACCGCCTAGCTCTTCTACCACCAATGCTCGACCAAGCGATTCCATGTCATCGAAATGCCGATAAAATGCGGTCGGCACCACGCCAACCTCACGCGTTACTTGCCGGAGGCTGATAGAGCTAAAAGACTGCCCTGTCATACATAAATCAAGCACGGCATTAAAAAAGGCGTGCCGAGTTTGAAGTTTCTTTTGTTCGCGACTGCTCATAATATTTCAAAATTGTCCAATAAGGGTTTATCATACTCATTTCAGCGTAAAAATACGACTGAAATACGCAACTTGTGTTAATTTACTAGACCTGCACGGGTCTTTTAAACCATTGTACCCCAATGGCCTTGTAACTCTTGTGCCAATCGATACGCCTCATGATCATTCATCCCAGTGATAAAGTCCAATATATTTAAGATATTATGATAGACATTATCTGATAATACCCGCCGATGCTCATCCAGATGTGGCTGTAACAACATTAGTAGGCGCTGCTGCTCAAAGGAGGTGGGGGTAGCTTTTGCGTTTGCCCAAGCCAGTGGTATAAAGGCGTCTAATAATCGGTGCAAGCATTGATTGGCCATCAATTCCATACGTACTTTACTTGGGTGATTGAATATTTTTTCGCGTGCCAATTGCTTGGCCTGCAAGATGCCATTTTGCACATTTGCATCACAATGGGTAAATAAACTGCCTTGTAGTGTACCAGCCAGCAATGCATCACTGTTGGCGACAAAAGCATCGGTCACGGTATTGACCAAGCGCATCATCGCACGGGCTCGCAATGACGCTAAGCTCTGCCTGACAGACATGTGTACGGGCAGATTGATACTGTTAGGGCGCTTACCAATCAGCTCATAAAATATGGCGGCAACCTCACTATAGGTCAGCATATTGAGATTGATACCATCTTCTAAATCGATCAAGGCATAGCAAATATCATCTGCCGCTTCTAGTAAATAAGCCAGCGGATGACGTGCAAAACCATCGTGCTGTGTTGAGCGCGGTAAATGCAAACAGGCTGCCAACTCTTCTAATTGTGCTGACTCGCTATAAAAACAGCCAAATTTTTGTACATTTTGATGGTATTTATCATTGTCATCGTTGCTGTGAGAGGCAAGCCACGGATACTTCATAAAAGCGCCTAAGGTCGCACAAGTGAGACGCATACCACCTTTATCGGGATGGTGCTCATTACGCGCCAACAGTCGAAACCCTTGTGCATTACCTTCGTAGGCCAGCAAGTCCAAGCGCTCGTTGCTACTTAACTTTTGTAATATCGCTTGAGGGTCAGGCTGCCTAAACCAATCTCGAATGGCATACTCTCCCGCATGACCAAAAGGCGGGTTGCCAATATCGTGAGCGAGGCACGCTGCTTGTACAATGACACCGACATCGGCTGGCGATACGCCTGCTGGTAGACCGCTGGCCAATTTATCATGGAGCTTTTCTGCTGCCATCATTGCTAGAGAGCGTCCAATAGAGGAGACCTCAAGCGAATGAGTCAGACGTGTATGGATACCGAGCTGATTGGTTAATGGATGGACTTGGGTTTTTTGATTCAACTGCCGAAAGGAGTGAGAAAATACCAGTCTGTCGTAGTCTTTGTGAAACTGAGAGCGAGTACTCGTATTGGTGTTAAACTTTTTGGCAGCACCAAGACGCTGCGAGTTGAGGAGATGAGACCATTGTGTGGTAGGAGACGGCAAAGAGGTTGGAGTAGTTAGCATATTGAAACATCCGAAACCAAGGGAGCCTCTAGCATAGCAAAATAGCGCCCTTGGTACAGCTACTAAGATTTCTGGCAGTTAAAAAGCACCTCTTCCTCTTCGATAGCTACATTGCTGCCCAATGTTTTATTTCGCAACGTTGCCTTGTCACCATTTACTTGCCATATAATGCCATGGGTATTATCTAATCCGATATCACTAGTATAGATGGTTTTTTCAGTACTGGCGTCGCTATCAGAAGTAGCGGTCAAATCGTATTCGATACCATCGATGAGTAGGTGCACTGTCTGCAATGGAGCATCATCATGGTAGGACACGCCGATAGTAGCAGTAGGCTCACAAGAGAATGGTGTGCTGTTGCTGGCATGTTCTGCATGATCGTGGCCTGCGTGCGCGCTTTCTTCGTGGCTATGACTTTCATGATTGTGTCCTTCATGACCTTTTTCCATAGCATCGTGCTCTTCATGAGCATGTTCAGCGTGATCGTCTACGGGCGTTACTTCTTCAGATACTACCGTATCACTTTCTGTATTAGGCTGACAGCCCAATAGAGAGCCTGTCATGATACTTCCTACAAGCGCAACACTGGCAAATCTAGAAAAAGAGAAATAGTCAGTCACAGTATAAGTCCTCAAATAGTAAAATAAAGATATGTTATAATATAACAATGTTAAGATAAAATAAAGCCGATGATGGAGAATTTCCAACATCGGCTTATTAACTATCAGACAGGATGTACTGCTTAAAACTACACGTTAAATCTAAAGTGCATGATATCGCCATCTTGTACGATATAGGTTTTGCCTTCTAAACGTGATTTGCCAGCGGCAGCTGCGCCTTTTTCACCGTTGTATTCGATAAAGTCGTCATACGCAATGACCTCAGCACGAATGAAACCGCGCTCAAAATCAGTATGAATCACGCCAGCGGCTTGCGGAGCCGTTGCGCCAACTGCAACCGTCCAAGCGCGCACCTCTTTAACACCAGCAGTAAAGTAAGTCTGCATATCTAGCAAATCATAACCACCGCGAATCACTTGATCAAGACCGGCTTCTTCCATATCCATCTCAGCTAGGAAGTCTTTTTTGTCGTCTTCATCAAGCTGAGCGATTTCAGATTCGATTTGGTTGCATAGAGCGATAACGATAGAATCTTCGCCAGTCGCATAGTTGCGTACTGCATCAAGGTAAGGGTTGTTTTCAAAGCCATCTTCACTGACGTTGGCGATATACATGGTTGGTTTTAGGGTGATTAAACCATAACTTCTGATAAGCTTTTTCTCATCAGCATCTAGGTTCGCTGCGCGTGCCGCTTTACCTTCTGCTAATAAAGGCTCAACTTTTTTAAAGATATCAAGCAATGCTTGCGCGTCTTTATCACCACCTTTGGCCTTTTTGGTTTGGTTGTGAATGGCACGCTCAACGGCCTCTAAATCTGCCAATGCCAATTCAGTATTAATGGTTTCGATATCATCAATAGGGCTGACGCGACCATCAACGTGGACGACGTTGTCATCATCAAAACAGCGTACGACGTGCGCAATCGCATCAGTCTCACGGATATTGGCTAGGAACTGGTTGCCCATGCCTTCGCCTTTTGAAGCACCAGCGACTAGACCTGCGATATCCACAAACTCCATCGTCGTTGGTAATACGCGCTCAGGCTTAACGATATCAGCCAGTTTCTTTAGGCGTGGGTCAGGTACTGGTACGATACCTGTGTTGGGATCTTTGGTACAAAATGGAAAGTTTTCAGCGGCGATTCCCGCTTTGGTTAACGCATTAAACAAGGTGGATTTACCCACGTTTGGTAGGCCGACGATGCCGCAATTAAAACCCATAACATTCTCTCAATATAGTAATAAAATCAGTTGGTATAAAGATTGGTTAAATGATAAATCAAAATTGGGCACATTGTAGCAAATTTACCTGAATAGGGGTGAGGTTGTTGTATTGTATACTGAGATTTTGCGTTTGGTCATGACTGGTAATTTTGCTGTTTTATCGATTATGGTAAGCTGTGCTATAAAATGATAGTTTGGCTTGTCGGCGTATGACAGGTAAGCGCCTACGACTCGTCACACTGTACAAGTAATCTTCATTATGAACACCAAGCGCTCTCAGTCAAATCTGCAAACCACTATGTATAAATGCGCCGTATTGATAAAGGCCGCTAAAATAAAACGAAAGGCAAAACCCTATAATGACACCCACGATTTTTGACACGCGCCACTACAATTATCCGCAAAACTTCATCGAGATTAAGCCCAAGCTGGCACGACTTGAGCAGGCAATTAAAAAGCTAGAGGCAAATTTAATTGATGCTAATAATGCTGCAAATATTGAGCTGTTAAATGAAAGGCTGAATATTGAATTAGGATTGAAAGTAAACTATGCCTGTGAACTAAATCCTGACCAACTATTAGCAGCCACCACTATCGAAGGCAAGGTGCTAGTCATTGCTGGTGCAGGCTCTGGCAAGACTAAAACGCTCACGTACCGTACCAGTTATTTATTAGAGAACGGGATCACGCCCAAAAGCATCCTGCTACTGACTTTTACGCGTAAAGCAGCGAATGAAATAAAAGGTCGCGCCAAAACCTTACTTGCGAATACCTTATTTGATAAACAGTCTGATGAAGACTTGGTAAAGGATAAGCTGCCAACGGATAAACGGCTCAACGGTATTACCAGTGGTACTTTTCACTCATTCTGCAACATGCTGCTGCGTCAGTATTCAGGTTTATTGGGCATCAATCCGCGATTTACGATTTTAGACACGGGCGATAGCGAAGATGCCATCGACTTAATTCACAAAGAAAAAAAGTATCCCGCGCAAAATAAGAGCCAAGCATTCCCGCGCAAAAAGACACTGCAAAATATTATTTCTAGCTCTCGGAATAGACGTATTCATATCCGTGATTTAATCGAAAGCAGTTATCCTGATATCGCCGTGCATATTCCTATTATCGAACAATTGGCGGTCGATTTTCATGAGTATAAGCGTGCCAATCATCTCTACGATTTTGACGATATTATCAGTCAGGTCGTGCGCCATTTGAAGACGAATGATACCTTTCGCCAAATGCTACAAAACCAATATCGCTACATCATGGTTGATGAATATCAAGACACCAACATTCCGCAAAAGCAGCTGATAGATTTGATTGGTGCATCTGAGTCGGTCTCGCTGATGGTAGTCGGTGATGACAATCAAAGTATTTATGCTTTCCGCGGTGCCAATTACGAAAACATTCTGTTATTCGGTGAGACCTATCCCGATGCCAAGCTGATTAAGCTCGAGCAAAACTATCGCAGTACGCCTGCTGTTTTGGATTATATCAATGCTCTGTCAGCGCAGATCACGCTAGGCTATCAAAAAAAATTGTACTCTGGCGCATCAATAATTGGGCAAAAACCAGTATTTAGCCGTTTAAGTGACGAGACAAAAGAAGCCAAGTATATCGCCGAAAAAATCATCGAGCTAAAGTCGGATTATGATTACAATGATTTTGCGGTACTGTGCCGCACGTCGTTTCAATCTAACTATGTGCAACTAGAGTTTATGGAGCGTCATATTCCATTCATTGTGGTGGGCGGTATTAAGTTTATTGAAAGGCGACATATCAAAGACGTTTTGGCTTTTGTTAAAGTACTCTACAACCCGAATGATACGATTGCTTGGCACCGTATTTTGACCTTGTTCCAAGGCGTGGGGACGGTCACCGCGACGCGTTTGACCCAAGCGATTAATGCCGATGACAACTCCTTTGAGCCACTACTCACGCCAAAGTTTGCTAAAAAAAGTGCACAGCTTGAGCCTTTATATAATACGCTGACTAAGGCAAATCAGGCTGAATCCGTCGAGACAGTCATCGAGCATGTTTTAGCGTTTTATGTTCCCATCCTAAAAACGATTGAGGAAAATTGGCGAGAGCGCAACGAGGACTTTCGTGTGCTCAAAAATTTGGCAATAGAACACAGTAGCCTTGATAACTTCTTAGAAAATTTGGCACTCGATCCGCCTAATGATTCGGTCGCAGCCATGGATAAACCAGAGGATAATGACACAGATAAAGTGACTATTTCGACCATTCACAGTGCCAAAGGGCTGGAGTGGCCAGTGGTGTTTGTTAACTCATTGGTCGATGGTATCACGCCGCACTATCGCTCTTTGGATGATTTTGAGGAGCTAGAAGAAGAACGAAAATTATTCTACGTTGCTTGTAGTCGCGCCAAGAGCAGACTGTATCTAACGGCACCTGATTACTTTGCCAGTTATTCAGGGTATTTTGACAAGCCATCGCGGTTTATCGCTGAGCTGTCTGCTGATGAGGTGACGGTAGAAACTTCTAAACAAGTGAGAGAAGAGAGTGATGATCCAGTGTGGTGGTAGTGTTTTATCGAATTCACAGTAATAATATTTCGAGGTATTAGGTTTTGTATAAGCAAATAGCTAAAGCTTTATTAGTCCCAATTATTGCTTCAATAAGTAGTTTTCCTGCTTTAGCTGTTGAGGACTGTATGCCGCCGACGAGTCACTATAGAAATATTCAATGTACTGATAATAAGCATCTATTTGTTGCTTATGATGACGATTATCGTCCACAAGCGTTACTCAATATAAAAGGTAAAGTAACAGCTAGTCTCAAAGATTTTGATAAAGTTGAGGCGTGGTTGTACAGCGATGGATTTTTTCCTGTTTTAAAAAACGATCAAGTCGGCTATATCAACGAACAAGGTAAACTGGTCGTACCTACTATTTACGACAACTTAATAGATCCTAATAATAAATATAATGAGGTTTGGGCAAACCCTGTTTATCAAGGTAAAATTGTCGTTGTAAAAGATGGTGCATATGGTGTCATCGATACTAACAATAAAGTTATTCTCAGTTTTGAAAATAACTACGCCATGATGGATTTTTTTAGCAATGACAGGGCTCCTGTTTATGACTTTAATACGGAGTTATGGGGTCTTATAGACACTAACGGTAAAGAAGTTGTTGCCCCGCAATACGACGGTCTGGATGGTCATTTGGGTGGACACTATGGTTTTCATGAAGGTCTGCTCGGTGTAATTAAAGATGATAAATGGGGGTTTGTTACCAAGACGGGAGCTGTTGCTGTCCCTTTCATTTATGATGAAATAAGACCTTTTAGTGAGCAGCTCGCTGGCGTGCGTAAAGGTAATCGTTGGGGCTTCATAGATGGTGCCAATAGAACTGTCATTCCTTTCAAGTTCTCGGACGATAAAGTACAGAGGATGAGCGTTACTTCTTTTGGTGCAACGTATTTCAATTTTAATAATGGTACAGCGCAGATAGAAGAGAAAAGTGATGGTACGTCTGTCTGCATTAACAAGCTAGGTAAAATAGTGGCTTGTAGTGAATGGTGATTCTTTAAGTTTAAGTATAGTCAAGTTCATATAAATCAGCTACATCGTCAGCCTCGATAACCATACTAATGTATAGCTTGCACTCGGCTTCCTCGTATCGGAATTATTTAAATTCAAATATAGTTAAGAACAGAAAAATCCGTGCTTTGATAAAAGACGGATTTTTCTTAAGATAATTATGATAGTCGCTATGAACTGAGTATCTAGCAGGCTATAAATGTCTAGGTCTCAGCTTCAATATCGAGTATGGGTTCTTCAACCGTAGTGACGACTCTAGATTCAACATACGAGCTGCTATGTGCCGTGTCGGTAGTGATTGGATAAATCTCTAAGCGTTCCAATTCTGCTAATAAATCTTGGATGACTTCTTTTTTACGAGTGACAAAAGTGGACGCAAAGCAGCGCCAAAATTTCCAGCCAGCACGCTCCAAAATACGCTGACGTTGCATATCGCTGTCCCATTTGTCAGGACCATGATATCTATCGCCATCACATTCAATGGCTAGGCTGTTGTCGTTTTCACCTTCGACTACCATATCGATTCGGTAGGCACCTGCTTTAACCTGTGGAACCACTCGATAGCCTCTCTCCACCAGAAGATCAAAGACTTCCGTTTCAAAGGGAGACTCACATTTTTGACGCGAATCAGAGACTTCTTCCTCATCTTGCATGAATGGTGCTTGAAAGTGTTTAATAAGCTCTGCTCGGTAGTAATCGGCTTGGCTTAGTTCATCCAGTTCAATACTACGTACTAAATACATTCTATCGCGCGCTCTTGAAGCAGCGACATTCATCCGCTGGGCGAAAGTGTCTCTCGTTTGTGCATGGGCCGCTCCGGGTACCACTACCAATGACAAAAACATGATATCGCGCTCTTTACCTTGAAAGGTTCTGGCATCACCGCAAGCGATGTCAAAAGCAGTCATTACCGCTTCATCTAGTTCTTTGTTGAGTATCTCCATAATATTATGTGCTTGCTTATTGCCTAGCAACGAGACAACACCGATGGTTTTACCTTTGTAAGCTGGATCAGAAACGATGAACTTGATTTCATCGACGATAAATCTGACTTCTGAAGGATTAATATCAGAGCCTTTAAGACGATAGCCATCGGTGACATAAACATCAATCAATGGTGGGTCTAAGCGCTCTGAGGGTTTTGCTTTACGCAAAGGTATCAGCTCATGATTGTAAAACTCACGTTTTGAGAACTCAATAATAGGTGCCACACTGCGAAAATGTTCTTTTAGCATCACACTGCTATCTGCAAAAACGACTTTGAATAAATCGTAGATTGAACGATCAGGTGACATCTGTGAGCGATAAACAGGGACTTGATTGCTCAAATACTGTGCCATCAGGTTACGGATTTTCTCGATATCGAGACCGACGCCTTCTGGTGACACTTGCTTATCGTCACCAACGATTAACACTTTTTTGGCTCTCATAATGGCTGGCAATGCCGTTAAGTCAGATTGAGACGCTTCATCGATGATAACCAAGTCAAAACTGCCAAATTCTGCTGGCAAGGACTCAGAAATACGATAATGCGGCATAATCCAACACGGAATAGCAGCACTTGCTCCCGCAGAAGCTTCGCGCGCTTCACGGCGATAATAATGCGCGCCTTTGCCTGTTCCCTTACCGATACGCATAATGGCAGAGCGGTATTTTTCTAAAGAGGCTCTCACGTTTGGTGTCGCATTTTCTGCAACTTTTAGCCATGCTCTTTTGGTGATGGCTTCTTGATAGAGTCTGGCTAAGCTTACTTCTAAATTGCCACGAGTTTTGGCCAGTTGAACCAATTCCTTGCGACCATCGATGCTGTCTATAAAGCTAGTCAATCTAGCAATTCGCCAAATCTGCTGCCAGTTATCTGATGCCAAGGTGTCTTGAGAATTATTATGAGGTTCATAACGCAATTTCTTTGCCCAAAGTGGTGCGCCGTTATCTTCAATGAGTTGGGTAACGTCAGCGACTGTCTGTAAATCTGTTGCAAGGTTATTCACGCGTTGCAACTCATTTAACAGTTCTTGATAGTCTGTTTGTAATTGTTCATCAGATAGATTTGGGTCACCAATCTTTTGAGTGACAAATGCCGTCATTTTTTCACTAATAGAGCCTTTACAGTCGGCAAGATTAGTCAGTAAGGACTCTTTTAACGTGAGACTTTCAGCCAGATTATGTCTCTTTAAATGTTGTTTAAGAACACTTTCAATCTCAGTCAAAATATCTTTGTTATAAGGTGCTGTAGAGATAACACCCCAATCTATAAATATAGTGCTTAACGCCTGCTTGATACTGTGCTGCAAGTTGTGACTAGCAACGATTTCATCGTATAGATGAACGGCTGAATGTAACGCAGACAGATTATTGGGCGATACCTCAAATATCGGTAAGGACAGCTCATTTGATAAGGCGTTCCAGCGAAGGATAAGCGCTTGAGATTTTTTTCTAAACGTTATAAAGCTGGATATATACTGCCAATCTGCCGTACTTGATGGTGCTGATGAGACTATCGTAATAGACTCAAGGCTTCTCTTTTCAGCAGACTTGCCAAAAATACCAGCGAGACCAAATGGCTTTTTGCCTTCAGATAAGTTTTTAACCGCGTCAACGAGCTCTGGATTTTTATCAAAATCATCAGTCATCGTAATAGGTTTGGTTAAATAAATGGTTCTCTCATCAAAAATGGCTTTGATCTCATCGTTCAATATAGTGAGATGAGCGATAATGTCTTGCTTAGTTTCATTAGCCAAATGCTGCTGAATATCCGTCGTCCAATTCTGGCCAGCCGCTACAATCTTTTGTATCAGGTCAGTCAAACGAGATGTACTGGCAGTGATTTCCTGAGCAATGTTTATTGTGCTAGCACTGTCATTTATTAAGCTTGGTAATTCTCCTTGCTGCTCAGCTGCTTGCGACTCATTGAGGTAACTCAAATCCTTATGAAGTTGCTTGATAGCATTGGTGGGCGGCATATCTACAACAGCAGGAATTTTTTTATTAAGATAACTCAAATCATGGCCGAGGTTTACTCTTGCGTCTTTTAGCGCTGTGATATCAGCATGAGTAAATCGAGGCTTAAACATCTCTTCTATGCCCAATTTATCGGGAAAGCTTTCGATAAGCTGCTGGTTTTGAGCAACCTCAGTCGCGGCATCTATGGGCTTGATCGTTTCATTATCGATAGTGATGTCATCAAGATTTAATCTTGCCCAAGCCGTAATTTTATGGTCAGTGCTTGCGAGCTGTGCATGGATGGTATCAATTTGATTGTCAAACATGAGAATGTCTTTTTTGTAGGCCTCACGATTGATACTAGATACTTCGCTCGATATTTTTTTGATGGTATGTTCAAACTGTTTTAACCCTTCGTTTTCACTGGTTAGTAGACTAACGGCGAGGGGACGAATAGATTCAGGCAGTTGTCCTTGCAGTACTTTTAGCGCAGGGTCTTTCATCGATGTGACCAGTACTCGCTTGCCAAGTGCTAAGTAATGACAAATAACATTGGCAATAGTATGGGTCTTACCTGTGCCGGGCGGGCCTTGAACGACGACTCCATCGTGGACATCTAACTGCTGTATGATTTGTACTTGTTCATCGTTGAACGCTTTGGGGAAATATAGCTCGGCTGGCGTGCCGATATAGCTATCACTGCCACTCACCATAGACAAACCACGATAAGCAGGCAGTATATTTTCTTTGTTTTCTGTAGCAGGTTCTGTCAGCATTGCCTTAAGGGCGCTCGGTAAATCAATGTCAGTGACCGATTCTAGCTGAATGGATAAGTTGTTTAAGTCTTGCAAAAAGATATTGTTACTTCTAGGACGAGCCATAATGACCCATGTGTCAGTAACAATCAGGTTTTTTTGCGCTTTAGGGATTTTTCGATCATCTGCAATGGTATGATCTGGTTGATAAACGCCAGAGGAATCAAGCAAAGTAACGGCTGACTTTAAGATAGGCTCATAGCTACTTGGCAAAAAAGGACTTAAGGACACATCTTCTGAATCATAAAAATCTTTGCTGTTCTTTAATAACTTCGCTAAACCCTGATTTTCTTCTATAGAAAAAGGCTCCGTTTCAAGCGTGGGAGCGGATAGGGTAGGCTTGATGAGTAATGCCATTGTCTTTTGATCTAAGGTGATTTCAACAGATTGCGTCAATAGTGGATACTTTATCTGCTTGCTACTCTGCTCATCGTCCGTGCTTTTTCGTGTGGCAATACCCACACCCCACACCAACTCTAACTGTGCATCAGCGAGATTGCCCTGAAGCTGTTGGTTAAGCATGAATAGACTGGAATACAAAGCAATGCTTTGGCGAACGAGTTTCTCTTCTGCTAGCCAAGGTTTCCAAACGTCTTTGAGATATGTATTGAATTCATCTCGTACAGTGTCTTTCGCAGGAAAGTCTTTTAAGTAAACCTCTGCTTGTAATGGCTCCTCTACCTCTAATGATTCATTTGTATAATTATTGTCAACTTCAAACGGAGTAAATACCTCTGTAGCGCCCGAGGACAACAGACCATCATCGATGAATGGTTGCACAGATGTTTTTTCTTTTAATGACGGTTGATCGCTAAACTTAACTGGAAACTTTAACCAATGTGCTAACAGTGCGCTGTTGGATTTAGGTGCTGAGTTTTCACGCAATCGCTCTAAACGAAGCCAAACGTCCTCTGGGGTATCGTCGGTGATGTTAAGGTTGATACCCGGCAAGCCTAATAATTGCTCCTCAGTACAAGTGAAATCACTGTGTTTAGCAAAATCTTGAGTAGGCGCTTTTTTCATCAAAGCACACTGCTTGATGAACTCAATTTGAGAGGCCAGTCTTTGTGCGTAAATACTCATTTGTTAAACCTTCCAAATCATCAAAATATTAGCCCTGACCTCACTGGCACATCATAAATACTGTTTATCAGATTTTATAATTAAAATGCTTAGGCGGCTGATCATTTCTAAATTAAAAAAAAGACCAAACTATAGCACAGAAATTGATAGCACTAAGTCGCATCTAGTATTTTTAAAAATGATGGCTAATCATTACTATTTTATAAACCAAACTCTCATTATTCCTATCAAAAATACTTTCTTTAAAACCCTATAACCAAAAGTATTTAATAGCAAAAATATTTATGAGATTGGGGTTTAATATTCAGCTCAATGCGTTACTATTACCACCTTATTCCGTTAGACCCTCATATTTGATACTTTGTATTAACACCATAAGAAAAGGATAGGTTATGCGCTATGAAGTGATCGTTATCGGTGCAGGTATGGTTGGCACGTCAGTCGCGTGGCATTTACAAAAAAATAATTCAAAAGTACTGATGTTAGACAAGAAGTTGCCAGGGTCAGAGACCTCGTATGGCAATGCAGGATTGATTCAGCGCGAAGCCATTCATACCCATCCTTTTCCTCGTCAACTGACTGAGATGATCCGAGTATTGCCGAACCAAGGTACCGATATTCGCTATCGTATTCCAGCAATTTTGCGTTATCACCAAGCGCTGCTACAGTACTGGAAATACTCTACGCCCGCTTCGGTCAAAAAAATAGAATCAGAATGGCAGACACTGATCGCGCATTGTACCAGTGAGCATCAGACAATGATTTCAGCATCTGGTGCTGACGAACTAATCACTCGTGACGGCTGGTTGCAATTGCATCGCTCGGAAGAAACGTTTAAAGAAGCACAAGCATCAGCCATTGATGCGCGCAATCAAGGCGTTGAGCATAACGTACTAAACCTTGAAGCGCTAAAAGCCATGGAGCCTAGCGCTAATTTTGAAGGTTTCGTTGGTGCGATTCATTGGAAAAACTCTTGGCAAGTATCGAACCCAAGCTCGCTAGTAAAAGCCTATGCGAAAAATTTCCAAGAGATGGGCGGTACAATTAAAGAGAGCGATGTAAAAGAAATCGTACAAGACGGTGAAGGTTGGAAAATCATTACTGATAATGACACTTATTATAGTGATAAGTTGGTTATCGCAGCAGGTCCATGGTCTAATGATTTGATCAAGCCACTTGGCTATAATCTGCCATTGTTCCCAATGCGTGGCTATCATCAGCATTTCAAAGTGACAGAAAAAAATACCATCAATCATAGTATGTTTGATATGGACAAAGGCTTTGTGATGGGGCCAATGCAGCAGGGTATCCGTATCACGACCGGTGCTGAGATGACCACGATGGATGCACCAAAGAACTTTGGTCAATTAAAAACGGTTCTGAAGCTGGCTCGCAAAATCTTACCATTAGAAGATGCGGTTGAGAGCGAAGCATGGGCAGGATCGCGTCCTTGTATGCCTGATATGAAGCCAGTTATTGGTCCTGCAGACAAGCATGAAAAACTATGGTTTGCCTTTGGTCACAGTCATCAAGGCTTTACTTTAGGGCCTATGACAGGGCGTCTGGTTGAAGAAATGATTCATGACAAGCCATTATTAGTAGATGTTGCGCCATTCAGTGCTCAACGTTTTTCTAATTAACAGCGCATTTGACAGATTTAGCACAGACTTAAATTAATAAATTGAAGGTATATAAGATGATTAAGAAGCTACATAGCAATCAACGTATGAGTAAAACCGTAATCCATAACCAGACTATCTATTTGTGTGGTCAGGTAGGTAATGCAGAAGACGATATCAAAGCGCAAACATTGACTTGTTTGGAGAAAATCCAAACGTTATTAGAAGAAGTGGGTAGCGATAAATCAAAACTACTGTCAGTAACGGTTTGGATAAAAGACATGGCAGACTTTGCTGCTATGAATGAAGTCTATGACCAGTGGTTTGAAGGCATTCAGCCGCCAGCTCGTGCTTGTGGCGAGTCTGCATTGGCACGTCCTGAGCTGTTGGTCGAGATGATTGCCATCGCCGCTGAGTAAGTAACAGATTGATTGTAGTAGTTGTTTAAAAAAGGCCATGATATCGCTATCATGGCCTTTTTTTGTTTTCCTGTTTTCTCATAGATTGGTTGTGAGTATATTTTTATAAGCTATCAAAGTAGATTAAGCTATATTTATTCAACTTATGTTTTATAATATTATGTGTTTCTCACGTTACCTGTTATTATACGCCAGCAACAGTTCTGAGATAATAAACAGCCTCTCAAAACCATCATTTTTTAGCATTGATGGCTAAGCAAACTGCTGGTAGTTATATTTTCAATGTCTTTTTAAATTAATAATAGTTTGTTTCTTATTGAACATTTTGAGGAAATTCACGTGGAATTCATAGGTGTTATTTTACTTGTCATCGCAAGCATCATGTGCATTATTTATAGCATTAAGTTAATTATTATAGCCTTCCAAGAGTCGGTACTCTGGGGGCTGTTATATCTATTTCTTCCATTTGCCAATTTATACTTTATTATCACTCGCTGGGCAGAGTGCAGTTCACCATTTTTGAGATCACTCATAGCCGTTGCATTTATGATTGTGGGCGCTTTGATGGCTTCATAATAATAGCAACGTCATCTTTTTTTAGTCAGAATATTTTCGTCAAACAGTTAGCATTCTTTCCATACCGCTTGGCGCTTTTCAACAAAGGCGTCAATACCTTCACTCACATCGCCTGCCATCATATTACAAGTCATCACTTCACTGGCATAGTCATAAGCATCTTCGACGCTCATATTCAATTGCTTATAAAACATATCTTTGCCAGTTCTTACCGCTACTGGAGATTTGGTAGTAATCGCCGTTATCAACGATTGCAAGACTTGTTCTAATTGCTCTGATGGTGCAACTCGATTAATCAATCCATATTGTAGGGCGGTATGTGCATCGATAAACTCACCAGTAATCAGCATCTCAAACGCTTGCTTACGAGGTAGATTGCGACTGACGGCTACAGCAGGTGTGGAGCAAAAAAGCCCAACGTTTATCCCTGAAGTGGCAAATTTGGCTTTATCAGCGGCAACGGCTAAATCACAGGCGGCGACCAGTTGGCACCCTGCTGCTGTCGCGATACCTTGCACTTTTGCAATGACGACTTGCGGTATACGATTAATAGTGAGCATCATGTGACTGCATTGTTGGAATAGGGCGCGCTGAAAGTCTTCATCTGAATGTGCGCGCATCTCTTTTAGATTGTGACCGGCACAAAACGCTTTACCATTTGCTGCAATGACGACTACACGGATATTGTCATCTTGAGCGATACTGTCCAGTTCCGATTGTAGCGCAGAGAGTAGCTCAACGGATAAGGCATTGAATTGCTTTGGTCGGTTTAAGGTGAGAGTGACCACGCCACTTTTTCTATCGTCTTTTCTAATAACGAGAAAGTCGTCCATGTTTAAGGCAACGTCAGAGTTTGTCATTTATCATCCTTGATAATGGGTTGTTTCGTTTGGTAGATGCTATGTATAGCTACCTAAATAGTAGCATGGCTTACCTCTTATATAATAGGTTGCTCATGTAGAAAGCAGACAAATAAAAATAGCGATCTCATATTCTGAGGTCGCTATTTGTTTATCAGTCAGATACAAGTCAGGGCTGTATTAAGCTGTATTAAGCTGTATTTATTATGCGCCTTCGCTATAAATAAGCTCGTAGCTGTGGCTGTATATCTCGACGATATTGCCAAACGGGTCTTCCATATAGATCATGCGGTAAGGCTTTTCACCAGGGTAATAATAGCGTGGTTTTTCCATACGCTTTTTACCGCCTGCTGCAACGATGCGCTCAGCCAACTCTTCAACATTTGGATCTTGAACACAAAAGTGAAAGATACCTGTTTTCCAATATTCAAAGTTATTTTCAGGGTTTTCTTGATTTTTAAATTCAAAAATCTCAACACCGATACGGTCACCAGTAGATAGGTGAGCAATACGGAAACTGCCCCAACCTGAACCGAATACTTCAGTACACATCTCACCAATCGGGCTATTATCTTCAACAATCTCTGTTGGCTCCATGATGGTGTACCAACCCATTACTTCAGTATAAAATTTTACGGCGGCTTCTAGGTCGGGAACTGAAAGGCCGATGTGCGAAAAACTCCTTGGATAAACGTTGTTCATAGCTTTTGCTCCTGTTAGTTGTACTCTTATTTAACATGAGGCCAGTATACAAACATACGATTATTATGTAAAATTATCAAATATTATATAAATAATTATGTATCGTAATGATAAATATCACATGGTTGCGCACTTTTTGTGCGCTTGCCGAGTTCGGGCACTTTACTCGTACGGCTGAACGCTTACACATGACCCAATCTGGCGTGAGTCAGCATATACGTAAGCTAGAAGATCAGTTGGACACAGACTTACTGATTCGTCAAGGAAAGCAGTTCTCATTGACCAATGCAGGTGAGCAGCTCTATGAAGAAGCAGGCGAGATATTGCAGCGCTTATCAAATCTGGAGCAGCGTATCGGTGAAGATCCTCATTATGAAGGATTGGTGCGTTTGATGTCGCCTGGTAGTGTGGGACTCAAGCTATATCCGCAGCTTTTGACCTTACAACAGCAGCACCCAAAGCTAGTGATTGATTATCGCTTTGCCCCAAATTCTGATATTGAGCGGGCACTTGCCAATCATGAGATTGACATTGGTTTTATGACGGATATCTCAGATGATGAAACGGTTAGTTGCAAACCTATGGCGCAAGAAGCGCTAATATTAGTGACACCTGCAACTACGGTAGAGCCGAGCTGGGAGCATCTCACCGAGCTTGGCTTTATTGATCATCCAGATGGTGCCCATCATGCAGGCATGCTACTGACTGCCAATTATGAGCAATTTCAACACATCAATGATTTTGAGAAAAAAGGCTTTTCGAATCAGATAGGATTAATCTTAGAGCCAGTGAGTAGGGGTATAGGCTTTACCGTGCTACCTGCACATGCAGTGGCTGCTTATCAAAAGCCTGAGCTTATTAAAAACCATCATCTGCCTGTTGCCGTTAGCGAGACGCTATATCTTGCGGTAAGACGACAGCATGCACTCTCTAATAGAATGCATACTGTCATTGATGAAGTAACGAAATGGCTATAGCATTAATACATGAATAATTAGCCTTACATTTTGTTTGTAATACAGTTTGGCTAGCAACAGTATCTATATATGAACGTGAAACACGCCATAATTTATTTAGATATATTTTCGATTTATGCTACATCTATGGACTAATAATGAATATACAGCTATTAAAAAAGACATACTTTAATATTGTAATGACTTATATGATAGCTGGACTACCAATACCTGCTATTGCCGAAGATTCAGTGTTGATAAGTGATTTGGCTACTATTGAGTCGCTTGCACGGCAAGGAAATGCTATTGCTCAGTATAATTTGGGTGTTATGTATGCAGCAGGTTCAGATGTCGAGCAAGATAATGTCAAAGCTTTTGAGTGGTTGAATAAATCTGCCAGTCAAGGATTAGCTGAAGCGCAATATAATATCGGTGTTATGTACGATCAAGGTATAGCTGTACCACAAAGCCATGAAAAAGCCTTTACCTACTATAGCCATTCTGCTAAACAAGGCTATAGCAGAGCCCAATATAATCTTGGTAATCTTTACTCTAAAGGTGAAGGTGTCGTTCAAAACGATATCAGCGCCCTTGAACATTGGCAACAGGCAGCTGCGCAAAATAACAAGTTAGCACAGTTTAATTTAGGCATTGCTTATGCCGATGCTAAAGGTGTCCCTAAAGATAATATAACAGCGTTTAAATGGTACAAAAAATCTGCTGAACAAGGCGTTGCTGGTGCTCAATTTAATTTAGGTGTTCTGTATCAGCAGGGTCAAGGGGTTTCTAAAAATAACGTAAAAGCGGCTGAATGGTTCGAAAAAGCAGCTAAGCAAGGCATGGCAGAAGCTCAGTTTAACCTTGGTTTTATGTATTATAAAGGCGAGGGTGTAAAATTAGACTATAGCAAAGCAGCGCATTGGTTTGAAAGCTATAGTCAGCTAGGATATCAAGACGTGCAAAACGAATTAGCAAAAATTTATATTCTAAGTGATGGTGTCCATGGCGATAGAGTAGGTGGGTTAGCAGGGTTAAAGCGTATCTGTGACACTGGCATCCAGAAATATTGTGATATGTATACAGAATGGAGCCAAAAAACAGATTAAATGGTTTGGCTCTGTTCTGCTTTGAAATGATAAAAACATCTATCTCATCTTAATACCTAAGCGCATAGCAGCAGCAATATTTACAGCCGTGGTTTCAATATTGTCATAAGCCTGACTCAGTACGTTTTCGATGGTATCTACTTTTTGAATACTGGGCATGATGACCTCGAACTGGCTAGTTTGCGCAGGTTTGAGTCCGTCAACACTACCACAAATAGCAATGACCGGCGTATGGCTGGCTTTGGCAAGCTGACTGATGCCACCTGCCACTTTACCCATGGCTGTTTGCGCATCGAGCTTACCTTCGCCAGTGATAACGAGATCAGCCTCTGCAATATGCTGCGACAAATGAGCCACCTCAGCAACTGTGTCAAAACCTGATTTTAGCTTAGCTTGAAAGAATGTCATCATCGCGTAGCCAAGACCACCAGCTGCTCCAGCGCCTTCGACATGTTGGCAGTCCTCATAACCGTGATGACCGCACATGGTGGCAAAGTGACTGAGTGCTTTGTCTAAGGCTTTTACTTGCTCTGGACAAGCGCCTTTTTGTGGACCAAATACTGCGCTCGCACCCAAAAGACCACATAATGGATTGGTCACATCACAAGCGACTTCAAATACTGTGTCTAATACCTTTGCATGAAGATTTATATTATCAAGCCTATGTAGGCTGGCAAGTGCGCCACCACCATGAGTGAGTAGAGTGTCATTGATATCGTGAAAGGTGATGCCTAATGCCATTAGCATGCCAAGACCTGCATCATTGGTTGCGCTACCACCTAGACCAATCACGATACGTTTAGCCCCTTCTTCTAACGCATCAGCAATCAGCTCGCCGACACCGTAACTGCTAGCAATGACAGGATTGCGTTCATCGCTTGTCAGTAGATGTAATCCGCACGCTTGAGCAACTTCGATGACAGCCGTAGCGTCGGGCAATAACAAATACTTTGCCGTTATCGATCTCATGAGTGGGTCGTGTACCACCACTTCTTTCCAGCGTCCGCCTAATACATAAGACAATACCGCAGAGGTGCCTTCACCGCCATCTGCCATCGGCAATAGCTTATAATCAGCCTCTGGAAACACTTGACTGAAGCCAGATTGAATGGCGCGGCAAACATCCAGTGCGTCTAAGCTTTCTTTAAATGAGTCGGGAGCAATTAAAATTTTCATGAATGTCTCTTTGAATCTCTTTAAATAAATACCAAGGTTAATAACCAGATAAAGACGATGCTGGTCACGCCTTGAATGCCCGTTGCCATAGAATGGGCTTTGTAAGCCTGCGCCACACTCATACGACTAAACTGACTGACAATCCAAAAAAAGCTGTCATTGGCGTGCGAGATAGTCATGGCACCTGCACCAATGGCCATCACACAAAATACGCGACCAAGCTCACTGTCGAGACCAATTTGATCCAATAACGGCGCGATCATCGCAGAGGTGGTGACCAAGGCGACTGTGGTCGAACCTTGTGCAGTTTTTAACGCAGCAGAGACAATGAATGGCATAAAAATACCAAGCCCTAATGCGGACAATGTCGTACCTAAATAGTCGCCAATCGGTGTGACCTTTAGCATGGCACCAAATGCACCGCCTGCGCCAGTAATCAATAGGATAGGGGCTGCCACAACCAAACCTTGAGAGATGCTGTCGCTAATTTGCTGTGTTTTTTGCTCAGTGTTAATTAGTAAGAAAGACAAGAATAAACCAATCAGTAATGCCGTGAGTGGATTGCCGATAAACACTAAAATATCTGTCAACGTGCCACTGCCAAATGGTGCACTTGGGAAGTTCGCAACAGACGATAAGCAAATCAATACGATAGGGATAATAATAGGCAAAAACGCCATTGTTGCTGACGGCATGCTGCTATAGTCGTCGCGTGACTTCATATTTTCAGGCAAAGTCGCTGCTGGCGCGTCCAGTGCATCGATATTGTCGGGAGCGACATTTAAGAAGCGATTAGACCACCACCAGCCAGCCAGTACAGCAACCGCTGTCACCACCACACCGACCATAATAACCAAGCCTAAATTGGACTCTAATCCTAAGTTACCTGCTGCGGCAATTGGACCTGGGGTTGGTGGTACAAAGGTATGGGTTGCGTATAAGCCTGTCGCTAAGGCAATGCTCATCGCCACACTGGACACGTGTAAACGCTCGGCCAATGTTTCTTTTAATGAGTTTAAAATAATATAGCCAGAGTCACAGAATACTGGCACTGAAACCACAGCACCAACGATAGACATGGTCAAAGTAGGGAAGCGTGGTCCCAAAACTTTGATGACCGTTTCTGCCATTACAATGGCGGCACCTGTTTTTTCAAGGATTAGCCCGATGATAGTACCAAAGACAATAACCAGACCGATGTAACCTAAAATACCGCCAAAGCCATCCGAGATGGTTTTAGCAACAGTATTAAGCGGCACTTGGTAAAATAGCGCTACTAAAAAGGCTGATAATATCAATACTAAAAAAGGATGCCACTTTAACTTTGCTGTGGCAAAAATAATAAAAAGAATGGTCAGCACAAGCCAAAATACGATCATTACTGTCTCTACATGTAGGGTTGATAGCGATAATTGTGGATGCTGCTACTGAGCTATTATTTCATTAATAGCAGCATCAATAGGTATATGGATTTTTAAAGGGGCATATTCTATAGTAAATCCAAGCTGCTAGGGAATCTATTCGGCTCATATTTTATTTTATTCATGGTAAAGCTTAGATACTCTGCTAGTATGTGCTTTTTGCTTCACACGTACCATTATCAGGATGCCTACCTTGACCATATTTACCGCGCCTACTATAGCCAATATAGAAAATGATGAATTACGTCTGCAGCTACAGCAGATTATAGACCTAAAAACCAAGCCGCTGGGCGCGCTTGGGCGAATAGAGGCACTCGCTGTGCAGTTGGGCATGATTCAAGGAACGATCACACCGCATATTGAGCAAGCGCAAATACGAGTGTTTGCGGCAGACCATGGTTTAACTAAGCATGGTACATCAGCGTTTCCTAGTGCTGTCACTGCGCAAATGGTTCATAACTTTTTGCAAGGCGGTGCCGCCATCAACGTACTGGCACGCCAGCATAATATTGAGTTAAAGGTTGTTGACGCTGGGGTGGATGCCGACTTTGCTCCTCATCCAAAATTGCTGGATTACAAGGTTCGTCATGGTAGTCGTGATGCGCTAACAGAGCCTGCGATGACAGAAACAGAGTGTTTAGCAGCGCTAGAAAACGGCATGAAAGTCGTCAAGAATCTAGCGGGCAATCTGTTGATTGTTGGTGAAATGGGCATAGGTAATACTTCAGCAGCGAGTCTTTTGCTCGCAAGACTGGGCGACTTGTCTATTGCTGATTGTATCGGTCGCGGTACAGGACTTGATGATGCAGGATTAAAGCATAAGACGGATATTTTGACGCAAGTATTAGAGCGTCATCAACAGGCACAAGCACCGTTTGATGTACTCGCTGCATTTGGCGGGCTTGAGATTGCTATGATGGCGGGTGCGCTGATTCAGGCTGCTAGTGAACGGCGTATTCTCCTGATTGATGGTTTTATTGCCAGTAGCGCATTATTGGGGGCTGAACGCCTAGCACCCGGTGTTGCTCAATACGCGGTCTTTGCTCATCATTCTGTTGAGCCGGGGCACGCGCATTTATTGAAATCACTCAATGCTGAGCCTTTACTTAATATGGGCATGCGCTTAGGCGAGGGTAGCGGGGCTGCGCTCGCGTATCCATTGTTGCAATCCGCTTGCGCCATTATCAATGAGATGGCAAGCTTTAGTGACGCCGGTATCAGTGAGCAAAACAACTGATGTCACAATCATTAAACAAACCATCAAATCAGCCATCCTCGCCTAGACGAACCCTTGCTCAATTGATAAAGCATGAATGGATATTGTTACTGGTCGCCGTTCAATTTTTAACGAGATTATCAGTACCACCATTTAAGCATTATGATCCGCAATGGTTGCATCAGAGTAGCCGCCATTTCCCCGCAGTCGGTTTACTGGTGGGCTTACTCTGTGCTGGCGTGTTTTGGCTGGGCAGTCTCTTATTTACGCCCCTAGTTGCTGCAGTGCTGAGCACAGCTTTTGGAATTAAGCTCACTGGCGCTTTTCATGAAGATGGTCTTGCGGATAGCTGTGACGGTCTCGGCGGTGGTCTGACTCGCGAGCGCACACTGACTATTATGAAAGACTCACGCCTAGGTACTTATGGTGTATTAGGTTTGGTGTCGGCGCTATTACTCAAAATTAGCTTACTTGCCTCGATGCCGATATCGATGGCTGTCATCGCGCTTATCATAGGACATACCGCATCGCGTTTACTTTGCATTAGCCTGCTGTCTTTACTGCCTTATGGTGGAGAAATAGAACACGCAAAAGCCAAACCGATGGCGCAGCAGTTGACGCCAATACAAGGGCTATATAGCAGTGGCTGGCTAATATTGGCTATTATTTTAGTCGCCCTTATATTTCCCAATACGATGCAGCAGATTGGGCTTGCTCAATGGTTGTTAGCCATGATACTGGCGCTGATAGCCACTAACTACATGCGACGTTTATTGCGCAGGCGCTTGGATGGTTACACGGGTGACGGGCTTGGCGCCACACAGCAGCTTAGCGAAATCGCCATTTATATTGGACTGGCCGCTTCTATACCCTTTATTTAAATCAAATCGTCAACAAGGACCATACTCATTCATGATTCTCTATATTTGGCGTCATCCCAAACCGATGAATACTGAAGGAATTTGTATTGGACAAACTGATATCGGCGTCGATAAACGTAAGTTGAAACGTCTTGCCAATAAAATCGAACGCTTTGTGCGTTTGCATAAATTACCAAAAACAATTTGGGTCAGCCCCTTACAACGTTCACTAAAGGTTGGGAAAATATTAGCGCAACGTGGTTTTGAGTGTCGAGTCGCACCTGAATTGGCTGAGATTAATTTTGGCGAATGGGATGGATGTCGGTGGGAGCAAATCACCAAGCAAGAGATTGATGAGTGGTGTAACAATTTTACCCATTTTGCGCCCAGTCATGGAGAGAGCTTGCAGCAGCTATTTGAGCGTGTTGAAGGTTGGTTGGTTAAGGTTTCAGCTGAACAAGAAGATAGCCCAGTATTAGTCATCGGTCATGCAGGCTGGATAAGTACAGCCAAGATAATAGCTGCTGACCAAGAAGTGCCGAAAACAGCCGCTGAGTGGCCGCGCTCTGTCGCATATCTGTCCTGTAATCGTATTGATATTTAATTAAAAAAACGGCCCTTATGTTGACCGTTTTTAAATTTTGAATGCTTTTGAGTGCTTTTGAATAATTTAGGAGGCTGCTAGCTTTCAGCTTGTAGCTCATCGATTTTTTCAAAATAGGCTCTCTCGTTTTCTGCTAATCCTAGGTTCGAATCAAAGCTCACATAAATGCCTCTATCATCCAGTGTTGCATACCAGTGGTCTGCATCATTATCGGTTAGGATTTGAAAGTATTTATTATTAACGATTCTACCCACCTTATAAATTTCACCTTCGCTATAAAAATGATTACCTTGGGTACAGCGTAATTTGTCGTCAGTATTTATCATGTCATTGCAGCCTATCGTTATCTAAATAAAATCTATCAATCAAATACAACGAGCATATCAACTCAGGTGACAATAATAAAGATGACTTTATAGGTAGTATCTTATTGTTAAGTATAGGCTTTCCAAGCTATTTATTACAAATAGTTGCTAGAATATATCACTGTTCAAGATACCTGATAAAATCATCAATTAAGCGCGATAGCAAAACGCAAAAAAGCCAGCAACATGACGTTACTGGCTTTTTTAGACTAGATCTAGATATTCAAAAAATTACTCTTCTGAATAATCTTCGTTCTCGTCTTCAACTTCTGTTGCTGACTCTTCGTTGTCGCCATCTTCAGAAAGAATGGTAACTAGAATAGTAGCGGTAACGTCATGATGTAGCTGAATATCAACATTGTATTCGCCAACTTGACGTAAAGTGCCTTCAGGAAGCTTGATTTCAGCACGGTCTACTTCTAGACCTGAGTTAGTCAATGCTTCAGCGATATCGCGAGTACCGATAGAGCCGAATAGCTTGCCTTCATCGCCTGATTTAGCACGCATGATGACATTAACGTCAGTTAGCGCATCAGCACGTTCTTGAGCAACAGCTACTTCTTTCGCTTCTTCAGCTTCAAGCTCGGCACGACGTGCTTCGAACTTTTCAATGTTAGCTGCAGTAGCAGGTAGTGCTTTACCCAAAGGGATAAGAAAGTTACGTCCGTAACCTGGTTTCACATCGACAGTTTCACCGAGTTTACCAAGGTTGACGATACGCTGTAACAAAATAATTTGCATGAGTCATTCCTAGTTAAAATTAACGGTTAACCCTGATGGTTATCAGTGTATGGAAGTAGCGATAAATAACGAGCTTGCTTGATAGCAGTAGCTAGTTGACGCTGATATTTAGTAGATGTACCGGTAATGCGGCTTGGTACGATTTTACCATTATCACTGATGTACTGTTTTAGCAATTCAACATCTTTATAATCGATGTGAGTGATGCCTTCAGCAGTGAAACGGCAGAATTTGCGACGGCGATAGAAACGTGCCATGAGTATTCTCCTTTAATTAGTCTTCACTGTTGTCGTTGTCGTCATTATCGTTTTCACGACTGTCTGGACGACGAGTAGTTGCTTTGCGTGCGCGTTTTTCATCGGCATTCTTGGCTAACTGCGACTCTTCAGTGACAGCGTCGTCACGGCGCATAACTAGACTACGAATGATCGCGTCGTTATAACGGAATAATTCTTCAAGTTCAGCTAAAGTTTCACCGTCAGTTTCAATGTTGAAAAGAACGTAATGAGCTTTGTGAATCTTGTTGATTGGATATGCCAATTGACGGCGGCCCCAATCTTCTAAACGATGGATAACACCGTTGTTGTCTTGAACCAACTTGATATAGCGTTCAACCATGCCGACCACTTGGTCGCTTTGGTCTGGGTGTACAAGTAACACCAGTTCGTAATGTCGCATTATGACTCCTTACGGATTAGTAGCTATTAACCCTATGTTAATAGCAAGGAGATTTATAAGGTAAGCCCGATTTCTAGCTATTATTATGAAAAATAATAAGAAATAAGCTTAGTTTATAAAGCGCCGTATTATAACAGTACTTAGCAACTAACACAAAGGTTAATCACTGAGCCACCGTTAATAAATTATAACAATAATTAGAAATGCTCGGTTCATAAAAAAGCAGCGATATCACGCTGCTTTTTTATCAAAACAATAAGATGGATTGTTAATAAACAAGCTATTTTATTTTTGGTTCTTTCACTAACTGACTGCTATCTGCTTTTACCACCAAAGTTTTGGCCAATTTGTCATGCCAGCCGATATTTTCAGGGCTTTTCGATGCCATGTAATAGTGAATAGCAATAATCACGAACCCTAAGAAGCTGGTAAACGAGAACAATAAGTTATAAATAATAAACAATAACAAAGTACGCACACCAATAAGCTTGGTAAAAGAGGGCAACCGATGGGTGGTTTGATCCACCACGCGAATACCCGTAATCAGCTTACCGAGTGACTGACCACGCAGTGTGATAAATACCAATTGCAGCGCAAACAAGCCAAATACCATCACTTGCGACATCATCAATGTGCTACTAGGAAGACTCTCCATCAGTGTCATTGAATACTGATAAGCCGCATCCATGTCTTGGATATTTTGGAATTTGGTATAATCCACATCCATTTTTGTCAATGCCATCACTAGCGGAAAAATAGCCAGTAGATAGAGTAGTCCATTGATGGCTGTTGCTAATACTCGCGACATAATCGGTGCAAGTACCACATTACCGACGACTTTGTCTTTGCTAGACGCAGTCTTATTGCTATTAGCCTTGTTTAGTGACACATTATTGTGCGGTGTTTGCTGACGATTAGTGGTCATGTCAGCTTTCACATTTTTATCCGTGTCTTTCGGACGTTCAGGCTTGCCATACAATCTATCTAATGAAACTGATTTGCTATCCGAGCTATTGCTAGCATTATCTTCAGGAAAAACAGTTACATTATTGATAATAGAGTCATTAACTTGAGGCTTGCCAAGGTTGGTAGGTCGATAAACCGTTTGATTATTGGTCAAGTTACCGACACGCTGCCATTGGTCTAAGCCTTTATGCCACATCAAATCATCCAGCAGTACTTCACCAGATGCCAACATAATATTAAGCTGCTCCAAATTGTAGGGACCAGCTTGTACGTTATTTCGAGCAAGGAAAATCTGCATAATTGCCTGCATAGTTAGTCATATCTTAAGTCACTATATATGATACATAATATTAGGGTCTATTTAATATTTTTCACATAGACCCTAATCATTGTTTCTTTAATGACTGTGTGAATTACTGCTGTGACTGAACGTTAGGGCTTACTTCGCTTCTTCACCAGCTAAGAAGAACCAAGTATCTAGTACAGAATCAGGGTTCAACGACACTGAGCTGATACCTTGTTCCATCAGCCAGAACGCAAGATCTGGATGGTCTGATGGGCCCTGACCACAGATGCCGACATATTTGTTTGCTTTACGGCACGCATCAATCGCCATGGTCAATAGTTTCTTAACCGCAGGATCACGCTCATCAAATAGATGTGAGACGATACCTGAGTCACGGTCAAGACCAAGTGTCAACTGAGTCAAGTCGTTAGAGCCGATTGAGAAACCATCGAAGTGTTCTAGAAATTCATCTGCCAATAGGGCGTTGGTTGGTAGCTCACACATCATGATAACGCGTAAACCGTTTTCGCCACGTTTTAGACCGTTTTTCTCAAGTAATTCGATGACTTCTTTGGCTTCGCCAACGGTACGAACGAATGGAATCATAATCTCGACGTTGGTCAAGCCCATCTCATCACGTACGCGTTTTAGTGCTTTACACTCAAGCTCAAAGCAGTCACGGAAGTTGTCAGACACATAACGACTGGCACCGCGGAAACCAAGCATTGGGTTTTCTTCTGATGGCTCGTATAATTTACCACCAAGCAAGTTAGCATATTCGTTTGATTTAAAATCTGACATACGAACGATAACTGGCTGATCCATAAAGGCAACGGCTAGCGTTGAGATACCTTCGACCAACTTATCCACGTAGAAATCTACCGGTGACGCATAACCAGCAATACGCTCTTGGATGGCTTGGGCAATTTCGCGTGGTAAGCTGTTCATGTTCAGTAGTGCTTTTGGATGCACGCCAATCATACGGTTGATGATGAATTCTAAACGCGCAAGACCAATACCTTCATTTGGCATTTGCGTGAATGAGAAGGCACGATCTGGATTACCAACGTTCATCATTACTTTGAAGGCAAGCTCTGGCATAGACTCAACAGAGTTGGTCTGCACTTCAAAATCAATTTGGCTTTCATAAATGAAGCCAGTATCACCTTCGGCACAAGAAGCAGTGACGTCTTGACCATCAACCAATAGCTCAGTTGCATTACCACAACCAACGATGGCTGGAACACCTAGCTCACGAGCAATAATCGCTGCGTGACACGTACGACCACCACGGTTAGTGATGATAGCAGAAGCACGCTTCATGACTGGTTCCCAATCCGGATCCGTCATGTCTGATACTAATACATCGCCTTCCTGTACTTTGTCCATCTCATTTAAGTTGCTAACGATACGGACTTTACCTGAACCGATACGCTGACCGATTGAGCGGCCTTCACACAATACTTTAGCGTTGGTGGTGTCGATGATATAACGTTCCATGACATTGCTGTCTTGGCGGCTCTTAACGGTTTCAGGACGTGCCTGAACGATAAAGATTTCGTTGGTATCGCCGTCTTTTGCCCATTCGATATCCATCGCTTGACCATAATGCTTTTCGATCGTCACGGCTTGCTTGGCAAGTGAGGTTAGCTCTTCAGTCGATAATGAGAATTGCATACGATCTTGTTTTTCAACATCGACAGTTTTCACTGATTTAGTGGTGCTACCTTCATCACCGTAAATCATTTTCTTATGCTTGCTGCCTAGGTTACGGCGAATCACCGATGGTTTACCATTGGCTAGCAATTGCTTAGAAATATAGAATTCATCTGGGTTAACCGCGCCCTGTACGACCATTTCGCCTAGGCCGTAGCTTGACGTGATAAAGACCACTTGATCAAAACCGCTTTCGGTATCTAGCGTGAACATCACACCCGCTGCGCCAGTTTCTGAGCGAACCATACGTTGTACAGCAGCAGATAAGGCAACGCCTTCATGCTCAAAACCTTTATGGACACGATAAGAGATGGCACGGTCGTTATAAAGAGACGCAAATACTTCTTTAATCGCAATTAGGACGTTATCAATGCCGCGAATGTTCAAGAAAGTCTCTTGCTGACCCGCAAACGAGGCATCTGGCAAATCTTCGGCAGTCGCAGAAGAACGGACAGCAACCGCGATGTCTTCGCCGCCGCTCATCGTTTCAAACGATTGACGTACTTCTTGCTCAAGATCACTTGGCAGCTCTTGCTCAATAATCCAAGTACGAATCTTTTTACCCGTTTCTGCAAGTTTTTTGACATCATCAACATCTAGCGTTTTTAGTTCGCTGTTGATTTTGTCAAGCAGGCCAGTTTCATTCAAAAAGCGGTTAAATGCATTTGACGTGGTGGCAAAGCCGCCTGGTACACTAACACCCAAATCAGACAAATGGCTGATCATTTCACCTAATGAGGCGTTCTTGCCGCCGACCATTTCAATGTCGTCTTTTCCTAGCTGATCAAGATTGATTACAAGTGCTGTAGATTGCGCTGCCATGATAACTCCAGAAAATAAGGTTATTTAGTAAAGATTATAACGGTGAATTATACCGCTATATTTGGAGAATTTCGAGGGGTTGAACTAATATTTTTGTCAAAAAGATACAAATTGTGGGCTTTGCTACATAATTAATAGAAGATTATTCATTTTTCTATTTTTGAGATGACGTAAAAATGCGAGTAAAGATCACTATAATTATCAAAATATACCTATAAATCGGCTGATAAATAGAGGGTTTAAAATAAATAACAGAAGAGCTTTAGGATATTCTTATAATATTTGCCTTTATATATAGCAGGTAATGCTGCGCTAGTATGAGTAACCAGTCAGCAAAATAATGGCTATTAATCGGTATGATGAGATTAAGGGCACTGTGGCTTTCTAAGTGTACGCCTGTAACATTGATTTCTATTAGGTCGCTATTATGCGTATAATGTAGAGCATCAATAGTAGCGGTTTATCCTGATATAAATGTGCAATATTAGCGCTTATACAAAACGAAAATTACGTCTAAAAATCAAGTCTAAAGCTGATCAAAAATAAAAGCCAAATGAAAATTACCATTGTGTTTTCAATCGAGGTGCCAACGTTATGTACTCAAGTAATCCAGCTGAACAACTGAATCCCACTATTCAAAATCGCAACGCATTAAACTTAGACAGCTCTCAAGCCGTTCGAACCGCGTTTTTTATCTCAGATGGCACAGCGATTACGGCGGAGACGCTTGGCCGCGCTATCTTGAGTCAGTTTGCTTCAGTACCTTTTGAAACACGAGTGTTGCCATATGTCGATAGCTTAGAGCGTGCAGAAGACGCTGTTGAGCAAATCAACATGGCGTATCAACGAGATGGTTTGTTGCCATTAGTCTTTGATACGATTGTTAACCCTGATATTCGTGAAAAGATTAATTCTGCCCAAAGCTGTAACTTGGATATGTATGAGGGTTTGATAGGTCGCGTCGCTGAAGAAACGGGTGTGGAGCCAGACGGACATTCGGGTCATGCACACGACGATGTGGATTCTGAGACTTATAAAGAACGTATCGACGCGGTGCATTTCGCTTTAGACAATGATGATGGTGCGCGTACGCGTCATTACGATGCGGCGGATATTATTTTGGTGGGCGTATCGCGTTCAGGAAAAACACCGACTTCTTTATACTTAGCCTTACAGTTCGGTATTCGAGCAGCAAATTATCCTTTGACCGAAGATGACTTGTACGATAATCAATTACCAAAAGCATTGCGCGAGCACAAAGACAAGCTGTTCGGTCTATTGATCGATACTGATCGCTTGGTGAAAATCCGTCAAGAGCGCCGTGCGGGCAGTCGTTATTCGAGCTATCAGCAATGTCAGCAGGAGCAGCGGGCGATACAGGGGATTTACATCACGCATGGTATTCCAAGCCTTGATGTCTCTGAGATGTCCGTTGAAGAAATCGCTACGCGCATCTTGCAGATGACGGGTCTCAAACGCCGTATCGGCTAATAAAATATAAGCTATCAATTAATTGCTTGAATCAATCAATCAATTAATTATTTAGCAATAACGATTTAGCAATAACGATTGCTCAAAAAAGAACCATTATTTAAAGCATCACTATTAATAACCATCATTTAATACCATCTCATTATCACATAGAGAATATTATGAGTTCATCTTATAAGTCTAGCAAGACCCCTTTATTATTGGCCAGCTTGCTGAGTGCGGTCAGTTTACTGAGTGCTTGCCAAACGTCACCTTTTTCACGTGAGCCAGTGCCTGAGCCACGTTATATCCCAACCATCGTATTGGGTGAAGCGCAAACGCTAACAATTATGCCCAATCGTGTGGCCTGCGCCTCAGCATTACCGATGCAGTGTTTACTGGCCAAATCAAGCAAAAATGGCAGCGTGTTTCAGGTACCTTATGATTGGATTGATGACTTTAAACCAAGCCTTGGCACAGAATATGTGATTAGTGCGCGTCCGCAGATTGATGAGGGACAGAAAAGCGCGACTGGGCATTGGACACTGCAAAATATTGTGTCACAACGTATGGTGGGCACGCCTTAGTCGTGTGATTTTGACTCAAGCAATTATTGATTCATACACAGTCTAAAAATCAAATAAATAAGTAAATGTAAAGAGGACACGATGGGAACTAAAAAACCAAGCGACGCGACCAATGATATTGGTAAAGACATTCATACCGAAGTATCAAATAAAGAAAGCGGTCGCGTGCCGAATCCTGAACATACTGAAGGCAAAAATAAAAAACAAAATATTGAACAAACCCATGAGCAGGTCACTGATGATGTCATGCACCATCCTGATCTTATTAATCCGCTCGATGACACGCGAATCGATATCAAGTCTGGTTATACGAAAGATTCACGTCGCTTAAAAGGCGATAACCACGAGTATGAATATGATGCGGTCGTTTTAGGAGCAGGTCCTGCTGGCGAAGCGGCGGCTATGAAACTGACTAAATCTGGCAAAAAAGTGGTGGTCATTGATCCACGTGATCAGGTAGGTGGTAACTCTACCCATGTGGGCACGATCCCAAGTAAAGCACTGCGCCAATCGGTATTTAACCTCATTAACTTTCGCCGTGATCCTATGTTTACCAAGGCGATGGAGTACAAGCAAGTTCCTCTAAATAGAGTGCTTGCCAATGCTCGAAAAGTCATTCGCAATCAGGTTAGTACGCACACACGATTCTATGAACGCAACCGCATTGAAGTGATTCAGGGTTGGGCAAGTTTCATTGATGCTCATACTTTGCGTGTTGAAACCGATGACAATGTCTTTGAAACCATTACCTTTAATAAAGCCATCGTAACGGTTGGTAGTCGTCCTTATCGCCCTGAAATTTTAGACTTTAACCATCCGCGCGTTTTTGATTCTGATAAAATTTTGCAAATGGATTATGTGGTCAAAAAAATTATCATCTATGGTGCGGGCGTGATCGGTTGTGAGTATGCCTCTATCTTTACGGGTCTTGGTTATAAGGTTGATTTGATTAATAACCAAAATCAATTGCTCAGTTATCTCGATAGCGAGATTAGCGATGCTATCGCGCATGACTTTAGACAATTCGGCGTATTGATTCGTAGTAATGAAGAGATTGATCACCTTGAGACGCATGACGATTATGTCGTCTTGCATCTAAAAAGTGGTAAGCGCATCAAATCTGATGCCATTCTTTGGTCAAATGGTCGCTCAGGTAACACAGAAGGCTTAAACTTAGAAGCGATTGGTCTAAAAGCAAACAGCCGTGGTCAATTAAAAGTTGATGATACCTATTGTACCGAAATCGAAAATATCTATGCGGCAGGCGATGTGATTGGTTGGCCATCTTTGGCTTCTGCCGCTTATGACCAAGGACGCTGTGCGGCGGCTTTTATGGTTGGTGATAGCGATGCGGAACCAGTGTCAAGCGTGCCAACTGGTATCTATACGATTCCTGAAATTTCTTGTATTGGTAAAACTGAGCAAGAGCTAACCGACGAAAAAGTCCCATACGAAGTGGGTCAAGCGTTCTTTAAGCATTTGGCACGTGCACAAATCATTGGTGAACGCTCAGGCGTACTAAAGATTTTGTTCCATCGTGATACGTTGGAGATTTTAGGCATCCATTGCTACGGTAACCATGCATCAGAGATTATCCATATTGGACAAGCCGTGATGAAGTGTAAGAGTAATAATACACTTGAGTACTTTGTGAATACTACTTTTAACTATCCAACGATGGCAGAAGCCTATCGTGTGGCGGCACTAAATGGTCTTAATCGTGTTTTTTAAGTGATAGAATCTTAAAACGTTATAAATAAAAAAGCGTCTGCTATGTTAGCAGGCGCTTTTTTTGATTCAGGATCATCGATTTGGCTTTTATTGATGGCAGGCGTTAATGACATGCAATCGTCTTTTGCTTTAGGACACTGTTTTAAGTACTTTATTCGCGTCATGCCAGCGCACCCACATAAGTAGCGCAAAGTAAAACACCCATAAGGCGGCTAGTGCATAAAATCCAGTAGAAACTTGGGGTATGCTAGCCCCCATTTGATTAAGCTGGACGGAGGTATTGATACCCGGTGTCGTGGGTACGAACCAACGTATGATTTGTAAAACTGTGGGCAGCTGATCTGCTGGCCACGGATAACCACTGACAAAAAACATCGGTAGTGAGCTAAAAATTAGGATTTGCATACTACGTTCGCGCTGGCGAAACCAGAGTCCAAGCACACAGCCAAGTGTCGCCACGGTTGGACAAAATAACAAAAGGAACAGTAAACTGCCAAGCATGTTTTGCCCGCGCGGATAGTGGTGTAGCTCAAATGTCCAGCCATAATAAAAGCAGCCAATAATGAAGCTAAACATACTGAGCGCAGCAATTCGCCCAAGCCAACCACGGATAGTTGTCGCATGTCGCCGCTGCTCATACCACGTACCAATCAGCATCGCTGTGGCGATTAATAAGGTTTGTTGCAAAATTAGAATAGAGACTGCTGGCACCACGTAAGCGCCATAACCTTCCGTTTGATTGTATAGAGGGACAATCACTAATGGCACCGCTTGAGTATTAGCAGCCGCTGTTGCTGAATAAGCACCTTGTGCCACATTTTTTTTGACTTCAATCCCTGCTGATACCGTACTGACTGCTTTTAAAAACCCCATCTGTACGTTTTTATTTAACAGAAAGTAGCCGCCATTACCCAATACGCTGACGCTCGCCGCTTTTCCCGATAGTACTTGCTGCTCAAGCCCACTTGGAATGACCATGTACCCAGCGATTTCATCTGACCACATGGCCTCTTTGGCCTGCTGCTCGTTGAGAAAAAGCTGTGTGTCTAACTGCGGACTGGCACTGGCATAGCGAACGATGGTTCGTGATAGATTGCTATTGTCGTTATCAATGATACCAACAGGTACATGGTTGACTACTTCTGTCGAATACGGCCAAGGATAAAAGAAACCATAAATAATAGGGGCAATCAGTAAGAGTAATAGCACACCTTTATCAGAAAAGATGTCCTTAATGGTTTGTAAAAAACTACCTAAGAAACTAGGTGTTGAGGACTGCTTGGTTGAATCTGACGTTGTCGAAGATAAATGGTCTTTTGGTGGTAATGACATTAGCGCGCCCCCCAACGTTCAGGATGCGCCAGCGCGCGTTTGGTTAATAAAGTAGTCAAGCTCATCGCAATCGTCGTGGCAATAGCCAGACCATAGACGATCGGCAATGACACAGCAACAGGCGCTTGCATCTGTAATTGTGCAATGTGCAGTTTTAGATAGTGAGTGAGTGGCAGTGCATCTGACCAATGCCGAGCACTGTCACTGATAGCAATATAAGGAAAAGTCACACCAGCAAAGGCATAAGAAGGTGCTGAAATAAAACCAGTAGCAGACAAGCCCATGCGTAATGAAAATGAGCCTAAGGTAAAGATAGCACCCAGCCAAAACGATAGCATTATTAATAATATCAAACCAGCATAAGTTGCAAGCACTGAGCTCATGGCAACGGATTCTTGCGGCGTGGCAAGCCATAGAGCCAACATCGCCCAAATGTTAAAGGCCAATGTCGGCCAAAAGTATTTGCCTAACAGACCAAACAATAATACTAAAACGTTTGCACTTTCCGTTATATCTTCATTCGCATGGCTAGAGACTGAGATTTGATCGTTTTTGCTCAAGTATTGGTTGTTTTCTACGGCATTTAATATTTGCCCTGATGTTGACTCGTTTTGTGTGGTTCGCGTCAAATCAGGATGACCTGTACTGATAAAGCGATACCAGTGGCCGAGTCGTTTATCCCGCAGCTCACGACCAATCGTCGTTGCACCGATCACCATCGCTAAAATATGCAGCAGCGCGGGTATGACGGTTGAAGCCAAAAACTGCTGATAATCGGTGGCTGCGTTAAACAGGCTGATGCGCTGTATACCAATCGGCGAGTAAGCAATCGCAGCTTGCGACGGTGCCATGCCTTGTTTGACTAAACGCTGTATCTCAACGCCTGCCGATAACGTCCCAGCGACCGCTTGAACGCTGGTTTGGATAATGCCCGAATGTGTGCCGTACTGAGCATTTACTTGTAAAATCAATGGAGCTGGCTTACCAGATAAAATATGCCGAGAAAAATCTTCAGGGATAATGACAATAGCGTAAATATCACGCTGCAAAATAGCCGCTTTTGCCTCAGCCTCTGAGTAATAAAGCTGTTTAACCGTCAGAGTAGGGCTGGCTTCCAAATAGCGTACCGCGGTATTGGCAATCGGGCTATTGTCTTGGTCTATCACCCCAATGGGCAAATCCGTAATCTGTGTTTGTGAAAATATCCACCAAATCAGTAGGACGGTTGCCAGTGGTATCCAGACCACCATACTAAAGTCCCACGGATTTTTGGTCAAAAACCGTCGCTCATAGGCAGCACTACGTAAAAAAGCCTTACTTAACTTCATCGGGTGCATGGCTTACTCTTGGCTTGCATTAGTAAGTGCTGGATTGACGCGTACAATAACGCTCATACCTGAGCGAATACGTGCATCGGGAGTCGTCGGACGTGCTTTTACTTCGAAGGTACGTACATCGAATCCATCATCATTATTAGTCGGGCGCCAAGTGGCAAAGTCAGACAATGTTGAGGTAGCATAAACGGTGAACTGTTTGGTATAAGGCTTATTTGCTGATGACAGCGCAGGAATCGTACCAGTAAATTTCTGACCAATCGCAAACTGGTTTAAGTAGGATTCGGTGACATTAAGTACGACCCACTGCTCATCGGTATTGACCAACGTCAAGATAGGCACGCCTTGTCCAATGACTTCACCCGCGCTGACAATGACATTGTCCACAATGCCTGCAATAGGGCTTTTTAAATTGGCTTCTTCTTTTGCCACCAGTGCTTCTTCTAGTTGGGCATCGACTTGTGCTACTTGTGCTGTCGCCGCTGATTTATCTTCGCTGCGTGCGCCTTCTTTTGCCAAGTCGTATTGTAAGCGCGCCGCTTCAGTTTGATCTTGAGTGGCCAGATATTGCGCATATGCCTCATCGCGTTTTTGCCGTGCCATAAGACCTTCTTCATAAAGGCGGTTGACACGCTGGTAAGTGTTCTCTGCCAAATCAGAAGCAGCTTTGTTGGCTTGCCACGCCGCTTTTGCTTGAGCGATCTCTTGTGGACGGGCGCCATTTTCGGCTTTATCTAACTGACTTTGTGCCATTTGCTTGCCAGCCCGCGCTTGATTGATCTTTGCGTTAATCTCAGGCGAGTCCATTTCAATCAGCTGTTGCCCGACTGTCACTGCATCACCTTCTGTGACCAGAATTTTGGCAATACGTCCCGGCACTTTTGCAGCGATGGAGGTTTGCTGCATCTGCATCTGCCCTTGCAAAGTCACGACTTCAGGCTCGCTATGCTGATTGCTTTTATATAGACCATAGGCAATAACACCTAATACAATCAGAACCAATAGCGCCAGAAGTGCCTTTTTTATCATGGCAGATTTATCCGCTTTTTCTGCATGGCGCTTATAAGTAGGCACTGCTTGCTCATTTTCAGCATCAGTTGCTTGATCGTTATGGTTATTGACTGAGTCGGTAGATTGCTCTGAGTCGTTTAACTTGCGCGAGTCGTCTGATTCGTTGGTAGATTCAGTCATGACAGTGAGATTCCTAAAGCAGCAAAATTGAGGATAAAGGGTATGTTATTAGTACATTCGTACAGCATAAGGTTTGGCGCTTTCTAAGGCTTCAGAATTAAAAATCGCACCAAAGGCGACGATAAATGCTGAATAATAAAGCCAGAGCATAATGACCACGGCAGCTGAAAGCGCGCCAAACTCAGCGCTATAGTTATTAAAGTTTTGCACATAAATCGAAAATAGCACAGACAATACAATCCAAAGAATGGTCGCCAGAGCTGCTCCTGGCACCAGTTTTTTTAGCGCGACGGCGTCACGGTTTGGGGCTAGGCGATAGAGGCTTAAAAAGCTCAAAAATATGATACCAGCCAATATAGGCCACCTGCTCCAAAGCGCAATCGTTTTAGCTATTTGCGGGAAGGGGAAATAGGCTGCCCCTACAGGAATAATAGCAATAGAAGAGACCGCTATAATCAAGATTACTACCGCGCCAAAGGTTAAGCTGACTGCTAAAATGTTACCTTGTATGAAGCTGCGCTCTTGAGTGATATGAAAGGCAAGATTGATAAGAATAATTAAAGATTTAACACCTTTAGAGCCAGCATAAAGGGCGAGTAAGGTCGATAAGACAAGACTGAACGTGAGCGCGGATGTGGTATTAGAGACCAATGCGCTTAGGCGTGAATTGAGGACTTCATACACCGTGTCGGGTATAAAGGGACGCAAAACCGAGATTTGCTCTTGCATCTCAGCTGGTGAAAACGCGAGACCATAAAGCAGTACAAACACCGCCATTACTGGAAAAATTGATAAGAAACCAAAAAATCCCACGCTCGCGCAGTGTGACCAAACATTAGAGTTGTTCGCAATACGCCACGTCTTTAATGAAGGCTGCAGCCAATTACTTATTAATTTAGAAGTCGGGTTTTTCATAAAACAGTATTCACAATAGAGTTAGCAATAGTATGGTTATTGACAGCTTTATGATAATTAGTATGGTAAGGCTACTATAATAGTATTGGGGCGTTAACCTCGCTTGAGGTATCAAATATACCTCTTCGCTCAGCTGCCTTGTCATACTTTCAAATCGAATCAACTATATAAACGCTTATCCACACTATCTATATTTTTCAAATTAAATCATTACTCAGTATACAAAGTCGGTAATCGAATATCAGCAGCATTAAGATAGGCATTAAAGGCAAGAGGTGTACCACAGCTTTGCATGAGTGCGGCCAGCGATTGTACATAGCTGTTCGCCGCTTGCGCTTGTTCAGTACGTGCTTTAAGCGACTGCGTTTGTGCTTGGACTACCTCAATCGGTGTATTTACACCTTCTTGTAGCCCCAACTGGCGCAAACGCAATACTTCTGCGGCCAGATCTACATTGCTTTGTAATGCCTGATAACGAGATTGGGCATTATTAACATCGTGCCAGTTTTTTTCGACCAGTAATAATAAATTGTCACTGACTTCGATTTCAGACAGATCTGCTTGGCGTATTTTGGCATTACTCGATGCGAGTGATGCATTTTTATCAAGACCACCCCACAGCTTCCAGCTGGCTGATATACCGGCTACCCAACTGGGGTCTTTTTCAATTTGTCCGTAGCCATAGAGCATGACGGTAGGCTTGTGACCAGTATCTGATAGCGCATGTAGCTGCTCAGCTTGTGCGCGTTTGGCGGCGACTTTTTGTAGACCTGGGTGATTGGTGAGTGATAAATTTTGAAAATAGTTTACATCGGGTAAAGGACGGCTAGAGACGAATAACGGTGTCGTGGGTTTGATACGATAGTCGGTACGCAATAGCCGCTGTAAAGCCATCATCGCAAGACGAGCATCGTTATTGGCATTGACGGACTCACTTTTTGCATCGGCAAGCGCAGATTGTGCTTCTAAGCGATCAACACGTGAGATAAAACCTTCTTCAAAAAGCCGCTGCGCCATATGGTCAGTCTGCTGCAAGGTATCATAAGCATCTTCACGTAAATAAGCGGCAATGATGGCCAGCTGTGCTTTAAAGTAACGCTCAATCAGGATGTTATAAAGCTCGTTTTTATCCAATAGACTGTCTGCGACGGCTTCTTGGGTACGGGCATTGGAAGCACCTGTCAAAGCGTTAGTACGTCCAGCAGTATAGATGGGCCAAACCACACCCAGACCTGCACCAGCCGTTGAGCCTGAGCGCTTTAACTCATAAGAGTCTGGGATACGCTCGCCGACCAATTCACCAAAATTCGGCAAATCTGGTAATGGTGGAATAGGCGGAATCACATTCTCGACACCATTGTTAACGTCATTAACAATACCGTTTTTCAATGATGATAAGTCAAGATCCGCGTCTAAGTTGTAAGCGTTGGCTGATAATTGGGCAAACACTAATGGGTTGTCCAAGGTTTTAAGCGCATCCGTTTGGTATTCACTAGCCGCAATCGCCGCTTGATTGGCGGCCAGTTTCGGTGACACTTGCAATAAAATATTTTGAGCTTGCTCAAGGCTTAACAGGCTAGATACTGCTAATGGATAGCTATTATCAATACTTTTATGGGTAATGGGATCGATAAGCGTTGTTAAGCCAGTTTTTTGCTCGGCTTGACCCATGTCTGTATCTGTCGTTGACCTTTTATTTTGAATCTCGTTTTTATGAGCGTTGTTTTGAGCGCTGTCTTGAATGCTGCTTTGAGTACTGTATTGAGTGTCAGAGTCGATAATTTGCGTCACTGCAACGGCCGTGACCTCATTCGGTGACTCGATATTATGATCAGTAGCGCTTGCCAAAGCAGGCGCCGTTAAACCCATGAACGTAATCGTCATCACCGCAGTAGACAGAGTCGATAAAGCAAATTTCATAAGTCACATAAGCCATTAATTAGAATGCAAAGTATTTTAGAGTCAGGCAAAAAAGTATCAACTGTTGTGGTCAAACCCTGTTCAAACAGTTCAATATGGTCAACCATTAACAGAAGCCAATATTTTGTTATGGATAACAAGCGCTACACTGTAGTGGCACAATGGTGACGGGTCAATGCTCAGTATTTGCTTACTGTGCGTTGAATAAGCCATGATTTTATGTTAGAGGTCGGGTGTTAAGACAAATAATAACATCATTTGTTAATTAATAATAAAAGGTTTATCAAGTCATTAGCACTTAAATCGATTTTAGATCACTTTTAAAAGTTTTCAGCGATAATGATGGTTAGTGATGATTGTTGTACTACAAAGCAGTTTATAAACTATACATAATAGTGGTGTGTGCTATATTTCAGCACCTTATAGCGTTGAGCAAGATTAAAATGAACGGCATTTATTTTAACCGTCAGCAATTGCTCATTGGCGCAGTGCTAATGTAAATAAAACTGGCTATTGTGATAAGCGTTGCTCGCAAAAAGTATGTGCCATCAATAAAGACTCGACTATAAAATATAAATGTAAAAAATGAATGCGACAAAATAGGATGTGAGTAATGGCAGGATATATTTTGGCTTTGGATCAAGGGACGACATCGAGTCGAGCGATATTGTACGATGATCGTGCCCGCCCGATAAAAATGGCACAGCAGCCCACCACTTTACAAACCCCAAAAGCGGGCTTTGTCGAGCAAGACGCGCAACAAATTTGGCATACGCAGATTAGCTGTGCCCATGATGTGATTAATCAAGCAGGGCTACTTGCTACCGACGTCACCAGTATCGCGATCACCAATCAGCGTGAATCTATTGTCATGTGGGATAAACAAACGGGTAAACCTTTAGCCCCTGCCATCATTTGGCAAGATCGCCGTACGGCGAGCTACTGTAAAACACTCGCAGCTGAGGGTGCCAGCGGCATGATGAATGACAGCCATGATGATGTGGCAAGCGAAGTGCAACGCATTACAGGGCTACGTTTAGATCCATATTTCAGTGCCAGTAAGATCGCTTGGTTACTAGAGCACAATCCGAAATTGAGCGTACGAGCCAGCAGAGGAGAAATAGCGGTTGGTACTATAGACAGTTGGCTCATATATAAGCTAACTGGTGGCGAGCATGTCATTGATGTGACCAACGCTTCCCGTACTTTATTATATGATATCCACAAGCTTGAGTGGTCAGAAGAGCTGTGCGCCCGTTTTGCGATACCCATGAATATTTTGCCTAAAGTCCTAGCATCTGATGGTGACTTTGGTAAAACCAAAAAAGGACTGTTTGCCAAACAAATTCCTATTCAAGCGGTATTGGGCGATCAGCAAGCGGCACTTTTTGGACAAGGCTGCCTCGATGCGGGCATGGCCAAAAACACTTATGGCACTGGGTGTTTTATGCTGATGAATATTGGTCAAAAACCCAAACTGAGCGAGCATAAACTACTAACGACAATCGCTTGGCAACGAAAATCCACACCGACTCGTCCAGACAATTTATCTTTCGATCAAATTGTAGAGTCAGGCAAACGCATGTTGCAGCCACCCAGAAAGGAAGTCACTTATGCCTTGGAGGGTAGTGTGTTTATGGCAGGTGCTATTGTCCAATGGTTACGAGACAATTTGGGTATGATTCAACACAGCAGTGAAGTCGAAGATTTAGCCCGCCAAATTGATAGTAGTGAAGAGGTGGTGTTACTGCCTGCATTCACAGGACTAGGAGCACCCTATTGGCGCTCCGATATCAGCGCGAGTATTACTGGTATGAGCCGCGGCACAACTAAAGCCCATATTGCTCGTGCTGCGTTAGAGGCGGTTGCTTATCAAACTTATGATGTGCTCATTGCCATGCAAAAAGACAGCCCTCATCCATTAACTGAGCTAAGAGTAGATGGTGGCGCGGCCAACAATGACTTATTGATGCAGTTTCAAGCTGATTTACTCGATGTGCCTGTCCTGCGTCCGAGAGATACAGAAATCACTGCCAAAGGTGCAGCATTACTAGCAGGTTTAAAAACGGGGCTATATGATGAAGGGACGATGCAAGCATCATGGCAAGTCGATCGTATTTTTGAACCCCAAATGTCCAGTGATATCCGTGAACGACATCTGAATAAGTGGCAACGAGCCATCGATAGAGCACTGACATCCTTATAAGTATTGAATAAACACGTTAAAATATTGTAACAACTCAATGAAAAATTACTTAAAACAGCTTCACTGTCCTACAAAATCATTATAAAGATACAGGCTGTAACGCAAGGCAATCGCAATCTGGACACAATTTACACAACCTATCTATCTGTTGTCATCCATAAATTTCTATACTTTAGGCGACTCAAGTAACACATGAATCGAGTAAGACCGCTAATTTTTAGCACTTAATAAATCTAAAATATAACAAATTAATTTAAGGATAAAATTATGAGTAACTATGACGGTATTGATCGCAGTGAAGTAAAGCATATGTCAAAAGAAGCTAAGCAGGATCTGAATGCTGATATCATCACAGGTGAGCCAGGTTCGCATCCAGTAGGTACAGCTATTGGTGGTCTTGGCGGCGCAGCAGCGGGTGCGGCAATCGGTACAATGGCAGGACCACTTGGCACACTTATTGGTGGTGCGATTGGTGCTATCGTTGGTGGCGGTGCAGGACATGCAGCAGCAGAAGCGATTGATCCAACACGTGAAGAAGCTTACTGGCGTGCAGAATATGCAAATGTTGATTATTACAAAGAAGGTTATGACTTCGACCGTGATCTACATCCAGCTTATGCAGTAGGGTACGCCAACCGTGCTCGTTATCCTGCGGATGCACGTTTTGAAGACCATGAAGCTGAATTAGAGCGCTCATGGCATGAAGTAAAAGGTGAATCACGCATGGAGTGGGAAGAAGCACGCAAAGCATCGTATGACGCATGGAATCGTGTATCGTAATAAGCGAAACTAACAGCACATTTTATTTAAGTAAGTAGACAGTATATAAGCTTACTACCTTATCACTGGGCTTAGTTTGATTGTAGACTTGGGTCTGCTGATAGACTAAATACTTTCAATTTATGCTATTTTAAAGTCTTCAAAGATTTCTTTGGAGGCTTTTTTGCTGTATATTACTAAGTATGAATATATTAAATAGCCAATCATCTTTGGAAGCAATATTCTAGAATAAAAATAATAGGTAATCTATGAACAATAATGCGCAAGCTAAAAGCGCCAGACAATTTTATATCGCCACTGCCAACTTGCTCAATTTTGCCAACCCTAACCGAATTTATTATGACAATGTGCCAGCTTACAATAACCATGAATATGAGCACAAGCTAAGCGGCATCACTGATTTATTAGCAAAAGCTCATGCTGATATTATTGCGGTGCAAGAAGTCTGGGATAGTAATGCGCTTGAAGCATTGACGGTGTCGTTGGGATTTAAGCCCGAGCATGTTGTTGTTCCGTTGGCAAGTAACGACCGTTCAAGCCCTTATACCCATGGCAAAGGGGCACAAAACACTCCTGCCGTTGGTATTATTAGTCGCTTTGAGCAATTAGAAAGCCGCTTGCTTGAAGACATTGCACCAAAAGCGGTGATTGATATCCCTGATATTGGTCCTTACCAGCGCTTTAATCGTCCACCATTGGTAGTACGGGTCGATGCCTTTGGTCAACCGATAACGATTATTACGGCGCATCTAAAAAGTAAACGGGCATTTTTCTTGCGTGATGAAAGTGGCAACTTGTTAGAAGACATGGACGATCCAAATATTCGAGTCCGTGCCAAGCTCCGTAGCTTATGTATGCGCGCCGCAGAAGCAGCCTCTATTCGCATGTCTATTATAGAGCGCTTACGTCATACTCGTGAGCCATTGATTTTGTTAGGCGATATGAATGATGTCACCGGTAGCGTCACCACCCAATTGATGGCTGAGACTGGTGAAGTTAATTATGACAAAGGCATGCGCGATGTTGCATTATTCGATGCTGCGCGTATCCAAGCACGCTATGGATGGATGAAAGATGTGGCATATACCCATATATATCAAGGTATGCCAGAAGTGATTGATCAATTATTTGTTTCAGAAGAGTTTCTTCCTGATAGTAAATTTTCACTGGGTCAGGTTGAAAGAGTAGACTATTTCAATGACCATTTAAAGTGGGACTATGCAGATAGAGTCATCGATCATGGTATTATAAGAGCGAAAATTAAACTCAATGATTAAATTTTTTACATTACGTGGTTAACGCTATTAAATGGTTGACCTATACATTAATTTTTAACCCATTTATCTCCCTTGCTTGATAGTGTACAAGCGTTTATGATGCCTCTCCATTAGACATAGTAGTGCTAATATCAGTGCTACATTATTAGCTAATAGGATGTAATTCTTCAATTTAGGGCGAATACTATCTATTGAAGATTATATTTATAAAATAGGGTGTAACATTAAGAGACTTATGATGAGCGAAAATAAAGACGAAAAGATTGAAGATGTGTTGGTAGATTCGGAACTGGCAAAAAAACTGGTCCCGAATAAGTTTAAGTTTACCAGCCAACAAGGCCGTGCGCGCCGTCAAAAACTTTTGGCTGGTGCCAAGAAGTTAAGTGAAACACAACCTATCAATGACATTACTTTGGCGGCTGTATGTGAAGAAGCAGGCATTCCAAGAGCTTCTGCTTATCATTTTTTTCCTAACATCGAAGCGATATTTTTAGCATTGCGTTTTTTGAATGCTATCGAAATATTAGAAATAGTAGAAACAGTCGATATTGGTAATTATGACAGATGGCAGGGCTATTTGACGGCGCTTATTGATAATTGTGTGACGATATTCCATAACGATGAAACCAAAGCCAAGCTCATTTATGACACGAACACGCCTGATTTTGAAGGTGATAGTTTTGGTGAAGATATCGATCATCAGATCGTCGATTTGGTTTATAAGCGTTTATCAGAGCGCTATGAGATGCCGAGTTTCCATGATATTCAAGACACGCTATTGATTGCTTATAGCATTATTAATGCGATATTTACATTGTCTTATCGCCGTCATCAAAGCATTACCAATGAATATATTCAAGAAGCAAACACTGCGTTTATCGCTTATTTGCGTTGCTATTTACCAGAAAAGCTACCGCGTAAGAATCGCTAGTTTTTTCGCTATTTAGATGATGTATAGACATTAGAGTGTGATTAACATGCTCTAATATCTGCTAAGTAAATACAAAAAAGCCGACATATGATGTCGGCTTTTTTGTATTTACTGCCTTGATGAGTAGTGGTAATAATGAACTTAACGGATAGGCGTCAATACTTGCCCACGGCAACTATCAGTACTCGCATCTAATGTCTCATATTGCTTATAATAGATGACGATCAGCTCTTCTAAAGCGACGTTGGTCTGTGAATCATGGGTATTGACGTAAGCTTCGCGGGCTTGTTCAAGCCAACGATCTGCCATGCGAAAATGGATGCCTGATTCCCGCCAGCCGCGCTCGCATTGGTTCGTAGCGGCCCAAATTAAAGCGACCTCGCTGAAGGCTATCTCTCGTGGTGCTGACTCGATACCACCGCTATCTTTTAGCGCGCTTAAGGTTGCCCATAGGTCGGGGCGCATGAGAGCAGAGTTTGAGGGTATGTCTTGAATAAGGTTGAGATCTTGTTCCTTGCCATTTTTTAAGGTAGTCAAAATCGTCTCTGCTGCCTGTGCGGCTTGCTGCCCAGCAGGTGAACGACTATTCATGCTGTCTTGATGGAGGGCATAGTTAAGCCAAGCCTGAGCTTTATAGGCAAAGTATTGTTGACGCGCGCTCATGTTTTTTTGTTGATACGCTTGTAACTCTGTCAACATACAATTCATAGCACGTTGGCGCGTACTTTGGTATTTTGGGTGGTGAGACTGAGTTTGAACCTCATTGGCACAGTGAGTAGCGTCACGGGTTACTGCCACTTCAGGAGCATGATGACTCGCCGATGCAACCGAGGTCATTGTCAGGAAAAAAACGGTTGATAATAAAGCCTTTATGGGCTGTTTATAATGGGCTGCTTTGTTGGCAGGATTAGGCATGATGCAAAACCTCATATTAAGCGGATCAGTATCAATATTGGTATTGGTACTTGCGGTTTTCGGCGCTGATCTCATCGCTTATTAAAATATATCTGTCATATAATATGATGAACAGCGCGTTAACGCCCGCATTGTCGTCAGATGATAACACGACAATGGGGATAAATTACAATGTAGAGTGAGTCGTCAAACGCTGGTTCTTACGTGGATCATCACGTTTGAATAGGTCTTCGTCAAACTTGAAACGTAATCTAAAGTAAGCGCCTTCCATAGTGCTATCGTCATAAGCGATGTCTTCATCCTCAAAGCCCATGAAGTTATAACCTAGTGACAACCAAAGATTGGTCATCGGGCTATAGCCCACTTCCGCACCCAACATATAAGACATATCATCTGCTTGTTTGTTCCAATAAGTGCCTGCTTGCAAGCCCACATCCCAGCGCTCACTGATGTCATATAGACCACGAGCATAAAGCGCATGGGCTGTATTGTCGCTACTGATATTATCAGCATCAAACTGAGTATATTTACCCGCGTAACGACCTGATAACGTCAACGGACGCGTTGGATGATAGTTACCACTCAATGACCAGATAACGGCATCTTTTTGATAGGCGTCATCGCCAGTACTGTTATCATCTAAGCGATACTCAAGCTTGGCTAACATGTCTAACTGATTGCTATCATAATCACGATAGGCAGCTCCTAACTGGAAACGATTAATCGTGCGATTGCCATCGTCATAATCGACGCGCGAGTAGATGTCTTTGGCCAACAGAGTCACATCATCAGTATAGCGATAAGCAATACCAGCGCTACCTAGCAATGTGTCACTGGTCTCACCCCAACGCTTCTCAAAACGCGCCGAGGCTTTATAATCTTCTTTCGCAAGATACTCTACACCAATGCCAGCTGCCGTTGCGGTGTTTTCGGTATCGCCCTCTAATGATTCAACACGCTCAAATAAGGTGTTTAAAGTCAGACCTTCTTGAACATACCACTTGTTTTTTAGACCAATGGCCGCTTCCGCTTCGCGAGCACTAATGGCGTCACTCATGCGATATTCGCTATAGACTTTGCCGTCTTTCATGTAGTTGGCATCAAAACCAAATACGGTACGCTGGCGTTCTTCAGTATCATCAAGACCATAGCTACCAGATAGACTGTTGATCAAGTCATGACGGGCGTATAGGCGACCTAAACCACCTAGCGGCGTCTCGCCTCCGATGGAGGTGGCATTACGATTACTGTTATCAATATCTTGCTCATATTCTGCAAATACTAAAGAGTCATTGAGCTTGGGTAACCGTGCTGTGATACGAGCGCGGGCGGTAGTACCTTCAATATCTTTTTCAGAATCACTGACATTATTTAGCGCCGATTGATTGATAATATCGTCATTAAAGATGGTGTTGTCAGTCATATCTACGACGTCTGTTACCGCTTGGATATTGCGTGAAGCCGCTGTCGCATCTTGCTTATAATAACGTAAGCCAATCTCGCCAACGATGTTGGTGCTCAAGCGCTGTTCAATACTGGCTAAGACACCTTGGCGGCTAGCATCAGTGGTATGATCTTTAGTGCGCACGCCTTCTAGTTTTAGCGCGGTCTTTTTGTCATTAATTAAATGAGTGACTTCGACGCCCGATTCAGCGCGCCCAGCAGTCTGCGGCGAGGCACCAGTCACGAAACCTTCGTCAGTATCGTTATAATAAGCTTTGGCACGAGTGTTTTTATTGTTATCAAAGTCAAGCTCGATACGCAAGGCATTACCTTCTGCGTCCTGACCGTCTAATTCTGTCGCATTGATTTGATTGCTTGGCTGAAAATTTGGATTCTCAGCTTTATTCATCGCGTATTCAGCGACCAGTTTTAGCTTATCGTTAAACTTGATAACGCTGTTGACGCTAGCCAGCTCTTCTTTGTTAAGAGGGTCATCACTGTTGACATAGCTACCACCGATGGCGATTTTATCAGTCAACTGCTGCTTGGCAGCAATGCCACCGACCAAGTATTTTTCGCCGCCTTCATCGACTTCTACAGTGACTCGTAGATAAATAGGGTTGCCATCGATGTCTTGGCTAGCGATAGGGGCTTTTAAAAATAAGCTGCGGCTGATAGGGTCAATTTCATAATCGGCAAAGCGGGTAAGGGTCTCACGGCTAATGATCAAGCCTGGATTGTTGGCGTCACGAGTGATCACTTCGACAGTTTCTGAGTTTTCTAATACGGCATCAAAGTTTTCAGCCAATGGATAAGGGCCTGAGATACCAAGACCACGAGTCTCATTGACGCGCTGGCTGGTACTCGTCTCCGCGACAAAGGCAGTAATGCGAGTATTGCTATCTTCATATTGGGCTTTTAGGCCAGTCAACGTACGGTTATATTGACCTAATTTAATACCTTCATCGTTATCGATTTGAGTTTTTAAGTCGCCATACATAGCAAATGAGCGACCCTTGTCCAAACGCACATAGAGTTTGCTGGTAGATTGCGCATCAAAGCCCTTGGCTGATGAATCACCATAGACAGGATAGTATTCGCCAGGCTCGATATCACGGAACAGACGCTCGCCTTTTTTGTCGCTGTCATAAGCCAAAGTGAGCAAATAATCGCCACGTACTTTGCCTTTAAGGAACATCGCGGCGCGACCAGAAGCGGTATAGTCATCGTTACCAGCGAAATCATTGAGCTCTTGCTCAAAAGCGCCTTGGGCGTCAGTAATGCTGCTGCCATCAAAGTCTTTAAGTGAGATTGCGCCTTCGACGATGCCGACGGCAATGAGAGGACGTAATTGCGCGGTAAATTGTAGCGGGATAATCTGTTTACTGCTACCAGTGTCGATGACCAACTCACCTTTACCCGGCACACTTGGTGCAGTCACGGGTATGAGTAGCTCACCACCTGAGACAATAACTTGCGTACCAGCTTGATCTTTACTGCTGTCATTAAGATTGATACGGCCAATATTGGTATCGATAGTGATAGGTGTTGAGGCGATATAAGGACGGCCATCACGGTCTTTTAGGCTAATAACGACTTGATAATCGCTAACGCCATCTGCCGGTACTAGCTGCGCTTGAGTGCGATAGTCAATGGCTTGTAAATTGTCTGGCGTTGATACTTTAATGGTTTGCTCAGAGATAATTTTGCCATTCACGTCAGTAGCGACACCGCGCAAGATATTGTTGCCGCGATTTAAGTCGACGGCATAGTAATCAAAGGCAGTCACATTCTGTTTTTCTTGCTCAGCAGTTTTGCCGATTTGTTGTTCTGATACTGCTTTTCCATTGGCATATAGTGTAAATATTGAACCCAGTGGCGCTTGCACCTGTACCATTTGTTTATAAGTGCTGAGCTGTTGACCTTCGTTTAAATTGATAAAAGCCACGTCATTGTTAGCCACTTCTTTGAGATATTCTTCCAGCTCTTTTTCTACTGGCGGTGCTACCGTAGTGACGGTCATATCAACACGATTGGCGGCTGAATTGATCATCTCATTGACGATAGCAGAGTCACAGTTGCTGCCCAGATCTAAGTCGCCATTGATGTTGCAGCCACTGGCGTCTACATTATCATCGTAGTCACGATTGTAGTCAGGATCTAGGGTTAGCTCGGTTTTTACTGCTTGCTCAAGGCTATCATTCTTAGCGCTCACTGATTTGCTACGAGCGACAAGCTCCGTATTCAAACGCTCAGTGCTATCGCCCATACCGACCACGATACCGAAATCGGCACGATGTAATTCGCCATATTTCAAGTCAACGAAACGGCTGCCAGCATCGCCAGCATTGCGATTACTTTGAGTGACCATCTCGGTTGAGTGAGGGATGGTGGTGCGGTCAACTTTTAAGACGTGAGTTTTGGCACTGACACCATAAAAGTTATATTTACCTTCAGGATCAGTCACGACAAAGTTACCGTTTTCCATGTAGATACGCACGCCTGCAACGCCAAGTTCGCCATCTTCTTTTTGTTGAATGCCGTCACGGTTGATATCGTGGTAGACCTTACCGATGATGATGCCATCAGTATTCATGACGCCGCGCTCTACTTCAATCTTCCACTGTGCTTCTCTTGAAACTAAGCTTTTACCTTGTTCATTGCTAGCAACGGCAGTCGCGCGGTTGATGCCATCACCGCCCAATGATGAGGCACCAATTAAGACACGGTAAGTAATTTTTTTACTTTCGCCATTTGCCATATTACCTAAATTTAGCACCTGATATTTACCATCAGCTTTAAACTCAGTGGTTTGCGCTTGGTCGATACTGATATCAGTAGTTTGGTTGATACGTACACTACCATCTACATAAGCAAAACCACGTGGTAGGGCGTCTTTTAGTTGCACATCGTAAGCGGTAGAGTTGCCACTATTGGTGATATTAATGGTGTAGCTAACATAATCACCAAATTCAGCGCTTTTAACGTCGCTTTCTTTGGTGACGACTAAGCTTGGGCTATCATCGACGATATTGATTTGTGTATCTAAGTCATCGATACGTACGGTGAAGTCACCTTCGCTTGGTAGCTGCTCAGCGCCAGTGCCGACAGAAGGCGCGATACAGGCGTCTAGACTTGCAGTCAACGTATCATTTGCTAGAGTCTGAATAAATTTGTCATTGACAGCGTTGGCATTGTTTTGTGTTGGTGCTGATAGCTGATATTTACCAGTGCTATTGCCCGTCTCAATCGCTTTCAATGCGTATTTGTCACCCGTCAACAAAGAGGTAATCGTGACCCATACTTGATCTGGCTTATCTAGTTGAACGTTACACTGCGCATAGCTGGCATCGATATAGACATTTTCATCGATTTGCGAGGTGGTTTTGTTTTCGTCAAACTTAGGCGTTGTAAATTTGATTTCAGGCTCAACGATGATCAGTCTATCAATCGCGTTGACACTCGATACGGATGGGTCTTCTAGAACGACAGCGCCAATTTTAATATCTGCAGTATCGCCACTTTTGCCGTTAACATCTGATAAGGCTTGCACGATAAACTGGATACTTTCACTGTGTCCAAGTTTGATTTGTGCGCTTAAATTATCGAAAATAACTTCAGTATCACCACTATCAACGACGCCGTTTTTATTTAAATCTTGATAGACTTTTAAGTTTGAGAGCGTTGGCGATACAGCCAATGTTAGCTCAACAGTCTGGTTGCTATAGCTGGTATTGCTTAGGACGTTTACCCAGTTGACCAAGGCGTTAGGCATAACGGTGAGTAACGGCTGTTGAGTGAGTTTAATACCGTATTCAGGAAGGTCTGAGGCTTTGACTTGTACTTGGTTTGAGGTGCTAGATATTGTGACGTCAGTCTGGTTATTGACGTTATAATTAGCATTTGCAGTATTGTTAATGATTTGCAGATTAGGGTTTGCTGCATCAGCTGCAATCGCGATATTTGATTGCATAAGCAACATTGCCAATGACAGCGCAGAGATCTTTGCTGAACACAATGCAGTACGATTAGACGGTGTCATGGTAGATAGAGTCATATGTCGCTTATCCAATAAAATATCAGTGAGGGTAAGGGTAGAGATTCTCTAGCTTGTCTAATTTAAAATAACTAGGTCAAGCTAGAGGAGTCCTACAAGCATCGTTTGATGCTTGTAGAATTTGGAATTCCTTATAAGATTAATTAGGTGTTACTGTCGCAGCATTAGGTTTGATACGAATTGAAAACTGTAAAGTTGCTGTACCTTTAGGAGTTAGCGGATTGACAGTAGTTGTAACGAAGCCACCTGAGGTTGTAGCTGTTGTTGTTATAGTGCCACCAGTAGTAGTGGTTACAGCATCATCTTTATAAATAGCGTTACCTGTGAACTTAGCTAGTTCATCTGAAATAATTAGATCTGTAATACTAAAGCCTAAGCCTGTCGGTGTTGCTGAAGAAGATGAATTATTTTCCGCTACGATTTGATAGATGACACATTGCCCAGGAATTGCTGATATTTGGGTATTTACTAATGTTTCACCACTATCCACTGCGCCGTTACAGTTTGTGTCTATGACTTGTTTTTTACTCAACAGTAGTCCTCTTACATAAGTATTGTCAGTTACTACTCGAGCACCTTCTGTTGGCACACTATTATCATTACCTGGTGCAAGTGGTACTAACGTTACGATAGTAGTTTCACTTGGCGTATTGTTAGTAGTATTGATAATGGCATTTGAAGAGACAACGTTGTACTTTATCGTTGCTGTGCCGTTAGCAGGTATGCCAGCAGGGAAAGCGCTGAAAATATCATATGTATTGCCGCCTACTGTGGTAGGAAAAATGTCTCTTGTGACAGTACCTATCGTTACGGTTACATCTCTGACTTGAGTATTTGCACGTTTACCAATGTTTACGTCTGTATCAGTAGTATCTCCAGTGATAGTGAACGTTAGCTCACCTGATACATCGCCTTCAACCTGATCGCCAGAGTTAGTAATAACTGACTCGTAGTTGGCTCGAGTTGTTCCATTTGTGGTTACTGGAATTTCTTTGGTAGCTGATCCCTCAATCTTTAATCCACGCTTAGTGGTTATTAAAGATTGTGCATAGTCACTACCAACAGTAGTTGGCACAGTACCATTTAAAGTCTCTGAATCACTACCACTAGGATAGTATGTGCCAGTAGTCTGAGCAGGATCGTCTTGAGTGCCAGCAGGGCTAGCATTAGTACTATCTATCACTTTACTAGTGTTAGTCGTATTTGCAGTATCGTCTAAGAGGTCTTCAACTCGGACATGGTTGACTGTAGAAGCAGCTAATACCGTCGTTGCATCAATTCTTTGGACTTTGAAAACGATAGTAATGGTGCTACCAACTTTCAAATTCGCACCGTCAATTGTAAAACCATTAGGAACTGAGCTTGAAGTACTAGTCGTAGTTGTAGTACCTACAGAATCACTACTTGTGGAGTTAGTGACAGTAATTGGTTGTAAGGTACTACCGTTTGCTGTTGCTAGTTTCAATCCAGCGGGTAAAATATCTACGATTTTGATATTTTTAGCATCAGATGCATAAGTTGCGCTACCGTCATTTTTTACAGTAATAGTATATTCTGCTGTATCGTTAATATTGTTAAGATCTAAAGAGTTTGTTACTCTCTTTACGATACTGAATACTGGTAGTTTAGTAATTGAATCATCGTTGTTAGTGATTTTCTCGTTACCAGTAACTTTGTCTTTAGATAAGTAATCACTAGTAGCAGATAGGGTTAAATCTGTAGTAGCACCACCCTTATTACCTGAAGTTTTTTCACTGATTACAATTGAAGATACATCACCAGCTTTAAGGATAATAGTGGCATTGGCAAAATCTGAACCGCCCCGACTTTATCGGAGGCTTATTTACTTGAGTCAGGCAGCAACACCTGACAGGATTAAATTATCATAATACTGCTTTTCAAACTCAAAAGGTGACACATAACCAATCGT
>NZ_JAFCTE010000007.1:0-161858 GCF_049895865.1 Psychrobacter sp. TWR1-1-1 | reverse complement strand
TAGCGTTTGAAGCCTGCGTTATTTTGTTCGAGTAGCTTATCTATGTTTGGCATGGTTCTTAGCTAGTTGTGAATGTATTAGTTATTGTAAAACCCTCTGCTACTTTTGCAAGAGGTCTAATATATTGGCGACTATTTATCATTACATAGGATGTAATAATGCAAAAATCACTCTTCAAACTGACGATGTTGGCAACAGTTATTCTAGGCATCAGTGCCTGTAGCGGCGACAACAAAACCACCGATGAATCTGCTGCCAGCTCAGATGCTAAAGCAGCCAAAACCTTACTTTATTGCTCAGAAGGTAGTCCGGCTGGATTCGATCCAGCACAGTACACTGCAGGTACAGATTTTGATGCGAGCGCCTTTCCCATCTACAACGGCTTAGTAGAGTTCAAAAGAGATGGTACTGAGATTCAGCCAGCCTTAGCCGAAAGCTGGGATATTAGTGAAGACGGCAAGACTTATACCTTTAACCTACGTAAAGGGGTTAAATATGGTAAGACCGATTACTTTACCCCAACCCGTGATTTCAACGCAGATGATATTGTCTTTACTCTAGAGCGTATAACCAATCCAGAGTTTGAATTTAATAAAGCCTATCCTGCTGAGTTCCCCTATTCGGTCGGTATGGGGCTACCTGATATTATCTCCAATATTGAAAAAGTTGATGACAATACCGTAAAAATTACCCTAAGCGAAACCAATGCGCCATTTTTACAGAACCTAGCGATGCCCTTCGCTTATATCGATTCTGCTGAGTATGCAGAAAAGTTAATGGCTTCTGGTAATGCTGCTGATATCAACACCAAACCCGTTGGTACAGGACCTTTCGTCTTTACTTCTTATCAAAAAGACGCGCAAATTCGTTATACCAAAAATCCAGACTACTGGAACAAAGACGATATTCATATCGATAATCTCGTGTTTGTTATCACCAAAGATTCGGCGGTTCGTGCGCAAAAAGTGCAAGCAGGCGAATGTCATGTGTCCGCTTATCCAAAACCTGCCGAAATTGACTCTGTTAAAAAATCTGGTAAGGCCACCGTTCTCGATCAACCCGGCTTTAACGTCGGTTATGTCGGCTATAACGTTGAAAAACCGAAGCTTAGCGACCTTAAAGTTCGCCAAGCATTAGACATGGCAATTAATAAAGACGCTATTATCAATGCGGTTTATCAAAGCGAAGGATTAAAAGCCACCAATCCAATGCCGCCCACACAATGGGGTTACGACAAATCTATCAAAGATGCACCTTACGATGTGGAAAAGGCTAAGTCCCTTATAAAAGAAGCAGGCGCGGACAAACTTGCCATTAATCTATGGTATATGCCCGTTCAACGCCCATACAATCCTAATGCCAAACTCATGGCTGAAATGCTACAAGCAGATTGGGCAAAAATTGGTGTCGATACCAAGCTTGTGACTTATGAATGGGGCGAGTATCTAAACCGCGCTGCTAAAGGTGAGCCTGATGTCATTCTAGCGGGCTGGACTGGTGACAATGGCGATCCTGATAATTGGCTTGGTACGCTACTATCTTGTGATGCGGTCGGTGGCAATAACTACTCACGCTGGTGTAATAAAGATTTTGACACTTTGGTGACTAACGCCCGTCAGATTACCAATCAAGATGAGCGCGTCAGCGACTATGTACAAGCTCAGCAGATATTCAAAGAGCAATTGCCTTGGACGACAATGGCGCATTCGGTGGTCACGGTATTCACCGCACCAAACGTCGTCGATTATAAAATTAGTCCGCTTGGCTCAATACGCTTCGATGGTGTAAAGGTTGAATAACCTGAGCTGATGACGTCCGGTAAGACATGCATGCATGATTGTTTAATTTATATTCGGCTGGGTCAGACACTCTGCTCCAGCCGTATTTATATGAGTTAAGCGCCTTATTAAGCATTTTTTAAGCATTTTTTAAGCATTTTGTCACCGACTCTCTCATCTCTGCCAACATTCTACTCATCGATCTTAAACGATTGAACCACAACTATTGAATTGAGCAGCCCATGCTACTTTATATTTTGCGTCGCATTGCCATTCTAATTCCTGTCTATCTTGGCTTAACGCTATCGACATTCACCCTAATTCGGCTCGTCCCTGGAGATGCCGTCGAGATTATGATGGGTGAGCGTATGGTCGATCCGGAGCTACATGCTCGAGCGTTAGAAAGACTTGGCTTAGACAAACCCCTCATTGTCCAATATTGGGATTACTTAACTGGAATATTGACCGGTGATTTTGGTCAATCCTTTCGTACTCGTACTCCGGTATTACAAGACTTCTTTGCTCATTTTGTACCAACCTTAGAGCTGGCTTTATGTGCCATTGTCATTGCCAGTATTGTCGGTGTGAGCTTAGGTATCTTTGCCGCGCTACGACGTGGTACATGGATTGACTACACTTTAATGTCAGGAGCGCTGGCTGGCTACTCTATGCCCATCTATTTATTGGGGCCTATTCTGACTGGTATATTCGCCCATTATCTCGGCCTGTTGCCCGTCGCTGGTGTCATATCTGTCGCGCAGTTTTTAGACGTCAAACCTTTATATGGATCATGGTTATTGGGCTCTTTAACATCAGGAGAACCTGGCGCGTTTTGGGACGTGGTAAAACACTTTATCCTACCGTCTATTGCCTTATCGACCATACCACTCGCGATGATTGCACGGATGACACGCTCGGCGATGCTAGAGGTGTTAGATGAGGACTACGTGCGTACAGCGCGCGCCAAAGGCCTATCGCCGCGCCGCGTGATATTGGTACACGTCATGCGCAATGCCCTGATAACTGTGGTGACGGTGATTGGTTTACAAATGGCGACCTTGCTCGCGGGGGCTATTATCACTGAGACTATTTTTAGTTGGCCAGGTGTTGGTAATTGGCTGCTAGATGGGTTTTTCACTCGTGATTATCCTATTGTGCAAAACGGTATTTTATTGGTCGCCACCGCCCTGATTTTAGTTAGTTTATTTATTGATATTTTGTATGGTCTTATCAATCCGCGTATTCGACATACTTCTTAATTTAACATTGATAAATACTCATATTATAAATAGTGGTTATTGGTGTTTGTATGGTCTTGAGTGAGTTTTAGCACATTTTAAATGCTTGCTAAAAATGAGACTGACATACTTTCAACGCGTTAGCCACTATAGGAACTGCTCATGAAGCCTTCTGTTCTTCCCTCTGATGTCAACCTTATGGCCGCCACACCGCCGTCATCTTGGCAGCTATTTTTATCGACGTTTTGCCGAAATAAAGGCGCGGTGCTTGGTTTTATTGTACTGGCATTGATGGTCATTATTGCCATCCTTGCGCCTGCCATTGCGCCCCATGACCCTTACGAGTTGTTTACTGGTCAAGAGCAGTTGCCGCCTGCCTTTCTGGATGGCGGCAATACAATGTTTTGGCTGGGCACGGATGATGCTGGACGAGACACCTTGTCTCGAGTGATGTATGGCGCGCGTTATTCTCTATTTATCGGTCTGAGCGCGACGACTCTTGCCATGTTAGTCGGTGTTTCATTAGGACTTAGTGCTGCATTTTGGCCCAAGGTTTGGGGCAAAGCGGTCATGCTGGTCAATGATATCTTGATGTCTTACCCGAGCTTACTGTTGGCGATCATCATTGCCGCTATCTTAGGGCCTTCTATGACCAATACGATTATTACGATCGCCTTGGTCTGTACGCCACCTTTTATTCGGCTGACTCGTGCTACTGCAATGGTAGAGCTACAGCGTGAGTATTTTATCGCTTCACAAGTGATGGGCGCTGGTGTGTTGCGCTTATTGTTTATCACTATTTTGCCCAACTGTATGGCACCGCTTATCGTACAAGCAACGATGATTTTCTCTTCTGCTATTTTAGAAGCAGGTGCAATTGGTTTCTTAGGCTTTGGTGTACAGCCACCCGATGCTGAATGGGGTGCAATGCTTGGTACGGCGCGTCAATATATTCAGAGTAATGTTTGGCTAGCTATTTGGCCCGGTGTCGCTATTTTCTTAGCCGCATTGTCGATTAACTTGACTGGTGATGGCCTACGCGATGCGCTAGACCCCAAATTAAAGCAGGTGACCTAAGATGACTGAACCATTAATTAAAACGCCTACCACTCACACTTCTATGAATGACGCATCAAAAAAAGAATCACCATTGCTGTTAGATATTGAAAATCTTTCAGTGACTTTCGGGCAAGGGGTGCGCGCTTTTCGTGCAGTCGATGATGTGTCGCTAAAGATTACACAAGGCGAAGTCATCGCAGTCGTGGGTGAATCTGGCTCGGGTAAGTCAGTCACCATGATGGCACTGATGGGACTACTACCACCCTCTGCAACTGTCCGTTCCAAGCGCGTTATGTTCGATGATAAAGACATACTCAGTATGTCAGCCAAAGAAAAACGCGGCATCATTGGCAAAGACATCTCTATGATCTTTCAAAATGCCATGTCTTGCTTAAATCCAAGCTTCACGGTTGAGATGCAACTGGGCGAAGTATTACGCAAGCATCTAGGCTTGCGTGGTTCAGCAGTACAGACACGTATCTTAGAGCTGTTAGAGCTGGTCGAAATGCCCGATGCCAAAAATCGGCTCAAGGTTTATCCACATCAGTTATCAGGCGGTATGAGTCAACGAGTTATGATTGCGATGGCAATTGCTTGTGAGCCCAAACTACTCATCGCCGATGAACCTACCACCGCGCTCGATGTCACCGTACAAGCGCAAATCATGGACTTGCTAAGCCGATTGCAACGCGAAAAACAAATGGCGATGGTACTGATTACCCACGACTTGGGTTTGGTCGCGCAAAACTCGCGTGATGTCGCAGTCATGTATGCCGGACAAGTGGTCGAAACCAGTACCGTGCCGGATATTTTCCAAAAGCCTGCTCACCCTTATACCGAGGCATTGCTACAAGCAATCCCAGAGCTAGCTATCGGTCAAGATAGATTGAACAGTTTACCCGGAGTCGTGCCTAGCCAATACGATCGCCCAAGCGGTTGCTTATTGTCTCCTCGCTGCCCGTACAAAGAATCGGCTTGTGAAGTGCCACCGCCCATATTGGATACGCCCAATGGCAAGGTGCGCTGTATTCATCCAGAGTTGCCGAGCTTGCCTTCTAATTCATCTACCTCTCACGCTGCTACCTTGGAGTCACAAGTATGAGTAATAAAGTAGTCCTGAAAGCAGACAATCTACATAAACACTACCCAGTATCGCAAGGGTTGGGTAAAGCAAAAGCTTACGTTAAAGCATTGAATGGTGTGTCGTTTGAGCTTGAGGCTGGCAAGACACTGGCCGTCGTCGGTGAATCAGGCTGCGGTAAATCTACTCTTGCCCGCCAGCTAACACTCATCGAAGAACCTACTCATGGCGAGCTATTTATCAATGATGAAGGCACTACCGGCTATAGCAGAAAAGCGCTAAAAGATCTGCGTACAGAAATTCAAATGGTCTTCCAAAACCCTTATGGTAGCTTAAATCCACGCCATACTATTGGCTATCAATTAACTGAACCATTGGATATCCATACCAAACTCTCTAAAGAAGACAAGCGCGACAAAATCAACGAGATGATGAGAAATGTCGGTCTGCGCCCTGAACATGCTGGCCGCTATCCGCATATGTTTTCAGGGGGTCAGCGCCAACGTATTGCCCTCGCCCGCGCCATGATGCTCAATCCTAAAATTGTCGTCGCTGATGAGCCTACTTCCGCGCTCGATGTTTCCATTCAAGCACAAGTCTTGAATCTGTTTATGGACTTGCAGGACGAGTATCGTACTGCTTACGTCTTTATCTCGCATAACTTATCAGTCGTGCGTCATGTCGCTGATGATGTGATGGTGATGTATTTAGGTCAGGCGGTTGAGCATGGCCCGAAAGAGGCGATCTATAATGCGCCAAAGCATCCATATACCATCGCCCTCTTAGCTGCTGCACCAACGGTAAATGGCCATAAAAATGATCTAACTCTACAAGGTGAGTTACCAAGCCCGCTTAATCCACCAAGTGGCTGCGCCCTGCACAAACGCTGTCCCTATGCCAAGTCGCAGTGCAGCGAAATAGAGCCACAACTGCGAGAGTGGGACGGTCGATTGGTGGCTTGTTTACGCTTGGAAGAAATCTATGGTTAAGAGGATTAAAGGCTAAGCAATATTAACTACGGATCGGCACTTAGGAAACTGCGCGCACCCATGAAAGGATTGTCCTTGGCGTGCGCCTTTCTTTGCAGTGCGTTTAACCATCTCTCCATTACATTTCGGGCAAGTTGGCGCTTGGACGAGATTAGCAGTAGGGTTTGTCGCCTCAAATATTGTAGGTGCTTCCACCTGTGGCTCAGGCTCTACAATCTCAAACGGTGTAAGGAACACTTTATTAGCAATATCATGCGATATACTGACATATGGTGTGTTTGTCTGCTGAGTACTAAAACTATCAACTGGTAAATCGCTAGATTCAATCTCAGTCTGACCCGACCATCGCAGCACTTCTCGGCTTTTCAGCGTGGCTCGTTTAGCGGTTTCTTTTATTACCGGCTCGAGTGTAGACTTACTGGCAGTTTTAGCAATTGTTTTATCAGTGGAGTTACTACTAGGCTGTTTGTTTGAGAGGCTATGCTTGTCTTTTAGATAGGCTTTATGCTCTCTATTGGTGCGCCAAGATTTGCTAAATCTGTTGCTATTAATCTGCTCAACGATAGACTTGACCTCGTCTTCAGTCAGTATCTCATCTTGTTTCTTCTTCACATAAGAGACCATCCCACCTGTCAATACGTGTTCAGGCAACTCATCACGAGTTTTCAGCTCACACTCACCGATGAAAGCAATCATCGAATGAAAGTAGCTCAGCTCCAATCCTAATAAATCTGCGAGAGTCCTAATGTGCAAGTAGTTTTGGCGTAATGGGTTTTGGAATTTATACTTACTTCCATTTGGGAAAGCTTGCGTCCACTGCTTTTGCTTCTCGCTACCATATATCCAGCCTTTATAATTCTTGGTTTCGATGACAAAGATGCCGTATACAGAGACGATAATATGATCGATTTGGGTACTGCCACCATTGGCTCTTGGCAAGGTAATACCGTTTAATCGGTGATAGACATCTTTTTCAAGTTTTAGCCACATGGCGACATTGATAACGGTCTCGCCTAGAAAGCCTTTAAAGGTGGATTTGATGGACATGGTTTTTTTCTTGAAAGTGGTTATGAAAAAATAAATAACGTTCAATATCAATATACTAATTACTTTTGGTTAAAATTACCGATCTACAATTGCTGTTCTGACGATAGTTAAACCAATGACGCCAAGCAACGCCCCTGTAACTTTATCGATGTAATAAGCAACTTGGGTAAATTTAGCGCGTACTTTGCGAGTCGACAATAGAAATATGACAGCAGTGTCCCACGCGAATACCACAACAGTCATCCAAATACCTAAGCCCAATTTGAACACAAAACTTATTTCTGGTGTCAATACTACAGTGAATAAACTGAGATAAAAGAGTAGATTTTTAGGATTAAATATTCCAGACAAAAACCCTGCAGTAAATTCTTTTAAAAAAGTTGTTTTAGGTATATTTGAATGGGGTGATTGGGCTACCTGAAATTGGTCATACGCATCTTTTCGTGCGCGTAACGCCTGTATCCCAAGGTACATTAAAAACAACCCACCAATGATTTTTAGCGTAATCATAATAGGTGCAGAGGCGGCTAAAATTGAGCCAACACCAATTAGACATAGACCAATGTACACTGCATTAGCAAAGGTGATACCGAGCGCAACCCCTATTGCTTCTTTACTGTCGTTCTTAATAGCACTCTTTACGATCAATACAAAATCTGGTCCAGGACTCAATAGTGCAAGAAAATGCGCCAAGCCGACCGTGATAAAAATACTCAACAAATCCCAGTTCATAATTATTCCGTACTCTGTTTTTTTTAATTATGGACTAAATACCATTATGAATATACTGATTATTTAGCCAATAAAAAGAGCCACCAGATTTCTCCGGCAGCTCTTTTTTTAAATACTGACTAAGTTAGGTTTATTACACCAAACTATTTACCGCTTCAACCACAGCATCAGTGGTAATACCGAACTCTTTGTATAACTGATCTGCAGGAGCAGATTCGCCATAAGTCGTCATGCCGATGACTTTGCCATCTAAACCAACAAACTTATACCAGTAATCTACATGCGCGGCTTCGACTGCAACGCGAGCACGAATATTGGCAGGCAATACTGACTCACGATAGCTGGCATCTTGCTCTACAAAGATTTCTGCACATGGCATAGATACCACACGTACGCCAACACCATTAGCGCTTAATGTCTCATATGCTTCCATCGCAAGGCCAACTTCTGAACCAGTAGCGATGATAATCGCTTGTAGCTCGCCCTGCTCTTTTGCCAGTACATAACCACCTTTGGTAATGTTGGCTACTTGCTCACTATCACGTGCTTGATGTGGCAAGCTTTGACGACTAAAAATCAATGCTGATGGATTATGTTCAGACTTAATAGCTTCTACCCAAGCACTAGCAGATTCAGTCGCATCACACGGACGCCATGTGCGTAGATTTGGCGTGGTACGTAGGCTAGTCAATTGCTCAACTGGCTGATGCGTTGGGCCATCTTCACCCAGACCGATAGAGTCATGCGTATAGACATGGATGACGCGCTGCTTCATCAATGCGCCCATACGGACAGCGTTACGTGCGTATTCCATAAACATTAGGAACGTCGCGACGTAAGGGATAAAACCGCCATGCAATGCAATACCATTGGCAATCGCAGTCATACCGAACTCACGTACACCGTAATAGATATAGTTGCCGTCAGCATCTTTCTCGATGCCTTTAGCGCCTTTGAATAGCGTGAGGTTCGAGCCAGCTAGATCCGCTGAACCGCCTAGCAATTCTGGTAATAATGGCTGTAAGGTATTGATGGCGTTTTGACTGGCTTTACGGCTGGCAACATCGCCGCCCGCTTCTTGAGTTTGCTGAATGTAGGCTTGTGCTTGGCTATCAAAGTCAGCAGGCAAATCACCATTTAGACGGCGTAATAACTCAGATGCCAGTTCAGGATAGGCTTTTTTATAAGCGTCAAAGTCCGCATCCCAGTTCTTTTGCTGTACGTCGCCTTTAGCTTTAGCATCCCACGCTTCATAGATTTCATCATCTAATTCAAACGGGGCATGCTTCCAAGACAATGCATCACGAGTCAAGGCGATTTCATCATCACCTAGTGGTGCACCATGACTGGCTGCTAGACCTTGCTTGTTCGGGCTACCCGCGCCGATCGTGGTTTTGCAAATCAAAAGACTTGGTTTAGTAGTCTCTTTAAGCGCTTGTTCAGTTGCTTGAGTAATAGCATCAGCATCATGACCATCGACTTTGATAACTTGCCAGCCGTATGACTCAAAACGCGCTTGCGTATCATCAGTGAACCAGCCTTCGACGTTACCATCGATAGAGATGCCATTGTCATCGTAGAAGAAGACTAACTTGCCAAGACCTAACGTGCCAGCCAATGAACAAACTTCATGACTGATACCTTCCATCAAGCAACCATCGCCTAAGAATGCATAGGTGTTATGGTCAACGATGTTATGGCCGTCACGATTGAACTGTGCCGCTAAAGTTTTTTCAGCGATTGCAAAACCCACAGCATTGGCAATACCTTGACCTAGTGGACCAGTAGTCGTTTCAATACCTGGTGTATAACCAAGCTCAGGATGACCTGGGGTTTTTGAATGCAACTGACGGAAACCTTTCAGGTCATCAACGCTGACGTCATAGCCAGATAAATGTAGCAATGAGTAAATAAGCATCGAGCCATGACCGTTTGATAAGACAAAGCGGTCACGGTTGTGCCACTGTGGATCGGTTGGGTTGTGCTTCAAAAACTTGCGCCACAAAACTTCGGCAATATCAGCCATACCCATTGGCGCGCCCGGATGTCCAGAGTTGGCTTTTTGAACCGCATCAAACGTCAGTACACGGATGGCATTGGCTAATTTACGTTCGCTAATTGGAGCTGGCATAGAGTGTCCTAGTATTGGGCTAAGAGGAGAGTTTACTCAAAGGAGTATAAGCATAAGGACGCCAAATGCGCCCCTAAGTTATAGACTATAAAATCAAAGTGCAATATTAACATATTTGCCATAGAGCTAGCTAAGAAATGGTATGACAGAATCGTTTGTGTTTAATAATTATTCATATCAGTTTTATCAAACTACCCTATATTAAAAAGCTGTGAGTCATCTTAGTAACTCACAGCTAGTACAAGCAATATAGATATTAAACTGAAATCGTCTCAGCACCGCCCATGAACGGACGCAATACTTCTGGAATGGTGATACTACCATCAGCATTTTGATGATTTTCCATCACTGCCAATAGTGTACGACCCACTGCCAAGCCTGAACCATTTAGCGTGTGTGCTAAGCTGGTTTGTTTACCATCTTTGACACGTGTGCCCATACGGCGCGCTTGGAAGTCACCACAGTTAGAGCAGCTTGAGATTTCACGATAGGTATCTTGGCTCGGTAACCATACTTCGATATCATAAGTCTTTTGCGCTGCAAAGCCCATATCACCTGTACATAACTGCACAGTGCGGTATGGCAGGTTCAATTGCTGCAAGATATATTCAGCTTGTCCAGTCATTGCCTCAAGCAATTCATCAGACTGCTCAGCCGTAGCAATATTGACCATCTCGACTTTCTCAAACTGATGCTGACGGATCAAACCACGAGTATCACGACCATGAGAGCCCGCCTCACTACGGAAACAAGGCGTATGCGCGGTAAATTTAAGCGGCAGCTCGCTAATATCCAAACGCTCGCCACGTACCAAATTGGTCATTGGAACTTCAGCAGTAGGAATGAGATAGAAGTCCATATCTTCGTTGTTTGTATGATTTTTCAGCTTAAATAAATCATCTTCAAACTTAGGCAGCTGCCCCGTACCTTTGAGACTATCTGAATTCACAATATAAGGCACATAGGTCTCAAGATAGCCGTACTTCATGGTATGGGTATTTAGCATAAATTGAATCAACGCGCGATGCATTTGTGCCAACTGTCCTTTTAGTACATTAAAGCGGCTGCCAGTCAGCTTAGTCGCGGCTTCAAAGTCGAGCATACCAAGTGTCTCGCCAATATAAGTGTGATCTTGAATTTCAAAATCAAACGTACGAGGCGTACCCCACTTGCGCACTTCTACGTTATCCTCTTCTGACGTACCCACTGGCACATCGGCTGCTGGAATATTTGGAATTTGCATAGCAGCTTTGTTGATACGCTCTTGTAGAGTGCGCAGCTCGTCTTCGGCTGTTTTAATCTCACCGCTGACATTCTGCATCTCAGCCAATAGCTCACTGGCATCTTCGCCTGACTTTTTCAAAGCACCCACTTGCTTAGCACCCGCATTACGGCTCGACTGCAACTCTTCGGTTTTGATCTGCAAAGATTTACGTTCTGACTCAACTGTTTGCCAAAAATCTATGTCAAGTGCATAACCACGAGTGGCCAGTTGCTGTTGTAAATCGCTTAAATCGCCGCGTAAGAGTTTTGGATCAATCATAATAGTTGCCTGTAACGCTAGAAGTGAGGAAGAGGTTCGAAAGTGTTATTTTTAAAGATACTGTTTTTAAAGGTGCTGATTTTATCAAAATAAGTGATAGCCGCTATAATACCAAGACACAGCAGATTTGACCATGTTTTGACCGCTGCTGATTGAATTTTCATTTATTACTTTCATTATCCGTAGCCAGTTACATTTGCTTTAAATGCATCTCTCAAAGTTCAGCTCACCTCAATAAGCCTCGCCCATCCTTATTAAAACCATTAATATCACCTCTATCAACGAACAGAGCGGCTTATATGTTTCATTTAGGGGTACTTTTCGGTAAGATAAGCGCATACCTTTTATTCGACTTCTAGCCAAGTACGACGTAGCTGCTACGTTTTGTCGATTTAAACCCAACACTTTCAATACAAGTATTTGAGAAACCTTTATGGCCTTGTACCCCTATACGCTACAACCTGTCGCCTTAAACCTAACTGAGGCAGAATTTCATCAAGCACAATACGAGCTATTTGCCAGTGCCAGCCCTTCTTTCGGTCTAAAAAGTATCAAAACGAAAGAATGGATCATTATGGCGGTAACCGTGGTACTAGCGATCGCAGGGTTGGTTTTTGTGACAGGCTACTCAACCATTATCTTTTGGCTGATGCTAGTTTCAGTCGTCATTTATTTACTGGTTCGTACCCTTGGCTTTAAATGGTATGTGAAAAGAGAGTTTGACAAGCAAGTGGCCGATCAAGAGATGCCAGACGAGATGCGTCAGATGAAATTGGGCGTACAAAAGCATGGCCTCGTCATGGCGATGCCAGTGAATCAGCCTGACACATTTAATAACAACCAAATGCGCGGCATGCAAATGCGAGCAGGCACAACCCAGCAAGCCGTCATTCCATGGTCAGCTGTCAAAAGCTGGGATGAGACGGACGACTATATCTTTATGATGTTTGAGATGAAAGGTCAACAAGGCAGCCAAATTGTGCCAAAGCGCTTAGAAGCACAGAAGTTCCCGATCGATACGGTACGTCAGCATTTGCAAGAAGTTATCCCCGTTAAAGGCTTAAATCCTGAAAACTTACAGCCGCCAGCATAAAATAGTAGAAGACTTCTTTATCGCTTATTATATGAGCGATAAAGAAATGATCAATAAAAAATGCTTTTTACAAAACCAATCATAATTATAAATTTATTAAAATTAACTTATCGATGGTGCTCTACTATTATAATATCTGTAAGAAGAAAGGTGATAACTGGTCTAAATTATATGAATGTATAGTTATGATTTTAGCTTAAGCTGACGCCATTCTATATGGCAGTTTTATCATACTATTTTCTAAGATTGTTACTTTTTAAGGCTGAAAAGCGTTAATATATTAAAGAGCATAGTAATGCAGCACACGAGTTGCTACACTTCTCACCTTCTTCATTTAATGTTTTATCTCAACACTCAAACTATAAGGATAATATTATGAGTAACGCTACTAATCAAATCGGTCTAGAAAAAGCTGACATGAGCGAAGTCATTGCACAACTAAACAATTTATTGTCAACTTACCACGTCTTTTATTTAAACGTCCGTGGCTATCACTGGAATGTAAAAGGTGAGCATTTTTTCACCTTGCATCCAAAATTTGAAGAACTGTATACTGCGCTACAATTACAAATTGATGAAATCGCTGAACGTATTTTAACTTTGGGCGGCACACCGCTGCACGCTTATAGCGATTTTACTCAGCATACTAGCATTCAAGAAGATAAAAACGTCAAAGATGGCAATGCTTGTGTGAAAGGCGTGGTAACTGGTTTACAAGCTTTGATTACAGAGCAGCGTAAAGTATCTGCTCTAGCAGCAGACAGCGAAGATCAAGGAACAGCTGATCTCATAGATGCCTATGTACAAGAGCAAGAAAAGCTCATCTGGATGTATAACGCCTTTTTGGGTTAATCATTACTAATTAAACAGTACATCACTAGGGCGTGTCCTCATTTTAAAAATGGTGATAAAAATGAGATAAATTGCAGTTAAACAAGGAAGATAGCGCTGTTAATATCGAGATATTGATAAGCTATTTGACGATGTTTAACAAAATTTAGCCATTTTTAGCCCATTTAGAGAGTAATTGATTGGATTGAGGGCACGCCCTAAAATCTAGATCATAAAAAAGCACCTACTTTAGGTGCTTTTTTTGTGCTTGCTGTTGCTAATGAAACCTTATTTTTGCATCCATTGACGCATTTTTTCGCGCTCAGCAGGCGTGGCTTGTAACCAAATTTGCATAAATTGATCTAAGGTATTAGCAGATGAACTAACGCTAGTGGTTTGCTTAGTAGTCGCTACCGTACCCGTATTCACATTTGGTTGATCTAATGCGGCAATCGCACGCTGATTCTGTAGCTCTGCATCATCTGCCCCGCCAAATACACCGCCGAACGCCTTGCCTAAACCTGACAACAATCCACCTTGATTACCAGCGATACCTTGCTGACTTGCAATCACAGTATTGTTTTTCTCTACTGCCAGTATCGGACGCTTGGCATATTCTTTAGCTGCTGCATACTCTTCTGGCTGATTTGGCATGGTCAGACGATAGGTTTGATTGTCCGCCAATTCTGCTGTCACGCTCACATTACCCGAACGTAAATAATCATGCTCATCACGGCGCAAGTCATATAAGCGATCATACTTCGCAGTAATCGCATGTTGACCCGGCTGAAGCGTGAACTTTTTAGTCAATGGTTGAAAAGCGCTCTGCTGCACTTCTTGCCCATTGATAGCCGTGACTTTGATATGGTCATCAACCAGTAGCGTTACTTCGGCATGCGACAGCATAGAGACAGAGCCTGCACCAATCAGCAACGTGCTGATGGTCAGTTTTTTTAGCAAAGAAGCATTGGATTTCATAAGTGATTCCATTAATAGTGAAAACGTTTTGGCAATAGTAAAAGCGTTTTGGATAAAAGACTTTAGTTGTTAATGCTAAAAATCGAGTGGCATCGTATGTTGATCTTGTTCCGCTGAATCGTTATCTACTTGTGTCTCTTGCGCAATATCAGCAAGCTCTGCTGCTAGAGTCTGCTCATCAATGGTACGCAATGCGTCAGTGATGACGGCTTTGGATATATTGCTACGCCCAAGGTTCGAAAACATCGGCTGAATATAATTGAGTACTTCCATCATCGCACCGATGCGATGTGGTCCCTCAGTAAGCAAATAATCAATAATTCGATCATCAAACTGCCAACCACGTCGACGCAAGATAGATTGTAATAACGCCTGACGGTCGGCTAAGTCATGACCATTGGGTACTTTGAACGTAGGTGCCTGAGCCAAACGAGTCAGCAAATCTCTTAGTTGAAAGGGCAACTCACCAGCAGGCTTATTGGCTGCAAACAACAATTGGCGCTGACCTTCACGACTACGATTGATTAAATGAAATAACGCTTCTTGCCATTGACTGCTTTGCTCCAGCACCTCTAAATCATCGATCGCGATTAGATCGAAATTTTCTAGAGATGAAAGAACGTGCACATCGGTATGAATCAACTCATTGAGTGACAAACAAATCGCTGACTTGTCCATCTCAATAAATGATTCACAAATAGCAGATAATAAGTGCGACTTGCCTGTAGCAGGACTGCCAAATAGGTACAGCTGACCGATCAGGCCGACATGTAACTGTCGCACTGCGTCAATAATCGACATCCAACCAGGACCGGCGAAGTCACTTAGACTTGCATCATGCTTAATGTCCAGATTGAGACTTAGCTGTGCTTCTGCCATGAATCATCAACTCGTTTTGCGTAATGCAATAAATAAAAGGATAAATTATTAATAACTGTCTTTGAGATGCTCTCATACTACCTGATATAAACTTACTACGTTAGCATCTCGTCGTTTTAATTAGGGATATATTCGAGGGTTACTTAATCAAAAGTCATCTTGTTAACGACTAATTGGTTAACGGCTAACACTGTGAATACTGCGCCTATATATAACATATTTGCAAAATGACTGACAAGTCTTTTACCTATTAAGCCTTATCGATCGCTGTTTATCTCACACCATATACTGATTAATAATGACCCTCTCACTTTCAGGATAAAGCCCTTATCTCTTCTCAAACAGAGCCAACTGCTTACGACCCTTATAAAAATCAGTCGTACGATAGTAGGCGTATAAATGGCGGAACAGTACATTAAGCACAGCAGAGACAGGCAGAGCAATTAGCATACCAACGAAACCCAATAGGCTTGCGCCTGCCAATACTGCAAAAATGACCCACAGCGGCGATAGACCAATCTTATCACCCAACAGCAATGGCTGCAGGATATAACCTTCGGCAGCCTGTCCAACCAAAAAAGCACCGACGATCAGCGACAGATACGTCCAATTTAACCCAAACTGGAACAGGCAAGCGATAATGGCAGCGATAAAACCAATGCCAAAACCAAGGTAAGGAACAAAGCTGGCAATACCAGCAACCATACCAATGATAAGCCCTAGCTCAAGCCCAATAAGCTGTAATTGCACCGCATAAATAGCTCCCAATAATACCATGACCAATAGCTGACCTTTGATAAATGCCATCAATGCACTGTCACACTCTTGAGCAATTTGGATAACTTTTTTGCTATAGGCACGAGGAATCGCTAGCTTCCATGTCTGTAAACGCTGATCCCAATTGAACAAAAAATAAAAAGTTAAAATAGGTACTAGCACAATGAGTCCAGCACTATTGATAAAGTTCATGCTTGAAACCAATATTTGGTTCATCATGGTACTGGCATCTTCAAACTTATAATTGGTCTGCATATACTCGACTAACGTATCAGAAAAGCCTTTCGCTTCTAGCTCTGGTAGTCGAATACGGGTATTGCTAGCGAACCATTGACGTACCACTTCATTATACCAAGTTAAAATCTTTGGCATATAATCCCACGCCGCTTGCAACTGATGCCACAATGTCGGTATTAACCACCAAAGCAGCAGCACCATTCCTAAAGTGATGGTAGAGTAAACAATGATAATTGCTATCCAGCGTCTGATATATTTCGACAATCGTTTGACCAGCGGATTGAATAAGTAAGCCAGTACGAAAGCAAAGATAAACGGTATAATAACTGGCATCATTAAATACAATAAGAGGACACCCACTACCATAGCAACGACAATAAATAAGCGCCGAAAAAAAGGATCTATTGGTTGGTTCATCATGACAAGGAATCCTATGATAGGCTGATTTAAGATGGGAGCATAATTGAAAGAAATGATACGTCTTATCGTACAACAACGGCGTAATAGCGAACTGTTATCGACAATAAATTTAGCGTTCCATTATCGCAGAGTACAGCAAAAAATCCGTCATTTTTTGTTTCTTAACTTTTTATTTACCACTTAAAGTCAGTCTTCGTGAAATATCCGCCAAATATCCGCAAGTTGCTTTGCGAGTAAGGGTCATTTTTGGGTATAATGCGCGCACTATATTCAGAATTAACACGACCAACTCGATTTTCTACTGACAGACCTTCATTCCCTATAAAATTTGTGAGATGACCATGAGTAACAAGCCTTCTTTAAGCTACAAAGATGCTGGTGTTGATATTGATGCTGGCGATGCGTTGGTACAACGTATTAAATCAGTGGCAAAAGCCACCTCTCGTCCTGAGGTTGTGGGCGGACTTGGCGGCTTTGGAGCGCTTTGTCGTATACCAACTGGTTACACCTCTCCTCTACTCGTGTCAGGCACTGACGGCGTCGGTACTAAGCTCAAGCTGGCATTACAGCTGAATCGTCATGACACTATCGGTATCGACTTGGTCGCCATGTGCGTCAACGATTTATTGGTTTGCGGTGCAGAGCCATTATTTTTCTTAGACTATTATGCAACTGGCAAGCTTGATATTGATGTAGCAGCGACTGTGGTCACAGGTATTGGTGAAGGCTGTAAGCTATCAAACTGTGCTCTGATCGGCGGCGAAACCGCTGAGATGCCAGGTATGTATCAAGACGACGATTATGACTTGGCTGGATTTTGTGTCGGTGTGGTCGAAGAAGCGGAAGTCATCACTGGCGAAAACGTCGCGGAAGGCGATGTATTGATCGCTCTTGCTTCAAGTGGTGCACACTCAAACGGTTATTCATTGGTACGTAAAGTCATCGAAGTCAGCGGCATTGATGTGACGAGCAGCGATGAGCAATTAGATGGTCAGCCTATCCAAGACGCGTTAATGGCTCCTACTCGCATCTATGTTAAAGCGATTAAAGCGCTACAAGATACTCTTGGTAGCTCAGCATTACATGCAATGTCACACATCACTGGTGGCGGCTTAACCGATAATTTACCACGTGTATTACCAGAGAATTTAGCTGCTAGCATTGATACGACTAGCTGGCAGTTCTCAGAGCTATTCACTTGGTTACAAACCCAAGGAAATATTGAACAAAGCGAGATGTACCGCACCTTTAACTGCGGCGTTGGTTTTGTCATTGTCGTGCCTAAAGATAAAGCAGATGCGGCTATTCAAACTTTGAATGATGCTGGTGAAAAAGCTTGGCAATTAGGCGAAATGGTGAAGCGTGAAGCGGATGCTGTGGTGTACCGTTAATGTCAGAAATATCGTTAATATCAACCAATACACGTCAAGACAGTAAGCCTTTGCGCATTGCTGTCTTGGTATCTGGTAGTGGTAGCAACTTGCAAGTACTGATAGATGCGATGCAAGCTGGCGCACTGCCAATTGAGATTGTTGGCGTCATTAGTAACCGTGAGGATGCTTATGCCATCACCCGTGCAAAAGACGCTGACATTCCTGTGGCAGTATTGTCACATGTTGCTAGCGGCAAACGCATGGGCATCAAGACTTTTGAGAGTCATGCCAGCGAGCAATTAAGCGCATGGCAGCCTGACTTAATTGTCTTGGCAGGGTTTATGCGCGTATTGAGTGGCTCATTTATCGATAATGCACCAGCGCCGATGATTAATTTGCACCCCTCTTTGCTACCTGTCTATAAAGGCCTCGATACCCATCAACGTGCGATACAAGCAGGTGAGCGACATCATGGCTGTAGTATTCATGTCGTCACTGCTGAGCTGGATGCGGGGGCTGTTTTGACCCAAGCGCTGTTAGAGATACATCAAAAAGACACTGCCAATAGTTTGCAAGCACGCGTGCAAAAGCTTGAGCATCAATTGCTCCCTTGGACGATTTTATTATTGGCCAAAGGCGCACTCTCGCTAGACCATGCTCAAGCAGCCAATCAACAAAGTATGTCTTTACCAACGCTACCGTTAAAACTATATTTGAACGACTGAATAAATAGTGACAGTCACAAATTATCAGGCACCAACTATCAAACTTAAACTCTTCGCATAAAAAAGCCCAGTCACTCAATGAATGACTGGGCTTTCTAATAGCTACCTTTAAAATCTTCTAAAGCATATTAATCCCGAAGACTTCAGCTATTATTGACTTTTATGAACGTGTAACCCTTTAATATTTACAAATTCTTTGATACCAAAACCGCCATGCTCGCGACCATGACCTGAGTTCTTCACTCCACCAAATGGCAACGCTGGATTTGCAAGACCGTAACCATTGATGTAAACCATGCCCGTATCAAACTCTTCGCGCGCTAGGCGAATGGCTTTGTCTTCGTCTTTAGAGAAGATAGCACCGCCCAAACCGTAGCGACTGTCATTGGCAATGCGTAATGCATCATCTTGGTCTTTGGCTCGTATTAATGAGGCGACAGGACCAAATAATTCGTCATCATAGGCAGGTTGTCCTTTTTCGACATTCTCCAAGATAGTTGCTGGATAAAAACTGCCTTTACCTTCTGGCAATTGACCACCAACAGCAATCGTTGCGCCTTTTGCCACACTGTCCTCTACTTGCTCATGCAATTTTTCTTGTAAATCTTTGCGGGCTAACGGACCAAGATCAGAGTCATCATTCATCGGATCACCAGATTTAGCATCTGCAAACTTTTTGACAATGCGTTCACGGAAATCATCGTATAAGCTATCAACGACGATAAAGCGCTTAGCGGCGACACAAGTTTCACCATTATTAATGAGACGCGCTTGGGTACAAGTTTCTACCGCTAACTCTACATCAGCATCTTCTAAGACAATAAAGGCATCGTTTGAGCCTAATTCTAGCACCACTTTTTTAATGGCTTTTGCTGCTTGCTGACCTACAATGCTACCAGCGCCGTCGCTACCTGTCAGTGTGACACCGCGCACTTTGTCATGACCGATTAATGCCTCTGATTGGTCGTGATCGATTAAAATCGTACGGAACAAATCGTTTGGTAACTCTGACTCATGGAAGATTTTTTCGATTAACAAGCCTGAACCAGTCACGTTTGACGCGTGCTTGAGTAAAATACTATTACCTGCCATCAGATTTGCGATGGTATAACGGAATACTTGGTAAGCAGGAAAGTTCCATGGCTGCATGCCATAAATGACACCGATAGGCTGATAAGTCACAATACCTTTCTTCAAGCCTTCAATATCACGTTCATCGTCAGCAAGTGCAGCCACTCCTTTTTCTGCGGTATAGTCGCAAATTGCTTTACACAAATCTATTTCTTGCAAACTCTGACTATAGAGCTTACCACGCTCCTCAGTCATGAGTTTAGACAACTCTTCTTTATACTTGAGCAATGTCTCACCGATAGAATTGATGACTTTTGCACGCGCTTCATGGCTGGTTTTACGCCACTCAGTAAATGCTTGGTGCGAGGATTCAACAATCTTGTTCACCTCGTCATTACTCATGTAATCGTATTCTTTGATCGCTTCACCCGTTGCTGGGTTTATAGTAGTAATATCTGCCATGATTATTATCCTTATTTATTCAACTATTTTATTGGTTTAAAAATTTATCGCTTTATCATCTGAAATCTTAGAAACACATAAACCTTAGAAACACATAAACCAAGCATAGTCATTTTTATAAACGTATCTGGTTAGATTGGACAATTTCATCAACGATTTTATGAAATCCGATACTGTCGTATAACTTAACAATAGGCTATGTATTTGTCTTTTTTCTTAAGTGGGATTTATCATAGCAAAATGTGCAACGAGTAGTTTTACAAGTTATAAAGAAGTGTTCGTAAGATGTTAAGAATGTGACTGACTGATTTATTAGGTCAAAATCTTGGACGAGATTTTTCAGTAAAATTACGCCAATAAAAAACCAGCGCTTGGGCTGGTTTAATAAATAAGCAATCGATAACCAAAAATAAATGGCTTAAAACAAATGATTCATCACAGGAATTTCTTGGGGTGGATTTTCTTCTTCGTCAACAATTTGACGAGCCACATGCATGATAAGCTGACGCAACCAACGATGGGCGGGATGATGCTGCAACAAAGGCGACCATGCCATTGTTAGCTCAAATTCAGGGATAAAAAATGGTGGCTCGACCATCATGATACTATCGTTATTAGCCTGCATTTTTGCTACACGCGTAGGCAAAGTTGCAACCAAATCTTTATTGGCTGCAAGCATGGCTGGCATTTGATAGTGGCGGGTAAAAACACTGATTTGACGTTTTTGACCTAAACGTTGCAGTGCTTGATCAATTGAACCTAGGCCACCAGATTTTTCTGGATTGACACCAAATCCCACACCCATACCAGTTTTAGAGACCCAAACGTGCTGCGCCTTAAGATAATTTTTAAGATTAAACCGATGAGCATAGGGACTGTCAGAGGACAATAGGCAGCTAAAGGTATCACGCCAGACTAGGACTTGGTGGAAACTTTGCGGAATTTCATTAAAGCGGTTGATCGCCAAATCCACTCGCCCCTGCTCCATATCACGATATGAGACGTCCGATGGCGTTAAGAAATCTAAGATGACATTTGGTGCCTCTGAACGCAATGCTTTGACCAATTTTGGTACCAGTGTCGCTTCAGCATAGTCTGAGGTCATGATGCGAAAAACGCGCGAGGTACTATAAGGACGAAATTCTGTGCGTGGCTCTAATACTTGTGTCAAATCCGCCAGTATTTCACGGATACGAGGTTGCAACTCCAAAGCGCGTTCAGTCGGTGTCATACCTTCAGATGAGCGTACCAGCAATGGATCATTAAATAGCTTACGCAGCCGGCGCAAAATATTACTCATGGCAGGTTGGGTAATGCCAAGCTGCTCAGCTGCACGAGTGACGTTTTTTTCTCGTAACAACACATCTAGATGTACCAATAAATTTAAATCTACCCGCTGCAAATTCATATATGTCTCTTTACCTTAAAATAAATACCACTACAAACGCGGCGTTTTTTGCCCTGTTATTTAGTATAAATCATCTATAACAGCATGAAATAAGGACAATTTTATATTAATTATTTTGATATACGCTTATTATAACTGAAATCATTAATCATAAGTCATTGTTTTATATGCACTATCATAAAATTAAATACCCAAGATAATAATCATAAACTAGATAAATCAAGGTAACCTAGCTATAGTGGCTAGCAAGCGCTTAATCAGTCCTTGTTTAATGTTAGGCAGTCGCCGTGCGTTTTGATGGATTGACTACCATAGGTATTTTATCGTATTTTCATGCGGAAATACGGACATAACATTTATTACACAAACTTAATTTTTTGCTCTCATTTGTTTTTAAGCTTGAATGAGTAGTTGGCACTTTTTAGGGCAATAAGCACTTTAACAGTCAAAAAAGGCTTATAAAAATCGCATTCAACCTAAAACGAAAGACCCAATAATAAAAGCTGACCAATTAGACAGGTTTTATTTGCTTTTATCATAATTTTCTTATAGTTTAGTAGAGATTGCTAACGCATAAGGTTTATATTTTAGATTTTCACTTCTGCCAGCATCTTTCTACATATATCAAAATTACCTCAATACTTGTAATTTTCTAAGTTACTAATTTTCACCACCCCAAGGAGACATAGATGTCAACTGCATATAAATCAGCGATCGACTTAGTACGTGAATTAAAGCAAAAGCACGGTAACTGGCAGAATATCAGCGAAACCGATGCGGCACGTATGATGTCACAAAACCGTTTTAAAACGGGCTTAGATATCGCCAAATATACTGCAAAAATCATGCGTCAAGACATGGAAGACTATGACAATGATACGTCTCAGTACACGCAGTCTTTAGGTGCATGGCATGGTTTTGTGGCTCAACAAACCATGTATGCTAAGAAAAAATATTTCGGTACTACGTCTAAAACTTACATCTACCTATCAGGTTGGATGGTTGCAGCCCTTCGTTCTGAGTTTGGTCCTCTTCCTGACCAATCTATGCACGAAAAAACCTCTGTACCTAAGCTAATCGAAGAAATCTACACCTTCTTGCGTCAAGCTGATGCTAAAGTATTGAACGACTACTTCCGTGAGCTAAACGCTGCAGAAGAAGCGGGTCAAGATACCTCAGCTATCCTAGAAAAAATCGAAAACTTTGATTCACATGTTGTGCCAATCATTGCTGACATCGATGCAGGTTTCGGTAACGAAGAAGCCACTTACTTGCTAACCAAGCAAATGATCGAAGCTGGTGCTTGTGCTATTCAGGTTGAAAACCAAGTATCTGACGCGAAGCAATGTGGTCACCAAGCGGGTAAAGTCACTGTACCGCATGAAGACTATATCGCAAAAATCAACGCTATTCGTTATGCATTCTTAGAGCTTGGTGTTGAAGACGGCGTTATCGTTGCTCGTACTGACTCTGAAGGCGCATCACTAACGCAAAAAATTCCAGTATCAAATGAGCCAGGCGATCTTGCTTCTCAGTACATCGATTTTATCGAGATGGAAGAAGTCACGCTAGAAAACGCCAAAGAGAACGACAGCTTGCTTAAGCATAACGGCAAACTAGTACGTCCAGTTCGTCTTCAAAATGGTCTATATCAATTCCGTGAAGAAACGAACATCGACCGTGTCGTACTTGACTGTGTAACGGCTCTAGAAAATGGCGCTGATCTACTATGGATCGAAACACCGACTCCAGACGTCGCACACATCAAAATGATGGTTGACCGTATTAAAGAGCAACAGCCAAAAGCTAAGCTTGTATACAATAACAGCCCATCATTCAACTGGACACTGAACTTCCGTAAGCAAATCATCGCTCAGTGGGAAGAAGAAGGCAAAGACCTATCTGCCTACAATAAAGATGACTTGATGAGTGCTGATTACGATGGTACTGAACTTGATACAGCAGCTGACGAAGCGGCTAGAAACTTCCAACGTGATGCATCACGTGAAGCAGGTGTATTCCATCACTTAATCACGCTACCTACTTATCACACCACTGCGCTTAGCGTGCATGAGCTTGCTAAAGGCTACTTCGGTGAAGATGGTATGCTTGCTTATGCAGCTGGCGTACAACGTAAAGAAATCCGTGAAGGCATCGCTTGTGTGAAGCACCAAGCAATGGCTGGTTCTGACCTTGGCGATGATCACAAAGAGATCTTCTCTGGTGAAAATGCCCTTAAAGCTGGCGGCGGCAAGAACACGATGAACCAGTTCTAATCACCGACCACTTACCGACCACTTATAAGTACATCTCGTAAGTACCAGTTATAGAGAAAGCCGTCCTATCTTGTAGGGCGGCTTTTTTTATGTCTGCTTATTTGCACTCTATTATTGTAAGATTTTGAGCATTGTGAGCTTGTTAATTCTTAATTTGAGTGGTTATTATCCTTACTATCAGTCTCTTTCATATTATTGCTATTATCCTCTACCTGACTGCTCTGTATACCGATTGAATCGTGGCTTTTTGGATTTTCACCCATTAGCTCACGCTTCATATTTTTTATACGGGGATCATGTTTAAAAAATTTACGATAGATTGACTTTATCATTCTGTAAATTAGATAAAAAATACCGCCAAGTACAAGCAACCACCACAGTTGTATCAATCCAAGCGCTACTGATCTAAGTATCTCCAAGCCATCTTTAAATGCTTGACTCACTTCACTACTAAAACTTGGCTGCTCAGCATCTAATAGCACATCTAGATTTTGTGTGGTTTCTTTATAACTGATATCTGGCTGCATAAAGGTCAGGTTAATGGTGCTATATTGAACTTTATCAGCGATAGCCAGTTGCTCAAGCTTGGCAAGCTTTTGTTGACGACGTGCCGCATAAGTCGCGGTAATAGCATCAACATTGCTACCTTGGTCTTTATCATTTTTACTACTCAGGCGTTCTTGGCTAAGCTCGCTTGCCATATCACTATTTAGCTGGCTCGTTAGCTGTTCACGATAAATATCTAATGTCACATCTTGAGCACTAAACTGCTGCTCATTTAAAAATGCGACTTGCTGTTGTAATTGCGCTAGGAACTTACTGACATTGGCGCGAGGAATACGAACCGTCATGTCAGCTTGACGAGTGTAGGTTGTAATCGTGATATCTTTATTGCCTTGTACAAAGGTTCGACTATCACGTGGATGATTGCTAATATTGCTCAGTGCCACATAACCAGCCTGTTGCCGTGTCAAACTTTCAATAGCATCACTAGTTTTGACGACATCTTCAACTTTAAAATCAGCACTGGCAGTTATTAATAGCGCTTTGCCCGCAATTTTAATGTCTGCTGCCTGACTACCAAGGGTCTGTTCACTAGTGCTCGATAGGTTTGCAACCTCTAAGCCATCGGATGCGTTATCGAATGCCACATCTGACATAATGCCGACCATCTCCCCTTCTGTAGCGTCTGCAACTTCTTCGGTTGCCACTGCTGTCAGATCTGCGCTGCTTTCTGCATATTCAGAAGAGCTATCGCAGCCAACTATCAATAACACAGACCCAAGCATTATTGGTAGACATAAAACTGATGGAAACAAGGCTTTAGGCAGTAATATTGAATGAGATTGATGAGTGTCATACTTCTTTTGATTGCATTGCGTCATTATTTTATAATCCGGCATTTTATGAGATATGATAAATATATTGGATAAAAATATTTTAGCTTCTATTATAAAGCCAACCACTTTATCCTACTTTTGTTCAATAATTAACGTTAATTATAATGATTACCTACTAAAAGTATATCTCTAATATTGGCTCAGAGTATTTATAGAAAAAATTTTGCTTGTTATTCGCCGATAGCTTTCATACGATGGTAGTCATTCAAATTTATTAAAATAATCGGGAGCCATCATGCAAGAGATAGAGCTAAAGTTTTTGGTACCAGAGTCGCGACTGAAAGGTTTGATGCGCCAAGCACGTGTTAAATCTTCTGAGGTGACGACACTGGCTGCTCATTATTACGACACCCCAGACCAACAGCTTGCAGAGGCAGGCATTGGCTTGCGTATCCGTAAAGAAGGCGATGCTTGGGTACAGACCATCAAAGCGGGCGGCGATGGCATTGCAGCACGCCTAGAGCATAATGCGGTACTGGATAATGAACAAGTACAAGCGATGCTCGATAATAATACGCTCATGCCTGATTTAACCATTTATAAAAACACCTCTGTCGCCCCTGCTCTGGCTGAATTTAAGCTAAAAAAACTGGCTAAAAATCTCACACGGTTATATGTGACCGATGTAGAGCGCACCACACGATTGCTAGTGGATGATAGTGGCAGGGATGGTGACAATGATGCAAATAACCATGTCGAGATGGCGTACGATTATGGAGAGATTATTCACGGTAATGATGATACTCAGCGTGATGCTATTCAAGAGATTGAGTTTGAGCTGATATCAGGAGATATCGATTTTTTATTTGCAACCGCCAAAACTTGGTGTAAGCGCTACAAGCTTTGTTTGTCGACGGTGACCAAAGCTGAGCGCGGTGGCTTACTCATCACAGGACAACAGCATAGTCCAGCTGTCCACGCTGACCTTGACCAGCTAAATATCGATAAGAAAATCAGCATGCCTGCCTTTGTGCGCGCAGCGGTACATAACTGTCTGTTGCAAATACTGCCCAATAGCAGCGCTATCGTCGCTGGCAGCGAAGACGACGACCATGCATTACAACTATACATTGGCATTACCCGCTTACAAGCTGCCCTACAAGCGTTTGCCAGCTATTCTGACGAAATCAATCCAGACTGGCTGCCGATACTAAAACCAACAGCCACGTTATTGAATGAATATCGAGAGCTTGCCCATCTTGCCTCACATATAGAGCCTAACTTACAGCAGCATGGTGCACCTACTGTCGATTGGGCAACAGATATGGATGCGCTGAAGATTACTCCGAAAGAGGCTGTCAGTGCCAACGATTTTCAGCTGACCTTACTTGAGCTGATCGCCTTTACCATGAGCGACCCAAGCCTTGAACCACAGGCTGATCAACTCGCCATCGATAAACTGGCAAAAACCTTATCCAAACAGCAGGCAAAGCTTGGCAAGGCAGTACAAGAGCTACAGAGTAAAAAAGACCTTGGCTCAGATAACATTAATATAGAAAGCAATGATTTGGAAGATGACGATTTACAAAGTGTTGACTTAGACGATAGTGACTTAGAAAACGTAGATTCAAAAAGTGACGATATAGAAAATATTGATCTAGACGATAATAATGCAGAGCACGAGCTGCATGAGCAGTTAACCACCTTACTTTATATCAGTGAGTTTACTGCGCCATTACTAGATAAGAAAAAGTCAAAAAAGAAAAAAGCCAAGAAGGAAAGCAAACGCTGGCTAAAATACTTAGCAAAAGCGCAAAAGACCTTGAATAAATATCATAATCATAAAATGTACCAACAGCGCTATCAATTAAAGTCGAAGACAGATAGCAGTGCATTATATGGCGCTGGATGGTTTGCAGTCATGCTAGTGAGAGACCTTAAGCGAACAGAAAAACGCTTGGCGAAAGTGGCAGACAGCTCAGTATTTCGGTAAAAAGGCTCTTATAGTCATTCCACTATAAAAGCATTACAGCGTTAGCCTCGCTTGAAGTATTTAATATACATCTACACTCGGTTGCCTTGTTCTACTTTTAAATTGAATCGACTATAGCAGCATGAACTAAGCTTAGAATAAAAAAGACAGCTCACTTTATATGGGCTGTCTTTTTTTAAGCGCTTGCTTTGAGGTGCTTTTTTTAATTGAATGCTTAAACTCAGGCATTTGGAAAACCTAATACTTCAACTCAGTTAAACATATTTCAAAAATTACTATCAATTTTCTACATCTAGCGCGTTTATAAGCTTAAGTATTTTATAAACCTAGCACTTTCATACGCTCACTAACTGGCTGATACGTTTTCTCGCCAGCAGGCTCAACAATGTTGCCAAATGGCATTTGTGCCACCAACTCCCAACTATCTGGGATAGCATAAGCCTTAGCTGCGTCTTCATCCACAAGCGGATTGTAGTGCTGTAGGTTGGCACCAACATTTAAAGTACGTAGCTCAGTCCACATCGCATACTGATGCATGGCTGAGGTTTGCTGAGCCCAAACTGGAAATCTATCTGCATATAACGCAAACTGCTCTTGCAATGACTCAGTCACGTTTTTATCTTCATAAAACAGCACTGTACCCGCTGACGCACGGAAGCCGTCTAACTTTTGCTTAGTCCCAGAAAAGTCGCCATCGCCGACGGCTGCACGCAGTTTTTCTTCAGCGATATCCCACAATTTCTGGTGCTCGGCACCAAACAGTACGACCAAGCGCGAAGATTGTGAATTAAAAGCAGAAGGCGTATGTAATAAAGCACGCTCTGCCATATTCACAATTGCTTGTGGCTCTACTGGCAGCTCATTGCCCAAAGCATATATTGACCGGCGTTCATCAAAGGCTTGTTGTAAAGTGGCTAGGCTTTCTTTAGACATCGATATTATCCTTATAGTTATCATAAAATATAGGTCAAACGAGCCATGTTTAGCATGACAAGTCGATCATTCATAAGCAAGATATTATATCAATATGCTAAATAATATCTATACTTTATAAAGTTTATTTTATCAATCACTCTATAACATTATTCTGTTTTACTTAGGGCATGTCCTGAGCCTGAACGAAAGTACCTAAATGGGCTAAAAATGGTTAATGAGCAACAATCGTCACCGATATGCCCTCTGCAATTTGGTCGAACAATTCAATAATATCCTCATTACGCATACGTATACAGCCATGCGAGAGTGGCACACCCATCGGTTCACTGTCTGGCGTACCATGAATATAAATATAACGCTGATAAGTATCGCAGCCACCTTGACTATTACTGCCTTTATTAAAGCCCTCTTCCACACCACTTAGCCAAAGAATACGGCTTAATATCCAATCGCGCTCAGGGTGTTGTTTGTCAAGCTCTGCACTATATCTCTCGCCAGTAGGGACGCGTCCGATGAACACGGCATTCATGGGTTTATTTGCACCAATTTTTTCGGCGATAAAGTGTTTGCCAAGAGGTGTGCAGCCGCTATCTTGCTGACTGCCAATGCCATTTTTAGCAGTAGACACCGTATATTGAGCCATTTCTCTATTATGCTGGTAGAGCGTTAATGTTTGCTTAGCAATATTAACCACCAACTGCACATCAGAACTTTCGTTATTTTTCTCGTTATAGCTTTCGTTATTTTTCATAGAATATTTCCAACGGTCATTTATCCAATAGATATCATTATTGACCGCGTGATAAGTAAGTTGATTGATTTTTTCTATTATTAAGGGATTGTATCAAGGCTTTTGGCACCGTAATATAGGGGCACACTTTTTGATGCTAGCAGATTATGACGACTATTTCACCGACACGTGTGTCGATGTATGATTTTCTCTATCAAGATACCAAGCCAATGGTATCTTTATTGGCCGATGCCGCCAAGCTTTCATTACCACAAGCTCGATTGGCAATGGATGCCAGTTTGCAAGCCATTATCAGTGCCTTGCTTGCTTACCAGCAGCACAATGACGGACAAGCTGTGAGCAAAAAGCTATTTAGTCGCGGCGCTGTTAAAGAGCTACGCCAATATAATTCCATGAATTTTTCGACCATGAATGCGACGTTATATCACCGCCATGAAGCGGCGGATGCGATATTTTATGATAATGCTCGCGTGATTAAAGCGAGTGACTATATTGCTCAGCAGATTGACGCAACAACGCAGCAAGTACAGATACTCCTCACGTCCTTATGCGTGATTGTCTTACGTGAGCTGGCTATTTTAGCCGACTATAGCCAACTTGATAACGACGAGATGGATAAGTGGTTCGCTTTACAGCCACAGTTTTTATCAGCTGCTCGCTTTGCCATCAATGAGCCAGCGTCTGTCTCTGTTAAATTGAATGAGGTAAATGAAGATAACAGTCTAGTCGCAGCATCAGAGGTCAATTTAGACTTGGCAGTAAAAACAAAGGCAGCAGCCGAATCCGAAAACCATCCTCATACAGAACGTGCCTTATTAAGTACAGAGCAGCTCGCTGACACCCCACCAGCGTTCAATCCTTACTGGCATGAATTGACGACATTCAAGCCTGAAAATCAACAGCCTGTGCAAGATATGCAATTGGCAACTGGTAACTATTTAAAAGCCATTGGGCGCTCACCTGATAACTTGCAGCAAGGTCGCCATAACGATATGCTAGTCTTTACAGAAATGCAAGCCATTGCCTTGCCACACCAACGCTGGCTATTACAGCTCGCCAAAATCTCAGATATCTATCTCAGTCGTAATCGCCTACGTATTACCTCCGAACCTGCCAGCGCACCCAAACCACCTTTGGTAAGCTTGGGTTTAATTGGTGGTAATAACGATAATACGCCGACCACCACCAGCGAAAAGCCCATTGAATACGAGGCATCAATACCCCTCTGGAAAAATCCGGTTATCCTGATTATTATTGCTGTGATCGGGGTGCTTGGCGGGCTTGCAACGCTCAAGTATCAAAGCCAAAAATCTGACGGTGTGTTACTGGCGACAGAAGAAGTCATAGAACAAGATGTTATCGAAGAACGTCAGCAGCAGGATGTGGCTATTGTCATGGTTGACGATGAGGAGCCTGATGATAAAGAAACAAAAGCGGCTCAATGATAAATAAAAGCTCTGAATACAGAACTTCTTAATTAGCAAAAAATCATCGAACAAACCTTTAAAAAATCCACAAAAAAAAGGCGCTATTCGTATAGCGCCTTTTTCTATTCATATTTTTTATTCATGCTTTATCTAGCACAGTCTATTAAGACCGGCTTACTTCGATAAATCACGACCACGACTGGCTTCGATAGCCAAACGTAGACCATTTAGACGGATGAAACCTTCTGCATCTTTTTGATCGTAAGCACCCGCATCATCTTCAAAAGTCGCGATTTTTTCGTCAAACAACGAATCATCTGACTTACGACCAACAACGCTCACAGCACCTTTGTATAACTTCACACGTACTGTGCCATTGACATATTCTTGTGACTTGTCAATCAATGCTTGTAACATCATACGCTCAGGACTGAACCAATAACCATTGTAGATAGTTTTGGCGTAGCGTGGCATCAGCTCATCTTTTAGATGCGCCGCTTCACGATCGAGCGTCAATGACTCAATACCGCGATGCGCTTTTAGCATAATGGTACCCGCTGGCGTCTCATAGCATCCGCGTGATTTCATACCAACATAACGGTTTTCTACGATATCCAAACGTCCAATACCATGCTGACCGCCAATCTCATTTAACTTAATCATGACTTCATACGGCTTAAGTGCTTCACCATCGATGGCAACGATGTCGCCTTTTTCGTATTCTAATTCTAAGTATTGTGCTTCGTCAGGCGCTTCTTCTGGGCTCACTGACCAGCGCCACATATCATCTTCTGCTTCGGCGTAAGGGTCTTCTAAAATACCGCCTTCATAAGAGATGTGTAATAAGTTGGCGTCCATTGAGTACGGAGATTTTTTCTTATTGCCCGCATAATCAATCGCAATGTTATGCTCTTTGGCATATTCCATCAAGCTCTCACGGCTAGACAAGTCCCACTCACGCCATGGGGCAATGGTAACCACGTCAGGCGATAAAGCAACGGCGCCAAGCTCAAAACGGACTTGGTCATTCCCTTTACCAGTAGCGCCATGACTAATAGCATCGGCGTTGTGTTCTTTAGCAATCTCAACCAAGCGCTTGGCGATTAACGGACGGGCGATAGAAGTCCCTAGCAGATACTCGCCTTCATAGATGGCATTGGCGCGGAACATTGGGAACACATAATCACGGGCGAACTCTTCACGTAAGTCTTCAATATGGATATGTTTGATGCCCATAGCTTCAGCTTTGGCGCGTGCTGGCTCAACTTCTTCGCCTTGACCGATATCAGCAGTAAAGGTAATCACTTCTGCATCATAGGTTTCTTGCAGCCATTTAGCGATAATGGAGGTATCAAGACCACCTGAATAGGCCAAGACGATTTTATTAATATTTTTTGGATCAAGTTGAGCCATGAAGAACTCCTATTGTGAGCATTTAGTGTTAGGAAAAGCGCTAATATTCAATCAAAAGATAAACTACTTGCTCAGTGTACATCATATTTACTATAGGCAAAAGTGCAACTGCCCCATGGCATAAGCTTTTGATTTAAATTTTGGGTCGATAGATTTCAATTATTCACATATAGGTGACAGTTGACTGCCGCAAATTAAAAAACAACCCATCTATTATGTACAGATATTTAGCCGCATATTTAGTCAAGTAGGCAAATCTGTTATGATAGCAGTACAGTATCCCTTCCTTTTATTTCCGTATATGACGATATAGAGCGCGACGACATTATGACTGATTCGATTAGAGAGTTGACCATCCTTCAGCCAGACGATTGGCATATCCATTTGCGTGATGGCAAAGCATTGAGCACGACTGTATCGCACGCAGCAAACAGCTTTAACCGTGTCATATGTATGCCAAACTTAGTGCCTCCTGTTAAGAACACTGACGATGCGCGTGCCTATCGCGACCGTATCATGGCGCACTTAGTAGCCAGTGAGCTGAGTACTGAGCGCAAAACTGCATTTGATCCACGTATGACTTTATATCTCACTGATAAAACCACTGCTCAAGATATCGAGATGGCAGCAAAATCAGGTATCGTTCAAGCGGTCAAGCTTTATCCTGCTGGCGCGACTACCAATTCGGCTGATGGTGTCACCAATATTAACGCCTGTGTCGATGTTTTTGAAGCATTAGAAAAGTACAACCTACCCTTATTGATACATGGCGAAGTGACGCAAGATCATGTGGATATCTTTGACCGTGAAAAGCGCTTTTTAGACGAAGTATTGGCGCAAATCATTGTCAAATTCCCTACATTAAAGATTGTCGTCGAGCATATTACTACCAGTGATGCCGCTGATTTTGTCTTAGCACAAGGCAATCACATTGCCGCCACTATCACCCCGCAGCATTTAATGTTTAACCGCAATCATCTATTGGTTGGCGGTATCAAGCCGCACTTTTATTGCTTGCCTATTTTGAAGCGTGAAAGCCATCAAAGAGTATTATTAGATGTGGCAACCAGTGGCAATCCTAAGTTTTTCTTAGGCACGGATTCAGCCCCGCATGCGACGGATAAAAAAGAAGCCGCTTGTGGCTGTGCTGGCTGCTATAGCGCTGCTACTGCCTTGCCCTTGTATGCCACCGCTTTCGATAGCGTGGGAAAAATAGACAAGTTAGAAGGCTTTGCCAGTCGTTTTGGGGCTCAGTTCTATGGATTGCCAATCAATGACAGCACGATTACACTTGTCAATACGCCTATGCAAGTGCCAGCAGTCTATCCTTACTTTGATGGCTCATCATTGACCCCGCTTATGGCAGGCGAGACACTGCCTTGGTCTATCAAAGCATAAAACGCACTAAGCAAAACCATCTGTATTCTATTTTAACTTGAGAAGTTTAACCCTATGATAAGAATGACATCTGCTAACCAGCGGTGTGATTTGTATCATAGGTTATTTATTTTTCATTTAATGTCTTAATTCAATATAACAATACGACTGATAAAAGCGATTTAACCAGATATGACCACTCCAAACGATGCCGCCTTACCTAACGAAAACTCATCAAACCCTATAGATAATAGCATTAAGAGCCCATCAAATAGTCACACAGAAGATGCCGCAGCAGACGAGCTAGCACCAATGCGTCTAAAAGACCGATTTCGTAAGTTTCTGCCTGTCGTCGTTGATGTGGAAACTGCCGGCTTTAATGCGCAAACCGATGCTTTACTAGAGATTGCCTGCATTCCTGTACTACTGAATGAGCAAGGTGTGTTTTATCCTGGGGAAGCATTCAATGCTCATATCGAACCCTTTGAAGGCGCGAATCTTGAGCCAAGTGCCCTTGCCTTCACTGGCATTGATCCCAACAATCCAATGCGTAAAGCCATTGCCGAAGACGAAAAAACAGCACTACGCCGTATCTTCAAAGGGTTAAAAGAAGTACGCCGTACTGAGGACTGCCGCCAGTGCGTCTTAATTGGGCACAACGCCCATTTTGACTTAGCATTTTTGAATGCGGCAGTGCTGCGTACCAATAACAAAAGTCACAACCCGTTTCATAACTTTTCAGTTTTTGACACAGTGACTTTATCTGCGCTGGCATTTGGTCAGACAGTACTAGCACGGGCTTGCAAGGCAGCGGGGCTTGATTTCGATGGTAATGATGCACATTCTGCCCTATACGATACACAAAAGACTGCTGAGCTGTTTTGTCATATCCTAAACCATTATCCTATGCTGGCTAATGCGATGCATACTGAAGAAAATAAAGAGGATTCGACTGAGAGTAGTCACAAATAATCCATTTATCACATATCCTATATTGCCAACTACCCATAATAGTGCTATTTGTAATACTTGATGACTTTAACATCTTGGTTTTACAATCAATAGGGATATGATTGATATCACAATAAATCAGCAACTTGTCTAACCGTTGAATATCATATTGTGTAAAACAATTCAAAAACAGATAAGTTGTTGTAATTACTAACATTAGAACGTCTCGTTATATCCTATAGATGGTTTAAGTTGCCCACATTGTCTCGATAGCCCGTACGATTCATGCTATCGAGGCGTAATAGGAGGGACTCTATTATGGATCCACAGCTTAAGTTATGGGGAACCATCCTCGGTTATATGCTGCTCGCATTGACTATTAGTGCTTGTACTTCTCTATGGATTCGCTATCATTTAAAGCGTAATGACTTACATCCTCGCCGTGCGATCAAAAAAAGATACTTAATTTTAAAAAGAAGAAGAAAAAGGCTTGACAGCAAGCGCAGACGCTATTAGAATACGCACCACTTCAGCATAAAGGTGAAAGCAGCTGAGGTGTTGTGTTACTAGTCCCCATCGTCTAGAGGCCTAGGACACCGCCCTTTCACGGCGGTAACGGGGGTTCGAATCCCCCTGGGGACGCCACTATTTGGCGTCACTTATTAGCAAGTTTGCTGCAAAGCATCTGATAAGACTAATAAGCGTACCACCAAAAAGTCCAATCACAATACCATTGTGATTGGACTTTTTTTATGCCTGTTTTTTATATCATGAGGTTCTTGATACCTTAGCACTCAGTTCGTCATCGCCGATTTACTTGATAAATGAAGCATAATTAATTTTATAGATAAGATCCGGTATTAGGTTCGCTCAAAATATTAAGGTATATTTACTAAGTGTCGCTATCCATGGTTTCTATACCTAACTTGATGTTTTGTTTATTTATTGAATTTTTTATCATAAATTTAAGCAAAAAAAATCCAGCATTGAATACTGGATTTTTCAGTCAAACAGTCTATTTTTACAAAAACTACCAAATCTTATCTGATAGCATTAGCCACAACAATGTCATCACAATCATGATACCGAGTACTGTTTGAATCAAGAAGAATGCTTGATGCTGACCAACAACCTTACTTAACGTCACCCCTAACGTGCTGTACTTGATAGGTGGCGTGTCAATATTGCCAGTTCTTGCTTGTTCCTCATAATACCCTTGTAAGATATCTAAAAATTCGCGCCATGCGTTAGAGCCCCAATCATAGGGTTTAAATGGCATGAGTTTTTTCAGCTCAGGCTCTTTGGTCATCCAACGTTCAAGTGTAATGGAGCGTAGAGACCAGTTCGAAAAACGGCGTTCGGTAATTTCTGAAAAATCTAAGATTTTTAATTCTTTATGTCGATCGTCTAATAATAAGCGATTCTTTAGATTGGTTAAATCTTGTTCTGACCCTTCTGCACATTGAAAAAAGTAGCCATTGCCATAGCAAAGAATACCCGTAACATTATCGGCTTGGTTACGCTCAATCGCGACCTCTGAGATGTCGTTAAGCGTGCTGGGGCTTGAAAGACCAGTCGAAGTAATTTGGCTTATATATATAAGCTGGCAGAGATCTGTCGTCACTGGATTTGTCGAATCGTTGATTGTTGACAATCAGCTTCTCCCTATTTTTAGGTAAATGTAGCTAAGACAACCATACTAAATTTAGAAAAAACATAGAAACAAGATCTTTGAAAATATCAAATAGGCTTGGTATATTATTGATTTTATAAATGTTTATATTAATTGTATTAAGTTGGTTACATCATAGGCTAGTTTAGTCATCAAAGCAATATATGTTTATCTTATATCATTAATTGAAAAAACCAAACAATAATTCACAATTATTTCTACTGAGAACTTGCACTGTGGTTTTTGGGAAGCAATAGGATAAATAGGTAATATGGGAGGGAAAAGTGATGATAAAAGCCGTCATCCAATGAGCGATAAGACCACCGGCTCATTAATGAGATTGATACAGACTGATGGCTATTGCGAGTGTTTAATTATTTTTTGTCTACTCAGAACTGAGCGGTAATAATCGCTGCGAGCAAGATAGCATCATCAGGATAGGTAAGCTTGATATTCTGGCGACTGCCAGTCACGAGGCGAATGGGTAGGTCTAAATATTCAAATGCACTGGCTTCATCAGTAATGGTGAGCTCGTGTTCAGCGACATAAGTTAATACTTTTTGCAGCTGACCTAAGCGAAACACTTGCGGCGTTTGTGCTTGCCACATATGACGGCGATCGATAGTACGTTTAGCGTAAGAATGTGGGCTGCTACTCACTGTCAGGTTAACTACAGCCGTCTCACCTACAAGCTCAGATTGAGCGGTAGACTGCGGATAAGATTCCTTTAAAGTATCAGCCACCGGTGTCGCTAAGATAGCGCCATAGGGCTCTAGCATCGCCGCTTCGATGACCTCTTCAATATCATGATTGGGAACCGCAGGACGCGCAGCATCATGAATAACAACCAAGTCTGAATCGTTGGCTCCCGCCTCAATAATCGCCTTTACCCCTGCCTGTACGGACTGCCAGCGCTCAGCGCCGCCCATGGCATAATGTATGGGTAGCGCAAAATTCAATGTCTGTGCCGTACTGTCATCTGCTGCGACGACTAATAAACATGTATCAATATAAGCACTACTAGCAAGCCGTGCCACACTATGCTGTAGCAAGGTCTGCCCTTGCAGCATCGTATATTGCTTGGCAATAGAGGCACCAAAACGACTACCGCGACCCGCAGCAACGATCATGGCATGTACATTAGGTGTCATGTTCATAAGGCAATGTTCATAAGGCAATATTCATAAAGTAGTATTCATGGTTAGAACCCATGACAGTATTGCTAGGGATAGACGAGGAATAAGAGGAGTAACGAATTTCAGGTGAATAAGATTTCTATTATAGACAATAGAAGATCATAATTTTAGACAGTCAAGAGCAATTAATAACGGCTATGCGTCGTGGGCGCCGTAGATACTTGTACAAAGGTCTCGTTCGGCTTAATCAAACCCAAGTCTAAACGAGCGTGCTCTTCTACTGCCTCAAGACCAGTTTTTAAGTCATGTACATCAGTACGCAATAAATTATTTGCTGCCACTTGGTTTTCGTTTAAGCGTTGTTGTTCTTCGATTTGAGTCAGCAATTTATTATGCTCAAAGCGACCATTTTCGCCCAGCCAATACTGATATTGCAGTCCCAAAAGGACGGCAACGGCTAGAGCAAGTAGCATAAATTGGCTAAAGTATTTCATAAGATAATAACGCCGAACAACATAGAGACAATAATAAAAATAAAAAACCAGCTAAGCTTGCTAAGCGATATATCACCGTATTAATGATGACATATCGCCTAGCTGTAGCAAGAAATCTGGCTTGTTAACCACGTAGACCGATGAACTCTTCACGACCACGGTAGCTTGCACGTACTTGTTGCTCGATACGTAGCAGCTGATTGTATTTTGCCACACGGTCTGAGCGGCATAGAGAGCCAGTTTTAATCTGACCAGCAGCCGTACCAACGGCTAAATCTGCAATGGTGCTGTCTTCAGTTTCACCTGAACGATGTGAGATAATGGTTGCATAGCCATTTTTCTTCGCTAGATAGATCGCATCTAGCGTTTCTGATAAAGTACCGATTTGGTTAAACTTAATCAAAATTGCATTGGCAATATGCTTATCAATACCCTCTTGCAAGATAGCAGGATTGGTCACAAATAAATCATCACCAACCAACTGAACTTTATCACCAATCTGCTCAGTTAAGTACTTCCAACCATCCCAATCAGACTCGTCAAGCCCGTCTTCGATAGAGATAATAGGATATTGACGCGACAAGCCGACTAGATAATCTGAGAATCCTTGGCTATCAAAGGCTTTGTTGCCCTCGCCTGCCAAGATATATTGACCATCTTTGTAGAATTCGCTAGCCGCACAATCTAGCGCCAAATGAATGTCTTCGCCCGCTTTATAGCCGACTTGCTCAATCGCTTGCATAATAACAGTGATAGCTTCTTCGTTGCTACGTAGGTTTGGTGCAAAACCGCCTTCATCACCAACCGCTGTATTCAAGCCTTGTGATTTCAGCACAGATTTCAAGCTGTGGAAAATTTCTGTACCCGCACGCAGCGCTTCTGAGAAGCTGGTGAAACCAACAGGCTCAATCATAAATTCTTGGATATCAACCGTGTTATCCGCATGCTCGCCACCGTTCAAGATGTTCATCATCGGTACAGGCATCGTCAGCGACGTCTGATTGCGCAAGTTTGCAATATATTGATGTAATGGCAAACTTTGTGACTTGGCAGCGGCTTTTGCAGTGGCAAGAGACACCGCTAGCATGGCATTGGCGCCAAGGCTATCTTTGTTTTCTGTGCCATCTAGCGCAATCATTGCATCATCAATGCCTTGCTGTTCGGTGACGTCTTTATCCATCAACGCGCTGCGAATTTGGCTATTGACGTTAGCAACGGCTTTCTTAACGCCTTTACCCATATAGCGACTTTGGTCACCATCACGTAGCTCAAGCGCTTCGCGTGAACCAGTTGATGCACCACTTGGGGCAGCAGCACGGCCGATAGTGCCATCAGCTAAGATTACATCAGCTTCGATGGTTGGGTTACCACGCGAGTCTAAAATCTCACGGGCGCGAATGTCTTTAATTGCGGTGACGTTGGTGGTTTCTTCAGCGTACATAATGTCTGTTAATTCCTTTGGTCATGCCAAGTTTGTGGGATAAATAACGGCAACTAGAATACAAAAAAGATAAAGCAAAATATCGTATAGTGCTATGCTCAAACCAGCTTTGTTTATCTATATAGTCAGCAAGTTTTGAGCAAGATTAAAGGTGGTTTTAATACTTTAATCGTCAGCTATAGTGCTTGGCATCATAGCATAAATTTTGCCAAACTTCCCTTATCTTGCACCGACTGGCGCTGATAAAATCATACTTAGATAAACAAATTACCAATTATGGATTTGTCTCAGCACCTATAATATTAAAAGTCATATGATTCTTATGCTTTTGTTAGACGCTTTGCTTTAGTCTCGGAGCCAGATACTGTGTTATCCAGCTCAACCTCTGTTTTAAATTGGGTCAAACGTAAGGCATTCATTAATACTGAAATAGAGCTCAGCGCCATCGCAGCGGCGGCAATCATAGGGTTTAAAAAACCAAAAGCAGCCAGCGGAATACCAAGGCAATTATAAATAAAAGCAAAAAACAGATTTTGCTTGATGTTGCGCACTGTTGCATTGGCGATTTTTTGCGCGGCATCAATATGCATCAGTGACTCACCCATCAAGCGTGCAGACGCACTATGCTGGGCGACATCTGTGCCTTCAAACATGGCAAAGCTTGCATCGGCAGTTGCCATCGCTGGCGCATCGTTGACACCATCACCTGCCATTGCAACTTTATGACCAGCCGTTTGCAACAAGGCAATTTGACTGGCCTTATCACGTGGGCTCATTTTACCATAAGCCTGCTCAATACCCAGCTGCCCTGCCACATGATCGACCACAGACTGCTTATCACCACTCATCAAAATGACATTAATACCTGCGTCTTGCAGCGCAGTAATAGTCTTCGGAGTATCTACTTTTAAGTCGTCAGCTAGAGCAAAAGCACCCAAAGCTTCCTCATTAATACTAACGGCAACGGTACTGGCAATTTGCCATACCTTTGGCATCAGCTTAGGCAGTGTTAAATTAGCAAACTCTGCGGTACCGACTTTTACCACACCCAAACCTTCAATATTGGCTTGTATACCAGCGCCTTTAATGACACTAATATCAGTCACATTCATCAACGGCAAATTTCGCTCAGTAGCCGCGTTAACCAATGCTGTTGCTAGTGGATGACTGGCATGTGCTTCAACGCTTGCGGCAATTTGTAACACATCATCGACTGCGATCGATTTATCCACCATCACATGGTCCACGATAGTCGGCTTACCGATGGTTAATGTGCCCGTTTTATCGAGCACCACCGTATCGATATTGCCTGCCGCTTCAAGGCTTTGTGCGTCTTTGAACCAGACACCATGACGAGCAGCAACGCCCATACCAGCCATGATAGCGGCTGGCGTTGCCAAACCTAAAGCACAAGGACATGCAATGACCAACACCGAGACGGCATGCATCAAGGCAGTATCCATCATCCCAGTCAGCCACCACGTCACTCCAAAGGTGATAAGCGCAATGGCAACGACGACTGGGACGAATACCGCCGTCACTCTATCGGCGAGACGAGCTAAATTGGCTTTTGAGCCTTGGGCATCACTGAGGGCTTGTACCATATCACCAAGCTTTGTATCACTACCTTTAGCACTGACGCGGTATAACAAGCTGCCATTTTCAACCAACGCCCCTGCCAATAATTTATCTCCCACTTCTTTTTTAAGCGGTACCGACTCACCCGTTAAATGACTCTCGACACACCAGCCAGCACCATCGATAACCACCCCATCGGTTGCGACGCGGCTGCCTTGCTTGGCACGCAAAATATCACCAACTTGCACGTCTTTAAGAGCAACATTATGAAAATCACCATTAGGCTGCTGCTGTTCGACTTCATCGGGCGTTAAGGACAATAATAAATCGATACTATTGAGGCTGTGTTTTTTGGTGCGCTCTTCTAGATACTTACCCGTACGTACAAAAGCAATGACCATGACGCCTGCTTCAAAATACACCGCAGGACTGCCATCCGCACCGTGACCACCAGCATGACCACTTTGCAGCAAACTGTTTAAAGTACCATCGCCATGGGTCAGCCATAGATAAGTGGAATACGCCCAAATAGTCACGGTACCGATGACGACTAGCACATCCATATTGGCAAGACCACCTTTAATCGATGCCCAAGCGCTTTTGTAAAATGGTAAAGCAAATCCAAACTGTACAAGGGTCGCCAATATAAATTGAGTCCAAATCGGCGGCATCCACGCCATACCCTGCCCAACGAGCATACCTGCCATACCAACTAAAAATGGCACCAAACAAACCCATAACCCAATCAAACGCCATGGGTACTGAGTCGCGGTATCTTCGGTTGTTTTTGCAAACAAACTATCGGCCGCCTGCAAATTGGCAACGAAGCCTGTTTTATTTACCCATTCTGTCACTTGTTCAGGCGTTGTCTGAGTCGGATCATAATCAACATTCGCAGTTTCGCCAGCGAAATTTACACTCACCTCGTATACCGACGGCTTTTTGTTGAGCACCTTCTCAATTCGTGAGGCGCAGGCTTGACACGTCATCCCCTCAATTGCTAGCTGCAAATGTGCACGCTGCGGCGCGAGCGGCGTATTGGATTGAATATCAGTTTTTACATCGTAGGCGTCATGATTGTCGGTTTGGGTAGTATCATTCATAAATAAAACTCGGTATGGCGTTTATGCGTTATGGCGTTATAAAGTCGTCTGAGCTAGGATAGCAACTCAATGGATGGAATATCTAAGTCAAACAAATAGCACACTTTTAAATTTAATATTGGTATGGTCACACTGAATAATGAGTACGCTACTATCAATAATTTTTAACCATTAAAAAACCAGCCTTGATAGCCGGTTTTTTAATACAAATGAAGCAGGTTAAGCATTAGCAACAGTGGCATCAAAGCCTGCATCGTCGATAGCAGCAGCAATTGTTTCTACACTGGTTTTGCTATCATCAAAAGTAACCGTCGCTTGATTATCTGCCAGCTCAATACTGATATCGTCTAAGCCATCGATATCGGCAGTGGCGTTATGAACACTGGCCACACAGCCACCGCAAGTCATGCCATCAATTTTGATAATACGTGTTTGGTTTGCCATGAGAGGCTCCTTATTTTTGTAACTGAGTTTTTATAGGTAAATACTTTTATTAAAGAATTGCTTTTATAACTGTCTTTTTAAGACGGCTATCTTTTAAGACGTTATAAAAATAGCACTTAACCAGCTTAAGCCCTATCACGGTTAACAACAAGGCTCTTTGATTATCACTTTATTAATAGAACCGTAAATAATGGAACTGTAAATAATAGAACCGTGAATTTATGCCTAAGTGACAGACAATAGCGCTTATTTTAGAATAACGTCTAATCATCATGACGTGGGTTTTGCGGTGCATCAAGAGGAAATGGCTGAGTCACATAATCGACCGTACTGATTGCCGCCGTAAACGCATGGATACTGGTGTCTGTATCTTCATAACGTATGGTGGCAACATGATTATCAGGATCAAGCTCGATGGCCGTCACTCCTGTGATATTTTTCAGCGCTGTCATCACACTCTTTAATCCTTCATCATCATCGATATTTTCGATACTGACTGTTGCTGTTTGCATCGCCATAATCTCAGCCTCTTATTGTCTATGAATACATTAATGAGTATCTAACACCTCAAAGCCTTTGACCAAGTCATCAATTTGCTTCAGCTGATGCAAAAACGGCTCTAATTGGCTCATACGTAGCGCACACGGACCATCGCATTTTGCAGTCTCTGGGCTTGGATGCGCTTCTAGAAACAACCCTGCCAATCCTGTCGCCATCCCTGCTCGTGCCAATGTTGTGATTTGTTCACGGCGTCCACCCGCACTATCGCTACGGCCGCCTGGCTGCTGTAAACTATGCGTCACATCAAAAAATACAGGGATATCCATCTGCTTCATGGTATCAAAACCAAGCATATCAACGACCAAATTATTGTAACCAAAGGCACTGCCGCGCTCACAAAGGATCAACTTATCGTTGCCGCCCTCAAGGCATTTGTTAACGATATGACGCATCTCATGCGGCGCTAAAAACTGTGCTTTTTTGATGTTAATAATCGCATCTGTCTTAGCCATCGCGTGTACTAAATCTGTCTGACGCGATAAGAATGCAGGTAATTGAATAATATCTGCGACTTCAGCGACGGGTGCCGCTTGATAAGGTTCGTGGACATCCGTGATAATAGGGACTTGATATTTTTCTTTAATTTGACCCAGCCAATCAAGACCCTGCTCTAATCCAGGACCTCGATATGAGTGCAGGCTTGAACGGTTGGCTTTATCAAAACTGGCTTTGAAGACATAGCCAATCCCCAAACGCTGACATATTTCGACATATTGCTCTGCAATCTCAAATGCCAATTCCTTTGATTCTAAGACATTCATACCACCAAATAACACAAATGGTTGGTCGTTACCGATATTAAGAGTATTGCCATTTGGCGTAGTAAGTTTGATATGTGATTGCGCCGTTGATAAATATTCCATGAAGTCGTTGCCCTCTTTATTGTTATTAATATTTCTCTCCCATATTGTAACCGATAGACTCAGTAAAAAAAGGGGTTAAGCGTAATTGCTGACCAACCATTAAAAAAATTGTCATGTTTATTGCTTAAAAACAATCTCATTCATAACCACAGTCATAAAATTAAACGCAAAAAAAAGACCAATCCGAAGATCAGTCTTTTTTATACATGTAAGTTTTTATACGTTAACGATTATTTGCTTTCGTTATAGTTCTTGGCCGCTTTTACAAAGCTGTTGAACAGTGGATGACCACCACGTGGCGAGCTGGTAAATTCAGGATGGAACTGTACGGCGACAAACCAAGGATGATCAGCAATCTCGACCGATTCTACTAGATGCTGTTTGGCAGAATAACCAGATATGGTCATGCCTGCTTGCTCTAATGGCTCGATATAGCGATTGTTCATCTCATAACGATGGCGATGACGTTCAGTGATATTTTTAGCGCCATAAATTTGGCTAAGCTTGCTGCCAGCAACCAGTTCGGCTTGCTGCGCGCCTAGACGCATGGTGCCGCCAAGGTCCGAGTCATCACTACGAATCTGTAATTCGCCGCGCTCATCTAACCACTCAGTGATGAGACCAATGATAGGCTCTGCCGTTTTGCGATCAAACTCAGAAGAGTTGGCATCGATTTTGAGTACATTACGCGCGTACTCAATCACTGCTAGCTGCATACCAAGGCAAATACCTAAATATGGCACGTTGTTTTCACGAGCATAAGTGATGGCTTTTATCTTACCATTGGTACCACGCTCACCAAAACCACCCGGTACTAGGATGGCATCGGCATTGTGTAGCTGCGTCAATAAACTGTCATCGTCTTCTAGACGCTCAGCATCGACATAGTCAATTTTGACATCGGCTTTATGAGTGATACCAGCATGCAGCAGTGCTTCGTTGATCGATTTATAAGCATCAGGCAACTCGACGTATTTACCAACCATCGCTACCGTAAGACTCATTTCAGGATTAAGCTGAGCTTCAACTACTTTATCCCAATCACTTAAATCTGCTTCTGGTACATCTAAACCAAAACGCTCACAGATCAAATCATCAAGATCCTGCTCATGAAGCGTGCGTGGAATCTGATAAATACTTTGCGCATCTTCACACATAATAACCGCACGCTCTTCCACATTGGTGAACAGCGCTATTTTGCGACGGTTGTCTTGCGAGATGTGGTGATCAGAGCGGCAAATCAATATATCAGGCTGCAAACCGATAGAACGTAGCTCTTTTACTGAATGCTGCGTTGGTTTGGTTTTGGTTTCGCCTGCACTAGCAATGTAAGGAACTAGCGTCAAATGCATCAGCATAGCTCTATTACGACCAAGCTCCACTTGCATTTGGCGGACGGCTTCCATAAATGGTAACGATTCGATGTCACCAACGGTACCGCCAATCTCAATAATAGCGATATCATAACCTTCACCACTGGCTAAGATTTTACTCTTAATTTCATCAGTGATATGTGGAATAACTTGTACTGTACCACCAAGATATTCACCACGGCGCTCTTTATTCAAGACGTTTTGATAGATACGACCACTAGTAAAGTTATTGCTCTTACTCATTTTTGAATGGCGTAAGAAGCGCTCATAGTAACCCAAATCTAAATCAGTCTCTGCACCATCTTCAGTGACGAATACTTCGCCATGCTGGAATGGGCTCATCGTACCTGGATCGACGTTGATGTACGGATCCATCTTGGTCATCGTGACGGTCACGCCACGGGCTTCTAAGACCGCTGCAAGAGAGGCTGCGGTGATACCTTTTCCTAGTGAGGACACTACCCCACCGGTCACAAATATAAACTTGGTCATAGTACTCTGTCGGTAATTGGTAAAGAAGGATTTTACTAAAAATACGTCAAAAAATATAGGGCAAAAGCACAAACTCTTTGAAACATTCAATCTTTAGTACTTAGCTATTATAACGCACTACCCACTCAAAAAGGATATAACAAAAAAAACTCACCCCGAAGGATGAGTTTTTATAATCAGATTCTAATGCTTAGATTAGAATAAGTATTCTAGACCACCACCGATAGCTAATACGTCAGCATCAGCATTGCCAATATCAGCTGAGTTATTACCAGCATAAGCGTGCACAATCATATTGTCTTGATAGAAGTATTTACCACCAACAACGATTTGATCTGAGTCAAAGTTGTTAATGCCATCCAAGTTATCAGTTTTATTATACTGAACATATACAGTTGCTGGGCGAGCAAAGTTAGATAGGCCTAAAGCACCACTAACTACTAGACCTTTTTCTTTCTTAGTAGAATAATCATAGTCAAAATCAGCTACTTGATACAAAGCACCTAGAGTCACAGGAGCTGCCATGTATTTACCTAAATCTACAGTCGCTGTACCACGGATGATATCACCAGCAATATTTTGGTCTTTGTCGTAAGCAACACCAGCAGTGAAGCCAGTACCTTGGTCAAACATTAATGCAGCACCAAAGCCACTATCGCGATCTTTGCTTGATTCAACAAAGCTTTCGTCAGCACTGTACATTACAGAAAGCTGTAATGGAAGACCGTTATACTTTGGAGCCATCCAAATAACTGAGCTATTGATACGTCTACTATCAGCCATATTTAGGCCACCATAGTTTTCGTCTTCTTCAAGCTTATTACCACCTAAGTTATCCCAATAACCATCGTTTACAACAACGTTGTTAATCTTGTCTAAAGTAGATTGGTTTTTACCAGCACGGAACTCACCAAACTGCTTGTTTACAACACCAAGATACGTATCACGATTGCTGAAACCATCGCTATCGCCATCGACACGTGTGCCATACTCTAACTGATAGATAACATCAGTGTTAGCAGTCATGGCTTCAGAGCCTCTTAGACCGATACGTGAAGAATTTGAGTTAATCTGTACTGAATCAGAATCTCTGTCTGCATTATCGGCACCATTTGGGTAGTCAATTTCAGCATTGACATAATCGGCAGTTACGAATGCTTTACCGTAGATAGTTGGAGCTGCATTGGCTGCAGATACAGATAAGGCAGCAACTGCTGTAGCTAAAAGTAGTTTTTTCATGGGGTATCTCCACTTTACAATTTTAGTAATAAGCTAGCTATGATTAGCTGGTGCTCATAATGGTATCGTCACAAATCCTCAAAGATATAATGTGTAACTGGCTACCGAGATTAGTCAGAAACAAGTGTGGCGAAGTTCTATTACAGTAAGATGAAAAAAACAATGACTTACATAACTGGGATTAAAAAGTAACTGCCATGTAATCTTAGGTCTTTATCGCTCCGTTGCGTAACATCCGTTACCAAACTCATACTTCGAATACAAGCATAACAACTTTGACATAATTTGCAACATTTTTTTTAGATTTTTAAACCCAGTATTTGTTGAATGCCATATCTACTATAGAATGTAGGTCATTGTAAAAAAATCCCTATCCGCTCAAATAGATAAAGATACTATTGATTAATATAATTACCAAGAACTTGAAACTAGCTTAATGAATACCCTTTCATTAACAAAAATAAAGCCCTACTTGTTCATTAACAAATAGGGCTAATAAGAATTAATAAATGTGATTTATGACATATTGATAGTCACAATTGAGATCGGAAAATTGCTACAAGAACAGTAAAAAAGGTGTTTTCACTGCTCTTGTTTCCAGACTATAACCTTAGTCAATGGCTATTACAGACTCCTTATTAAATATAGAAACCAAGAAGAAGCTTAGTCAATCATATAAGTCTCATAATGTAATATCAAGCATGCCATATTTTAATGTTAACCTACGCAATATTAGCAGCCTGCTTTTAGATCAAGACGTGCCTGATGCAATAATGGCTCAGTATAACCACTCGGCTGCTCACGACCTTTAAACACTAAGTCACAGGCCGCTTTAAAGGCATAAGAGTGGTCAAAGCTATCTGCCATCGTCTGATAGTCGCTATCGCCTGCATTTTGCTCATCCACCACTTTTGCCATACGCTTCATCGTATCCATCACTTGCTGCTCGCTCACGACATCGTGATGCAACCAGTTGGCAATATGTTGACTTGAAATACGTAAAGTCGCACGGTCTTCCATCAGACCCACATCATTGATATCCGGTACTTTAGAACAACCAACGCCTTGATTTACCCAACGCACAACATATCCTAAGATGCCCTGAGCATTGTTGTCTAGCTCTTGCTGCTTCTCTTCGTCTGTCCAACTGGTGTTTTTTGCTAAGGGGATGGTCAAAATGTCGTCTAAACTGGCACGTTCACGTGATTTTAGGCTGTCTTGAACATCAGCAACACTTACTTGATGATAGTGCATACTGTGCAAGGTTGCTCCTGTCGGTGATGGTACCCATGCAGTACTAGCACCAGACTTAGGATGGGCAGCTTTGGTGTCCATCATCTCTTTCATCTCATCAGGCTTCGCCCACATGCCTTTACCAATCTGAGCAACACCCTGTAGACCAGTCTCTAAACCGATATCAACGTTCCACTGCTCGTAGGCTGGCTGCCATGCTTGTGACTTCATCTCACCCTTAGGTACAAATGGGCCTGCATTCATGCTGGTATGCATCTCATCACCAGTACGATCTAAGAAACCTGTGTTAATGAAAATGACACGCTCTTTCGCTTGGCGGATGGCTTCTTTTAAGTTGACCGTCATACGGCGCTCTTCATCCATGATACCGATTTTGATGGTATTACGCTCTAAGCCTAATAAATCTTCTACTGCATTGAATAAATCGTTGGCCATTTTGACTTCTTCAGGGCCATGCATTTTTGGCTTCACGATATACATTGAACCTTTACGTGAATTCGATAGCTCATTTTTACCTTTAAGGTCATTGAGCGTTAATAGTGGCGTAATCAGACCATCCATCAAGCCTTCAAATATTTGTTCTTGACCATCACCCAAGTCGACCAATATTGCAGGGTTTTGCATGAGGTGACCGACGTTACGAATCAGCAATAATGAACGACCTGGCAGGATAAGCTTGCCACCATCTGGGGTGGTGTATTCACGATCTGGATTTTGCTGACGTGTGCGGGTTTTGCCACCTTTTTCAAATGTTTCTTGCAAGTCACCATTCATGAGACCAAGCCAATTGCGATACACTTCCACTTTTTCTTCTGCATCAACAGCAGCGATTGAGTCTTCACAATCTTGGATCGCCGTAATGGCTGACTCTAGTAGCACATCTTTGATATGAGCAGGATCGTCTTTACCGACTGGATGATTGGCATCTATTTGAATTTCTGCATGCAAGCCGTTGTTTTTTAATAAAATACCCGTTGGGTTTGCGGCATCACCGACGAAACCAACGAATTTTTCTGAATCTTTTAGCTCAGTACTGCTATCACCTTGGACAATCTCAAGCTTACCATCGACCACTTTAAAGCCGGTCGCGTCGTTATATGAACCTGACGCCAATGCAAAGTTTTCATCTAGGAATTGTTTGGCATAAGCAACGACAGCAGCGCCACGAGTTGGATTGTAACCACCTTTTGCTTCTTGACCATTTTCGTCACTGATAACGTCAGTACCATATAAAGCATCATACAGGCTACCCCAACGAGCGTTGGTTGCGTTCAATGCGTAGCGCGCATTACGTACTGGTACGACCAGCTGCGGGCCTGCAATATGCGCAATCTCATCATCGACATTTTCTGTGCTAACTTTAAAATCATCGCCTTCTGGCAACAGATAGCCAATCTCTTGTAAGAATGCTTTGTAAGCAGGATAATCAATGTTGCCGTCTTTAGCAGGATGCTGCAGGTGCCATTGGTCAATCTGCGCTTGAATCTTGTCACGAGTTGCAAGCAATGCTTTATTGCGCGGCGTAAACTCTTTAATGACCTTTTCAAAACCTGACCAATAACTGTCTGAATCAACACCGACTTTCGGCAGCACTTCGTTTTCAATAAAGTCATACAATTGCTGGTCGATGGCAAGAATGCCTTTTTGAATACGATTGGCGTTAGAAGACTGGCTCATGTTGTTATCCTTATCTGTTCGTGAGGGGTGTAAATACGAAGTTGCTACCGCAATGATTACACATTGTCGGCCTTAGGCATCTATTCCAAATTTAGATGAAATACTAAGTAAACCTACTGATATATCATACAAGCTTGTCGTGAATAGTGACTCAACTATTTATGCTATGCTATTAACCTATGTTTTTTGCCGCATTAGCCATTAGCATAGTCAAAGCATTTGATTATGGTGTCAACCTCGCTTAATGTACTTAGTGTACAATTTGAGCTCGGTTGCCTTGTACCCACTTTAAACGGTTCAACTGCATAATATTGGCAATCATCACCACTGCAACAATACAATATGGCTACACATCAATAGTAAGACAAAATAGCGCTTAAGCAAAATATCATCCTACTATCAAACAAAGAAATAAACAAGAAAACATCATTCATTAAATAAATACTGGGGTTGTATAAGAATGATAACCTATATGACATAAGCGCTAAGAGGTTTTATCAGCACTTATTGATTAGTGCCTCATCCAGTAAAGATAAACTATCAGTAATCATTACCTCACAGATTTAAGCTTAAGCGTTATCTATTTAATATTTGAAAAAGACATTTTAAGCGTTCGATTATGGCAAAGACTATGAATAAAGAAGATATGACAATCAAGAACAGTAATGACAAGGTCATGAACGACAGCAGTATAGAAGAACATCTTATAGTGAAAGACGATATCGAAGAGGACGATGTCGATATCGCAAAGCTACGCACCCCGATCAAGGTTGACCTATCTGCTGTTTATAATTTTTTGGGTGCGCGCACGACGCAAGCTTGGGTTGATGCGGCTATTGCGAATGTACCGCTGATCATTCAAGATCATGCCAATTGCGAAAAAAAGGCCGCTGGCACCGCCATGAACCTCATATTCCGCTATGAGTTTTCTTATGATTTGCAGCGTAAATTGGCGCAATTGATACGTGAGGAAATGCTTCATTATGAGCAGGTCTTAGGTATCATGAATGACCGTAGTCAGGCGTGGAAATATCTTAGTGCCGGACGTTATGCCAAAGGTATGTTAAAACACAAACGTACTTATGAGCCAGCAGCGATGGTTGATGTATTGATAATCGGTGCATTTATCGAAGCGCGCTCTTGTGAACGTTTTGCCGCGCTTGCTGAAGTCATCGACGACGAGCGTTTGGCAAAGTATTATCACTACTTACTGAAGTCAGAGAGTCGTCACTTTGAGGATTATTTAGCCTTGGCTCAATCACTATCTGAGGACAGTATTGATGAGCGCGTCGCGTTTTTCAAAGAAGTAGAAGCCGAATTGATCTCTAGCCCAGATCATGAGCTACGTTTTCATAGCGGCACCCCTGCTTAAATCCACGCGATTAGACATCGTTTTATACAGTAAAAAAGTGAAGTAACTGACCGAGTTCCATGCTCCAATCCGTTACTTTACTTTTTGCTCTTCTATTTAAATTTTGTTATCTCAAAATGAATGGTTATTTATCATCTTTCATTAATGTGCTGTCGTATTGTTTATTATCTTTAGCGACATTATGAGGATCGTGATCATCGGTTGTCCTTTCTGCCGCTGCTGGATTGACTTTTTGTAACGCATCAGCGGGTACGATACCATTATTGTCGTTCGCATCTCTTAACTTATGGCTTTGGCTGACGACCTTGTCATCTGGCGTACTCATCATCATTCCTTATTAAAGTAGTCATTCTATGAATAGAGTAAAATTTATATTTAATCAATTTTTTATAAAAAGTTATTAGTCTTTTTCGTCAGGGTTTAATACCCGTGTCTGGGCATTATCGATGTTTGCATAACGATTCATATTGGTAATACCTTCGCTTTTGGACGTCTCGCTAACCATCGTATGCTCATTTACGCCATCATCAAAGGCGTTACCTTCTTGGTCTCGACGATCAGGCTGACGTGCGGGATTATCATTATCGTTCACATGCTCTGAATTGACGATGCCTTCTTCAAAGGTATCTGTTCCTTTGTTTTCAGTGATCTTCTTTTCAATACCACTATCAACCTCACTATGCTTATGAGAGGTAGCATTACTGGGAAAATTATCATCCGAATCGCGGCTATTAAGAAGGTTTTCAGTTTCACTAATTTGTGTCTTGGTGAGTGCTGGATCATTGGTTTGCATGGCTATATCCTTATTATTCATGTTTTAGCAACTGCTTAGTTTTTTGACAGCGGTTTAGCAGATTATTAATCTGACTTAATATCCAACCTAGGCATCAATCAATTTAATGCTATTCATTGTCTTCTTGGCTCAAATCATAGGCATTCAAATCTGCAACGTTCTTGCCACCAGCTGGTAGATTCTCTTCCTTACGAGGATCGACATATATCTCGTCAGTTTCTTGCGACTCTTGTTGTGGACCATCGATATTAGGTTCGTGCTTACGACCTTCATAACTGTCTGGTGCATTGTCTGGGTGTAAAGCGGCTGGATCACGAACTGGTACCGCTTCTTCGTGATTTGGATGAGTATTATTTGGCATTGCAGTTCCCTCGCATCAATATGTCATTAATATATAAAATAAGTTAATCCAAATATTTATGTCACAGCTTATTTATCATTTATCCGTACGCAAATCATCTTCAATAAAAGAGGTTTGCTCATCTTTACTTAATGCTTCAGGCGCATCGACCGCTTTATTGTCTTCAAGATTTCGCGCAATTTGCTGACTGTCTGCTTGCTCAGCAGCTTTTTTGATATCTGATGTGTCGTTATCGGTATTGCTCATAAGGTATTTCCTATTTTTATAATTCGTTGATTTAGTCAGTCCCTACTCTTTTTCGTAATACGATCAATGATAGTAATACGAGCAATTTTGCATGAATTACTAGAGTGCTAATGGTTTATTAAACCATCAAATCCGTTTAATAATAGCGTGAGGGCTGACCTTGATTATAAGGATGAGATAACGGACTGCACCAGTGTGCTGCCGTATCAATATGTGAATAAATGTGAGGTTACAAGACAGTTTGTAACTTAGACAAATCGTTTATCCAAAAAAAACCAAGCATAGAAAGTACTCTATACTTGGTATTTTTCTTGATATTTATTGATTGTAAAGACGTCTTTATCGCTTTGAAGATGTCGTTGAAATATTAAGCTAGCTTGATGCGTCAACGCCATTAATCACTTTTAATAAATACTCTTGAGCAGTATGCGGCGTTTCACCTGCGGCTGGTTGCAGCTGCTGCCAAGCACCATCACCGCTAAGTATCCACGCTTGGGTATTGTCTTTCAGATAGTTAAGTAAACCGTCTTGATATACTTGTTTAAACAGTTTTTTGTCTTCGATTGGAAACGCCACTTCGACGCGATGGAATAAATTACGATCCATCCAGTCTGCACTACCACAATATAAGCGCTCGTCGCCATTATTATAGAAATAATAAACGCGCGTATGTTCTAAAAAACGCCCGATAACAGAGCGTACGGTAATATTTTCTGATAGACCTTTTACTTGCGGACGCAAACAACACATGGAGCGTAAGATGAGCTCGATTTTGACGCCTGCTTGCGAGGCATCGTATAACTTGCTAATCAATCGACGTTCGGTTAAAGCATTAACCTTAACGATAATATGAGCGCGCTTGCCGGCTTTTGCATGAGCAATTTCATCATCGATAAAACTTATCAACTTATCATGCAAGGTAAAAGGCGCATGCAGCAGCTTTTTGAGATTGGCAGGCTTACCCATTCCCGTCAGCTCTTGAAATATATTATGTACATCCTCTGAGATATCAGGATCTGCGCTAAATAAACCATAATCGGTATAAACTTTGGCATTGGCGGCATGATAGTTACCCGTCCCTAAGTGCACATAGCGGCGGATTCGATCATCCTCACGGCGCACAATAAGCATCAGCTTGGCGTGGGTTTTATAGCCGACAATCCCGTACACGACGACCGCACCCGCTTCTTGCAAATAATTGGCGACGGCGATATTAGAGGCTTCATCGAAACGCGCACGCAGCTCGATGACGGCAGTGACTTCTTTGCCATTACGAGCAGCAGCAGCCAATGCTTTAACGATTTCTGAATTGGTGCCTGAGCGGTACAATGTCTGCTTAATCGCTAACACTTTTGGATCGCTCGCCGCTTGCCAAAGCAGATTGATAATCGGTGAAAATGCATGAAAAGGATGATGCACTAGCACATCGCTTTTACGCATGGCGGCAAACATACTGGTTGCTTTGTCCAGCTTATCCATCTCACGGCGGAACTCTTTTGGCACTACATGGGTAAAGGGCTGATAGCGCAGCGCTGGAATATTGAAATCAAACAATAAGCGCGTTAAGTTGACAGGACCATTGACGCGGTACAGCTGATTGTCATGCAGCTCAAACTCATTGAGCAAATAATCACTGATAGGCGTTGGACAATCGGTGGTGACTTCTAGCCGCACTTTATCACCGAAGCGGCGGTTTTCTAGCTCGCCCTCCAGAGCCTTAGCAATATCTTCAACATCATCAGCCAAATCTAAATCGGCATTGCGCGTCAGTCTAAACTGATGGCAGCCCGTCACACTCATACCAGGGAACAGCTCACCGATATGCTCATGAATAATAGCTGAGAGCATGACGTGATGTTCTTTGCCACCTGTCAGCTCATCAGGCAGGCGAATCACGCGTGGCAAACTGCGCGGTGCGGGCACAATCGCTAGATTGATATCACGACCAAAGGCATCTTTACCTTCTAAAGTGGCGATAAAGTTTAAGCTCTTATTGACCAAACGCGGAAACGGATGCGCCGGATCGATGCTAATCGGTGTCAACACTGGCGATACTTGCTCAGTGAAGTAGCGCTTCATCCATGCCGACTGCTCAGCATTTAGCTCATCGCGTTTTAGATAACGAATATCCTCAAGCGCCAGTGCTGGTAAGATATCTTCATTGAGAATACGATATTGCTCAGCGATGGCATCGTGCATTACGGTGGATATCTCATTCAGCACTTCACTGGGACGCATGCCATGAACACTGGTCGAGACATCACCAATATTGAGCTTTTGCATAATGCCTGCGACACGAATCTCAAAAAACTCATCGATATTCGATGAGAAAATAATCAAGAAAAACAAGCGCTCAAGTAGCGGATGACGAGGACTTGCTGCCTGCGCTAAGACACGTAAATGAAACTGTAATAAAGACAAGTCGCGATTGATATAACTGCTGGGTGAATAGCTGCCGTCTTCTGAACGCTGCCATGCAACCTCAGTTAAATGGTCATTGCGACTCTCTGTATAGCTTTCATTATCAACTGCTATCACTGTATTATTGCTATCAGTTTCCTGCTTATTATTCACATCCATCACGTCACTACTCCTTTGCGTTATCGATACGCCATCATCTTTAATACCAATTGTCTTTTATAATCGCTTTTCCACTAAGAAATTTATCAGGGTTCTTTCTTCATTCATTACTACTCGAAACTGCCATTCAAAACTATCACTTAAAACTATCGCTTAAAACCGTCACTTAAAACTATCATTCAAAAACACGGCGCTATTTGTTAAATAGTATTAGGTACAATCCATTAAGCTGATTGTGGTAACACTGCATTGCTCATTCGCTTTTTGATAATACGTTGTTTATTGCGTAAACGTCTATCACCCTGATTGTCTTCGTAGTATTTTGGATTGGTCAACATAGCGATAAGTAAGGCTGATTCATCACGGTTCAGCTTGGCCGCAGATTTATCAAAGTAGTGCTGAGCTGCTGCTTCGATACCATAAATACCATTGCCAAACTCTGCCACATTGAGATAAGCGGTCAAGATACGCTGCTTGTCCCATAATGTCTCAATCATGACAGTGATAATCGCTTCCTCAATTTTACGAACATACGAGCGATGCGAGGTCAAAAATAAGTTTTTTGCTAGCTGCTGGGTAATCGTCGAGCCACCAGCGGACATCTTACCCGTCTCTTCATTTTTCTTACGTGCCGCCTCAATGCCTTTAAAATCAAAACCATTGTGCTGACTAAATGTCGAATCCTCACTCACTATCGCGGCTTGTTTGGCAGATTTTGCGATGGCATCGTATTCCGCCCAAGTCTGGGTGACAGTACCACCCGTCAAGCGATGAGTCAGCATGAACATGCTGTTATTAATCGGCTGCGTTTTCCAAATTAATAGTAGCCCAGCGACTAATACATGAAATGCGACGACCAATAGCATGATTGCCATCAATAATCGTTTGAAAAATTTGCCAAAACTTGCCATGCGCGATATCCAAGTGATTGAAAAGGTAATAAGATAAGATGAGCTGAAGAGCCAGTAATTAAAAACAGCAGGTCATCTTACCTAATCTCACAATCGCTGTCATTATTTACCCCACTTCTTTATCATGCCATAGAGTCTGCGTAAAAAAGATCAGGCAGTATTTATGCTGGCAATCGAAGTCCTAAAAACCGAAACTTTGTGACAAGTATTAAGAAAAGAGAATAAATATGTACGATGATGATAATGTAAAAGCCTTACGGGAACGTATGGTTGCTGCAAACCCCGATCTTGGTCAGGCTGAAAATAATGATAAATGGTGGCTACTTGGAACGTCTGGCTGTCATTTGTGCGACATCGCAGCGCAACTGCTGACTCAATTTCAAGCCGTACAGCCGATTGCCTATCAACAGGTCGATATCGCTTATTTCGATGAACCATTGATGATGGAATTTGCCACCACTATCCCAGTGATTTTGACACCATCAACACGATTAAACTATCCATTTTCAGTCATGGATTTACAGCAACTTTTCATGCAATCATAGCAAGCCTACAATAAAAAACGATGTAGTGAGAACATAATGAAAGATTTAAAAAAAATAACAGAAATTGAAGACCTGCGCCGCGTTGCCGAACGTAAAGTACCGCGTATGTTTTATGATTATGTCGATTCAGGCTCATGGACTGAGACGACTTATCGTAGCAATGAAACCGACTTTGACCGTATCAAGTTACGCCAGCGGGTATTGGTAGATATGGACAATCGCAGTCTAGCAACCCAGATGATTGGTGAAGAGGTAAAAATGCCCGTCGCCATCGCGCCCACTGGCTTTACCGGTATGATGTGGGCGGATGGCGAGATTCATGCCGCGCGGGCAGCAGAAAAATTCGGCGTGCCGTTTTCGCTATCGACCATGAGTATCTGCTCTATCGAAGATATCGCCACCCATACCAGCAAGCCCTTTTGGTTTCAGCTATATGTGATGCGCGATCATGACTATGTGACCAATTTGATTCAGCGGGCGAAAGATGCCAATTGTTCGGCGTTGATTCTTACCGCGGATTTACAAGTGCTGGGACAGCGCCATAAGGACATCAAAAACGGCTTGTCTGCACCGCCTAGACCTACACTTGCCAACATCGTCAACCTGATGACCAAGCCTCAGTGGTGTATGAATATGCTGGGCACCAAACGTCATAGCTTTGGCAATATCGTCGGTCATGCAAAAGGAGTGGACGACCTATCTTCTCTCACCGCTTGGACGGAAGAGCAATTTGATCCGCGCTTGAGCTGGGATGACGTGGCACGTATCAAAGATATGTGGGGCGGCAAATTAATTATTAAAGGTATCATGGAACCTGAAGATGCCATTATGGCTGCTCGTAGCGGTGCCGATGCACTGGTCGTCTCAAACCACGGTGGTCGTCAATTAGATGGCGCCCTCTCCTCCATTTCTGCCCTATCCGATATCGTACAAGCGGTGCAGGCTGAAAATAGCGATATCGAGGTGTGGTTAGACAGCGGCATTCGCTCGGGTCAGGATGTACTAAAAGCGCGCGCATTGGGCGCAAAAGGCACGATGATTGGTCGCGCTTTTATTTACGGTCTGGGCGCTTATGGCGAAGATGGCGTGCGCCGTGCGCTGGAAATCATCCATAAAGAATGCGATCTATCGATGGCATTCTGTGGTCACACTGATATCAATAATGTCACCACTGATATATTGGTAAAGGGCACTTATGAGAACCTCAAAGTTGCTAATCGTTAAACATGTCATTAAAACGGTCGTTAAAACGATCCACTATTAAGGGCACTAATCGTTTAAAAGTACTAGTCGTTTAAGAGTACTAGTCGTTAAATCATAATGTCATGCAGATGTATGACATTATTTGACCATACCCTTTATACTCTATTTATAACATTCTAATGATATCTCACCTTTATGACCATTCAACAATTATTAAAAACAGCCCCTGTCACCACGCTGTTACTAGCCAGCTTTATTGGGTTATTCATCATGCAAGTACTGACAGGCGTCGATGCCAATAATCCATCGACTGAGGCGCTCTTGAAATGGGGTGCCAATGCATTGCCATTTACCATGGGCGATGAGCCGTGGCGCTTGGTCAGCAGTGCCTTTTTACACATTGGCTTGATGCATTTATTGTTCAATGGATTTGCCATGTATTTCTTTGGGCAGATTGCCGAGCCGATGTTTGGCTCAGCCAAGTTTTTGGCATTGTTTTTACTGGCGGCGATCGGAGGCAACTTACTGAATAACTATGTCACGTGGCATAGTATTGTAGAAGGAACTGGTCAACCGGGTCTATCGGCTGGGGCGTCAGGTGGCATCATGGGTATCGGCGCGGCATTATTAATAGCTGCGCTGTTTAAAATATCGGTCAATGGCATGGTACTCAACCTTAAGAGCTTGATATTTATCATGGGCATTAACCTTTTTTATGGTTTTGCCGTACCCGGTATCGACAATGCGGGGCATATTGGCGGCGCGGTGACTGGCTTAATGATTGCACTGGCATTCGCAATCGCCTACCGTCAGCGTATGACAATAGCGTTACGGAATATGCCTAATCCAGCTGCTTATGAAGACCGTTATCGAACAACTTATATCAATTTTCCAGCAAGCAGCGATACTGATTCTTCTGCTAATAACGAGCACTTTAATAATGTTGATTTTGACAATAACAGCAGTTTCCACCCCGACTCTGCTGTAAACTCACACTTAAATACTCATGCTAATCGCAGCCACCTTAGTGAACAAGAAACACCGACCAAATCTATCCTTATTTGGCAATTACTACCATGGCTAATGATGCTACTGATTAGCATTGGCTTTATTTGGTGGTGGCAAGATATTCATGATCAAATACTACAAGTATTAAAAACCATTGAGTAAACCTTCATAGTTATTTATCATTGCTAAATAGTTCATGATAACAGCTTACTGGTTAGGTTTTCCTTACTCGCTTCTTGCTATAAGTCAGAGCACTTTTAAACCGCTACGGTGTTACCCGCCCTAGATGTACTCATTTTACTATCTGCGGTCGGTCGCCTTGTAGCGATTCTAAGACTCCTTGACTATACACGATTGCCCCCAATTATTTCATCCATTTATGAGACTTTATTATGTTTAAACCTGTAGCGCTACCTCATATTTCTACGCGCGTCATGCTTAGCGCATTAACGGCTACCGCGTTATTTAGTGTCGCCAGTATGTCCAATGCTGCACTTTTTAAGGACAATTTACCTACTGACCAAGACGCTGTATTAAGCTTAGGCGTCAACGTCATAGCCGTCAACTCAGCCTACGATATGGAAGACAGCCTTGATGTACGTGTATTGCCGGGCGCGTTTTATGACAACAATAGATTCTATGTGCGCGGCGCCCAAGCGGGTGCTTATATCATTAATGATGGCAAAAATCAGCTGTCGGCTTATGCTCAGCTCGCTGGCAACGATTTCGATCCTGATGATGCTAGAGGCGCATTACAAGGTCTTAATGAGCGTGAGGCATCAGTCGCTGCTGGTCTAACTTATTTGCGCCGCACGCCCGTCGGTGGTTTCCGTACTCAAATCGCAACTGATGTCTTAGATCGTAGTGGTGGTAACACAGCTCGTTTGACCTATCTTGCTAGAATTACAAAAGACAAGCTAACAGTCTATCCAAGCATTGGCTTCGAATACAACGATGCTGACTATAATGAATACTATTATGGCGTCAGCGAAAAAGAGTCAGCGGAAACAGGCGTCGCCGCTTATAAGTCTAATTCGAGCTTGAATCCTTACGTTAACATTAGTGCCAACTATGATTTCAATGAACGCTGGGCATTGTTTGCCAATCAAAGCTTAAGCTATCTGCCAAATGAGCAATACGATAGCCCAATGGTTGACTCGCGTACTGAGTCAACTTCGACGCTTGGTTTGCTTTATAAGTTCTAATCAAGCTTAGATTTTCGATAATAAAAAGACCTTGTCGTATTATGTGACAAGGTCTTTCTTTATGTATATATATCAACCTACTAAAAACTAGCCTTTAAGCTTTTTGACAGATTGAACATCACAGCCTTTATAAAGAATTTCGCTGCTGGCATTTTGAATATTAGCCGATGACTTATGATAATTATTTAAACGCAGTGCACCAGTCATAATACTAAAGTTTTCTTCATCACCAAACACGGTATCAACATCGTCAGAACGACCTAAGTTAATCGGCAAAAATCTTTTTTTGCCATTCAGATTGGCTTCTGCAAACGTAGGTAGATTTTGCTTATTAAAGCCATAAGTCACGCTGATTTTCTTGTTGTTTTGGCAAGTATAGTTGACTTGTCTGTGTTTAACAGCGGTGTCATAGCTCTCACTTGGTTCCATCACTTTATCCGAGTAAGCCATTGCAGAACCAGAACCCAACATTACCATCAAAATACCAGCTGATGATAGAGCGGCAGTTAGTTTTTTCATAAATTACCTCAATGATATAATTAGAATGGTCATAGATAAGAGAATACAAACAAGGACGTTAGCGGCGAACTATTTTTAGTTAGTCTAATCGTTCGCTCTTATTGTACATGTTTAGATTTACTATGATGATTTAGAAATTATTTTTCATCATCACTTACTTATGTGCCTATTCTAACCAAAGTTTTAGTTTTGCTCGTTATAAATATTAGTTGGCTTGTTGTTTGAGGGTAAGACATTGTTTCTCTCGATGTATGTGCTTCAATTGATAGATAAAAAAAAGACCCTGCACATCCGTTTATAAAGGATGACAAGGTCTTTTTACTATTCTAAGAAAGTATTAAATAGCTTACTTAGGGTTTACCATATCAGCAGGAATAACCCACTCATCAAACTGCGCTTCAGTTAGCAATTCCAACTCAACCGCCACTTGCTTCAAGGTTTTGTTTTCTTTATAAGCTGTCTTAGCGATTTTCGCCGCATTCTCATAACCGACATGACGGTTCAATGCAGTCACTAGCATCAATGAATTGTGCAAGAAATCATCGATTTTGTCTTTAACAGGCTCGATACCAACGGCACAGTTTTCGTTGAAGCTGTTGCAGCCATCACCCAATAGTTTGATAGATTGCAATAAGTTAAACGCGATAACTGGCTTATACACGTTTAGCTCAAAGTTACCTGATGCGCCAGCCATGCTGATCGTTACATCGTTACCCATGACTTGAGCGACAACCATCGTCAATGCTTCTGACTGGGTTGGGTTCACTTTGCCCGGCATGATAGAAGAGCCTGGCTCGTTCTCTGGAATCGTCAACTCGCCAAGACCACAACGAGGGCCTGATGCCAACCAACGGACGTCGTTAGCGATTTTGTTTAAGCTAGCGGCTAGCGTTTTTAGTGCACCTGACGCAAATACTTCAGCATCACGAGCGGCTAGTGCTTCGAATTTGTTTGGTGACGTGACAAATGGCAAGCCAGTCAAAGTCGCTAATTGTTCAGCAGCAGTTACGGCATAATCAGGATGGGCGTTTAGACCAGTACCAACTGCAGTACCGCCTAGTGGCAATTCATATAGACCTTGTAGCGCATTATCAATACGTACCAATGAGTGATCAAGTTGGCTAACGTAGCCACTGAACTCTTGACCTAAGGTCAAAGGCGTGGCGTCTTGCAAATGTGTACGACCGATTTTAACAATGCTATCAAATTCTTTCGCTTTGGCAGCTAGCGTATCGCGTAATGCTTTTACCGCTGGAATCAATAAACCGTTGATTTCACGAGCAGCGGCAACACGAATCGCAGTTGGGAAGCTGTCGTTGGTAGACTGTGCATGGTTTACATGATCATTTGGGTGAATTGGCGTGTAGCTGCCACGCTCATTGCCAGCAATTTCGTTGGCACGGTTGGCCAATACTTCGTTCATATTCATGTTTGACTGGGTACCAGAACCCGTCTGCCAAACGACTAGCGGAAACTGATCCGTTAGGCCACCGTTGATGACTTCATCAGCAGCTTGTACGATGAGATCACGCTTGTCGCCTTCGATACGCTCTAGGCTAGCATTGGTAATCGCAGCAGCTTTTTTGACCAGTGCCATTGCTTCAATCATTGGACGCGGCAACGTTTCGCCACCGATTTTAAAGTTCTCACGGCTACGCTGAGTTTGCGCACCCCAATAAGCGTCAGCTGGGACTTCCACGTTGCCCATGGTATCTTTTTCGGTACGAGTTGCCTGATTCTGTGTCGACATAACTACCCTCTTTGATGGTTTGTTGTATAGCTGCTTTGAAAAAAGTGCAACACACGCTGCACATAAAGGAAAATACGCTGTAAAGTGGCGTTATGATAGCATGACTAGACCGTGTTGAATATTCACAAATAGCCATTGCTGCTCTCTACAAGCAACAGCCATCATCAATTTAATACATTATGGGATAGTCTATCTATGCATCCTGAGTTAAAACATTCTGAGTTTCAGACATCTACCGTTAGCAATCCGCCGAGACGGCAATTTACCCGCCAGCGTCGTCAATTAACGGCTGGCGAACGTAGACATTACGCGCGCATGGCAAGTTTGCATTTAGTTAAGTTGCAACAGCGCTTAGCACCGCGTGCGCGTATTGGTTTATATTACGATGGCTTTGGCGAATTACCTACTCAGCAACTATTGGACTGGTGTCAACGCTTAGGCTATTTATCTTATCTGCCTGTGGTTGGTTCGTTAGGCCGAGATAATAAAGGTAATATGGATAAACACATGCGCTTTGTGCCTATTTATCAATCAAAGCTGGTCAACATACCGACAAGGATTCATCATTTAGGCATGAAGCAAAACCATCACCGCCGATTACTTTGGGCGCGAGAATTGGATGTCATTATCTGTCCGTTAGTAGCAGTAGATAAAGATGGTAATCGTATGGGTATGGGTGGCGGCTTTTATGATACGACCCTTGGCAAAAGCTATCGGTCAGGCGCTAAAAAGCCATTAAAAATTGGCTGGTGTTATGACTTCCAAGTAGTCGAACAATTACAGCGGCAACCGTGGGATGTGCCACTAGATGGCTTAATTACACCAAGCGGCATAAGGTGGTTTTAATGAAAGAGGATAAGCAAGCGATGGATACTAACTCTAGCGCTGATCATGTGGACGAGTATTTGCAAACGTTAGGTAGCGAGGACGCTAGAGAGTTGCGTTACTACAGTCAAGAGCAGTCTTTTAGCGCTGATGAGCTAGCACGGCTTATTAATGAAGAACGCTTGAATGAACTGATGGCGCAAAGCGATGCGTTTTTGCGTGGTTTGAATGATGGGATAAAAGATTTTGATAAAAGTACAGGTAACTAAGAAATCACCAACTGGTCAATTGAAGAGCTACTCTATTAGTAACCTCTTGATATATTACATGATATGGACTATTGTTTATTTTTAAATTATGAAATACAATTACTGTAAATAATTATCATTACAACACTGGTTCAATCTACCATGAATAAAGCAAAAAAAGAGTTCATGTCACCCGCTTCATTACAAGTCTGCTTTTACTTTTGGGTAATTATGTTGTTTCTCACACCAGCTGCTTATATTTATGATTACAATGATTTTGATATTGCCGAGCTGAGAAGTTTTTCTTTTGCGTTAGTTGCATTTTATACTTTTGCATTGACAACTTATATTGAAATAAAACGAATAAGGCAGCCTAATAATATATTTTTTCACCGCTTTATTGCCATAATTTCTCCTATAGTCTTATTAATTTTGCTAGTTTTATTTGGTTTATCAATCATAGACTACAGTAATGGCAATCTAAAACTAGATCGGATTTATGATCCTGTGATTGAGTTATTTTTTCTATACCTTTTATCTAAAGGTATAAAAGGCTTGAAACAAGGCTCAAGCAACGAAAAGATACCATTGCTCTCTTAAGATTTTTCCTAATTAAATGATTTTAAAAAACCAAAAAGACGCTTAGCAAAGCGTCTTTTTTCATTGTCTTATAATTTAAGTATTTTAAAACCTTACAACACCATCGCCGCAATCCAGCCAAATACCAATAACGGAATATTGTAATGCAAGAATGTCGGCACCACACTGTCCTTGATATGGTCATGCTGACCGTCGATATTTAGACCAGAAGTAGGTCCAAGAGTCGAATCTGATGCTGGAGAACCTGCATCGCCCAACGCGCCAGCCGTACCAATAATCGCCACGGTTGCCAATGGCGAAAACCCTAACGAGATACATAGCGGTACATAAATCGCAGCCAAAATAGGAATGGTCGAGAATGACGAACCAATACCCATGGTCACAATTAAACCAATTAACAGCATAATAAATGCAGCTATCGCTTTATTACCTGCGAATAATGACGCGGCACCATCAACTAATGGCTGAATCTGCTCAGTCGCTTTCATAACTTCCGCAAAGCCTTGTGCGGTAATCATAATAAAGCCAATCATCGCCATCAATTTGATACCGTCATTAAAGACTGTATCGGCTTCACTCCATTTAACGACGCCCGTCGCCATAAAGACGCCAAAGCCAAACATTGAGCCAAGCAAAAGTGAGTCAGTATACATCTGCACCACAAATGCCGTCACAATTGCGGCTAGCGCCACCAACGTTTTCATCTTGCTTTGTGTTTGCGCACCAGCTGCGGTTTTGCTTAACGCGTCACCCTCTAACACTTCATCATGCGCAGCTTTATCAATTGCTAGCTGCTGATACTGGCGCGGTTTACGGTAGCTGATAAATACGGCGACGAGTAAGCCTACAAACATACCCAAAGCGGGAATTGCCATGGCTTTGGTGACTGAGATGTTACTGATATCAATGCCTGCTTCGCCGACGTTTTTCAGCATGATTTGATTGAGATAAATATCGCCAAAGCCATACGGAATAAACATGTAAGTGGTCACAAGACCAAAAGTCAGCAAACAAGCAATTAAACGTCTATCGATGTGCATGCGATTGAAGGCGAGCAATAATGGCGGTACTAACAATGGAATAAAGGCAATATGAATAGGGATTAAGTTTTGGCTAAAGCAGCTCATGGTGATTAAACCTGCAAACAGCATGTATTTAATCATGCCACTGGTGCCGCCCGCATCAATGCGTTTGATCACCGCCCCTGCCAGTGACTGTGGCAATCCTGAATGCGCAATCGCCACTGCAAAAGCCCCAAGCAGCGCATAGGACAGCGCAATTTGTGCGCCATTACGGATACCTTCTTGAAAGGCATTCAAAGTATCGGTCATACCCAAACCAGCGATAAGTCCGCCTGCCAGCGCACCGATTAATAAGCTGAGTACCACGTGTACACGCGCCAAAGACAGCCCTAGCATGATGATGACTGCCAGCAGTACCGCATTGATGGTCATATATTGCCTCTTATTCTGTCTGCTATAGCCTGATTAAGACCTATTAATATCTCATGGACGATAGATATCACCCTCGCCTCTAAACCGCTTGACGCTAAAACCACCGTTTAAGACGCGCGTCAGTTTACCTTATTTTGCACACAAATCCTACGCACAGAACCCAATAGGTGTTAGCTACGCACTTCTTACCCATGCTCTGTATACATTGAATTTCAGCTAATATTTAAAATTATAAATAACAATATGACTCGCAGTCTTTAGATAGATATAACTATTTTGCGCAGATAAGCGTGTGACTTTGCCTACAAGCCTTGCAATTTTATCGGTGAGCACCATTTATCTAAACATGAACCACGAACTTGACTTTACAAGTCTGGTGAACGAGGAAGAATATATGAGTGAACATAAAATTGCCCAAGACAATATCGACATCGATGTCGACGTTTCATCTACTGTTGCTGATGATCAAGAGCGAGACAGCGCGCCTGACGATGCGACAGGTGATGTAGCTATAACAGCTGATCGCGTTGAAGATGGTGATAGCAAAAATAGTGATGATAAAGATAATGAAGACAAGGACAACACTATTGAAGACGATGACGCAAAAGACGATAGTATAAAAGGTGACGGTACAGAAAACTATTTACCACTACTGGCATTGCGCGATGTTGTCGTTTATCCGCACATGCAGATTGCCTTGTTCGTCGGTCGTGAGCCATCAGTAAAAGCCGTTGAATTGGCACAGGCTGAGTATGGCAATAAAGTCTTGGTCGTGGCACAAAAAGACTCACTGACTGAAGACATCGATCAAGATAACTTGTATCAATACGGTACGGTTTGCCGCATCGTCAGTACCATGCCGCATGACAGTGATGAGAACTGCATCAAAGTACTGATCGAAGGTCAATATCGTGCGCGCGTTGATACTATAGAAAATCACGACACATTATTAATGGCAAGCTTTGAGCGTGCTGACCTTGATGTCAGTATGGATGAGAGCCAGCAGAAAAACACGATTCAAGCATTAACCACATTGTTTGAAAGCTATGCGGATGCGCGTCTGCGTAATGCTCGCGAGCTGACTCGTGTGGCAAAACGTATCGATGACTTGCTTGAACTGGTTTATTTCATCTCGACCCGTGTGTCGATGGATTTAGATATTAAGCAATCATTCTTAGAAAATGATGACCTTAAAACCCATATCAATACTTTAACCGAATATTTGGTTAAGCAGAGTGCTGAACAAAATATCGAGCAAGATATCCAAGAAGCCGTCCGTCAGCAAATGGAAGACAATCAGCGCGAATACTTCTTAAACGAGAAGATGAAAGCCATTAAAAATGAGCTGTCAGATATGAATGACGGTGCGTTCGATGGCGAAGATGATGTGGCTGAGCTAGAGCAGCGTCTAGAAGATGCTGACTTACCAGAAGATGTGCGCAAAAAAGCGGATCAAGAGCTGAAAAAGCTCAAAATGATGCCACCTGCTTCGAGTGAATCGTCAGTCGTACGCAACTATATTGAATGGATTTTGGATACGCCGTGGAATGCCACAACCAAGGTTTCCATCAATTTAGAAAAAGCCAAAACGGTACTAGACGAAGATCATTATGGCTTGCAAGATGTAAAAGACCGCATCTTAGAATATCTCGCCGTACAATCACGCGTGAAAAAACTCCGTGGTCCGATTCTTTGTTTAGTCGGTCCTCCAGGTGTTGGTAAAACCTCATTAGGCGAGTCGATTGCCCGTGCAACGGGTCGTAAGTTTGTGCGTATGGCACTTGGCGGCGTACGTGATGAAGCGGAAATTCGTGGTCATCGCCGTACTTATATCGGTGCGATGCCGGGTAAAATTGTTCAATCATTGGCTAAAGTCGAAGTTAAAAACCCGCTATTCTTATTAGATGAAATCGATAAGATGGCGCAAGACTTCCGCGGTGACCCAGCGTCAGCGTTGCTTGAAGTGTTAGATCCGTCACAGAACGATACCTTTAACGACCATTATCTCGATATGGATTTAGATTTATCGCAAGTGATGTTTATCTGTACCGCTAACAGCATGGATATTCCGCCTGCCCTGCTTGACCGTATGGAAGTCATTCGTCTACCGGGTTATACCGAAGAAGAAAAAGTGAATATCGCGCAGAAGTACTTGGTGCCAAAAGCCATTAAGAATAACGGTCTCAAAGAAGGTGAGATTGAGATTGTTGAAGCGGCGTTGCATAGCATCGTCCGTAGCTATACGCGTGAAGCAGGTGTCCGTAACCTTGAGCGTGAAGTGAATAAAATCTGCCGTAAAGTGGTTCGCGGTTCGGTTGAAACTCATGGCGCACGTGCTCCGAAGAAAGCAGAACGTCAGCTAATTGTGGTCGATGACAAAAACATCGATGACTATCTTGGTGTCCATCAGTATGACTACGGTCTGGCAGAAGAAGAGCCTGAGATTGGTCGTATCACTGGTCTTGCGTGGACACAAGTCGGTGGTGAGCTACTTACTATCGAAGCGGTGGCGATGAAAGGTAAAGGCGAGCTGAGCTTTACTGGTTCGCTCGGCGATGTGATGAAAGAGTCGATTCGCGCTGCGATGAGCGTAGTACGTGCTCGCGGTGATAGCTTGGGTATTGATTACGAGACCTTTAAAACTACCGATGTCCACGTGCATATGCCAGAAGGTGCGACCCCGAAAGATGGCCCATCTGCTGGTGGCGCGCTAACGACAGCGTTAGTATCCGCTTTAACTGGTATTGCTATTCGTCCAGATATCGCCATGACAGGTGAGATTACCTTACGTGGTAAAATCCTGCGTATCGGCGGTCTTAAAGAGAAGCTGCTAGCTGCTCATCGAGGTGGTATCAAGCATGTGTTGATTCCAGCGACTAATGAGCGTGACTTGGCCGATATCCCTGATAACGTTAAAGCTGGTCTGACCATTCAGCCAGTTGCAACGATTGATGAGATATTAAAAGTTGCCTTGGTTAGTATGCCAGTGCCACTGAAACCTACCAAAGTGACGGTCGATAAAACGTCAAGCAAAGCGCTGCATAACTAATCTGATTAGTTACTAATCCAGTCTTACAAATCAAAGAGCCGCTCATCGTCATGATGGGCGGCTTTTTTTTTGGCAAAAATAAAGACCACTCTTAATAATACCTTATGCTATATTTTAGACAAATGTTTATTAATTAGGAAAGTGCAATGTTAAATCATTTAAGGGTGCCTCTAGTTGTAATAAGCACATTACTACCCCTCGCTTTGTTAGGCTGCCAAACCAACAACCTTAATCATTCAGCACAAACCAAGACCGTTATCGACGATAAAAACTGGTCAGCAACCACGCTCGAATCCAGACTGTTTCAAACCACCACAAAATATGAGTGGCAATTAACCTATGTCAGCGATGATAAGGGTCGAATCAAGGCTTTTAACCAAAAGCTGCCTTTGATAATGGAGGTACATCCAAGCCTTTTAATATTTACAGAAGGCTGTCAACGTCACCAAGTTTCTTTTGATATGTGGTTACCATTACCGTACCTTTACGGGCAAATCGATGTCAGAGAACCATCTGATAATGATAACTGCATCACAGTAAACCATTCAATTATCGAAAATTTTAGTAATAAAAACACAATCAAAAACAAAACAGGAAATGTCATAAATAGTGTTTTTATACCCTATTCAGATACAGCTTTCAGATTTGATCCAGTACTACCAAATTCTGCACAGAGTTCTAACAAGACATTAAAACAGCTGGCTCTAAAAACCAATAAAGGAAAAACACTGATTTTTTCGGGTGCGCCCAAGCCTGAATATCCTGTGGCGGGCATACCGCTTATCAATGAATTATTAGAGCGATACCAATGGCGTCTTATTAGTGCAACTGACGACACCAATAAAACTATTAATAAATTTAATCGTCCAGATGTACCTATTACTGCAAACTACAGGCTTGGTTCACATGATTATAGCAATCCTCAGCAAAGTAGTTTTAGCCAAGGTATTGGATTTTCTGTCGGATGCAATGGGGCTGGTGGGTCTTATGCTTTATCTACTAATCAAACGTTGCTAATTGGTGGCAACCCTTCAACGATGGTAGGGTGTGGTGATGACATTGATGATATTGAATCAAGTCTTAGCCGCCTAATGCTTTATAGCTCTAGTCAGTTAACACTGATCAATCTTGATACGCAGAGAGTATCTAATCCTTCTGATAATTCTGAATCCAGCTATCTCCTTACTCAAAAGTTAGAATCAGGCGAAACTTTAGTATGGCAAAACGAAGTAAAGAAAATACCGTAAACAATTTTCAAACCCATACGATACTTACATTTATTAACCGATTGTTGCGCATTTGATGAATAACTATATCTAATCCTTAGCTATACTGATAACGATATTAACGAATGTTTATAGAAATCAAAAAACACTTACCTCTAAACATTTAAGAGTTAGCTTTGTATCAAAAATAACTAAACATTAAAAACCATTGGAGAAAACAATGAATAAGACGATGCTTGCAAGTGCGCTATTATGTGGTTCAGCGTTAGTAATGACGGGTTGCCAAACGGTCGAAGGTCAAATGCAAACTGGCAATCCACTTAGCCAACCCGCCTTAAAATCTACTATTAATGCAGTCGCTGGTAATAAAAATGAAGTGGGTCAAGTATTCTTACGTCCAGTTGATGGCGGCGTACAAGTTTACGGTAAGCTGATGAATTTGCAGCCGGGCAAAACAGTATCATTACATATTCACGAAACAGGCAGCTGTGCTGATATGGGCAAAGCGGCAGGTGGTCACTTTAATCCTGACAATAAGCCTCACTCTAATCCTGATGATATGAATGGTCATGCTGGCGACTTGCCTAATCTGACTGCCAATGCAGATGGCGTGGCTACTATTAACTATGTGAATAAGAAAATCTCTGTCGCTGATGCTGGTAAATATAGCGTTAATCGTCTAGCCTTTATCGTGCATAGCGGTGCTGATGACTATACTAGCCAACCAGCTGGTAATGCAGGCGACCGCGTTGCTTGCGGTATCATCGAAAAGAACTAATAGCATCTGAACTTAGCTGTTATTGATAGCACAACTATGAATAGCACAAAAAAACCTCTTAGATTATCTAAGAGGTTTTTTTATTTAAAGCGATTGATGATAAAAGTAAGACAGACTTACTCCTCTACCCATTTGCCATTACGCCAATACACACCCCAACGTGTGGCCTTGCCATTTTTCTCAGAGCCGATATATTGCTCTTTCTTCTTACGTGACCAGCGTAAGATGGTGGGATTACCATCTGGATCTTCATCTGGACCTTCAAACAGATACTGGAATTTATCTTCCATTTTATCTTTGATTTCGCGTAACTCAGCCAGCTTGGGTGCACGTGTCTCGCGCACTTTCGGGAATTTAGACGCTGCCAAGAACATCCCAGCTGCCCCTTCACGCAAGATAAAGTAATCATCGTGCTTGGTTGATTTCAGCTCTGGCAGATGAATAGGATCCATACGCGGCGGTGCGGCTTCGCCTGTTTTTAACACTTTACGGGTATTATCACATTGCTGACAAGCGAAGTAAGGACCAAAACGTCCCGTCTTTAGCTCCATTTGTCCATCGCACTTATTACAGTCAATAGTTGGAGAATCAGAGCCAGGCACTTCGAACTTGCCTTCTTCTAAGACATAACCATCACAATCAGGATTGTTACCACACACATGCAGCTTCAGACCGCCATCGACGATATAACCATTCATTGCCGTGCTACATTTCGGGCAACGCTTTTTCTCCATCAAATCGCGAACTTCTGCCGCTTCATCATCACCTTCTGCCTCATCAAGATTGGCAAAAGCTTCGACGGGCATTAAATTCTTAGTGCCTTTACAGCGCTCTTTTGGCGGTAAATTATAGCCAGTACACCCTAAGAATACCCCCGTTGAGCCAGTACGTAATTGCATTGGACGATCGCAAAGATCGCAATGCACGTCTGGTACGTCAGTTGGATCATTTGGACGCATGCCGTCTTTTTCTTTGGCGCGATCAAGCGTTGTTTTGAAGTCGCCATAGAAATTATCGAGGACATCTTTCCAATCTGTATCACCTTCTGCCACATGATCAAGCTTGTCTTCTAGCGCGGCAGTAAAGGTATAATCCATCAAATCTGGGAAGCTTGCGGTTAGCCTGTCGGTAACGATATCACCCATTTTTTCAGCAAACAGGCGCTTGTTCTCAAGCTTCACATAGCCGCGATCTTGAATGGTCGAGATGATAGACGCATAAGTTGATGGACGACCGATGCCTTTTTTCTCAAGCTCTTTCACCAAACTTGCCTCGGTATAGCGCGGTGGCGGCTTGGTGAAATGCTGACTCGGATCGAGCTTATCTAGTATTAGTTTATCGCCTTTTTTGACATCTGGTAATAAGGTATCGTCAGTCTTCGCTGGTGGCATAACCTTGGTGTAACCATCAAATTCTAACGTACGACCACGTGCTTTTAACTCGACATCATTGGCAGCGACGAATAGATTCACTGACAAGTATTTTGCTGGCAGCATCTGACAAGCGACAAACTGACGCCAAATCAGCTCGTACAGGCGGATGGCATCACGCTCAACCCCTTTAAGCTGCGTTGACTTCATATTGACGTTAGATGGACGAATCGCCTCATGCGCCTCTTGTGCGCCTTGTTTGTTGCCGTAGAAATTTGGCTTTTCTGGTACGTATTTTGCGCCATAGCTGTCTTCGATATAGCCACGTACCGCAGAAAGTGCATCACCAGATAAGAAAGTCGAGTCGGTACGCATATAAGTAATATGACCCGCTTCATATAAGCGCTGTGCCAAAATCATGGTCTTTTTAACTGAAAAGCCCAATCGTGTGCTGGCTGCTTGCTGTAATGTCGAGGTGATAAATGGCGCACTCGGACGCGACTGCGTTGGCTTCTCTTCACGCTCTTTGACGATAAAGTCACTTGAGTTAAGAATTTCTAAGACTTTATCTGTCTGCTCTTTATTGACTAGCTTAAGCGTCTTGCCGCCTTGCTTGGTCGCCTCTAAGCGAATCGCAATTTGCTCAGCGTCCTTTTTGCTACTGGCAACGTGAGTATCGGCATGAATTTGCCAATACTCTTCTGGTATAAAGGCGCGAATTTCATGTTCTCTTTCTACGACCAGACGCATAGCAACGGACTGAACGCGACCTGCAGAGAGACCGCGAGCGACCTTTTGCCACAGCAGCGGCGATACCATAAAGCCAACGACACGGTCTAAAAAGCGCCGCGCTTGTTGGGCATTGACACGGTCGATATCGAGTTTGGATGGCTGCTTAAAGGCATTTTGAATGGCTGATTTGGTAATCTCGTTAAAAACCACACGCTCATACTTACTGTCAGCGCCGCCGATGACTTCTTTAAGATGCCACGCAATCGCCTCCCCCTCTCTATCCATATCCGTTGCCAGATAGATTTTGTCAGCGTCTTTAGCTAAGGCTTTAAGCTCTTTAATGACCTTAGTTTTATTTGGTAATACTTCATAAACTGCTGCCCAGTCATGTTCTGGATCGACGCCCATGCGCCGTACCAAGGCTTGCTGGGTTTTTTCTTCTTTGCTTAGACTGTCATCTTTTTTGGTCGTTGTTGGTTTTTTTGCACTTTTGCTTGCGCCAACTGGTAGATCACGGACATGACCAATACTGGAGCGCACGATAAAGTCATCGCCAAGGTATTTATTGATTGTTTTTGCCTTGGCAGGTGATTCTACAATCACCAAAGACTTGCCCTTTGGACTGCCTTTGGGATTACCAGCAGCGGGCGCTGGACTTTTTTTGGTTGCGGTTTTTGCCATATGTGACGACACCATTATTATATGAGTAAATTAAAAGTAAGAATAAATACAGCAGCATGGCAATTTATAATTGTGAGTTATAGTAGCGCGGTGAATCATTATAGTAATAGCTGCTTAAAAAAACGTTTATAAAACAAACAATAATCATAAGATAAAGAGTCAGTTATAAAGACGTTACACTGCTAAGCGTTACACTGTCAACTGTAAATGACTGAGAGTTTGCCAAAAGTGCTTGCATATTGCTTATAAATGGAGATTAAAAAATTATTTTCTACCTTGTAGCCGTTTTATAGGCGCTTTTGCATCTCTGACGCCCATTGTTCAAGCTGTTTTTTGAGTACCAATAAATCTGCTTCAATCAATTTTTGCTGATAAGTGGGATTGGATGAAGGACGCACATAAGCGATATCTTCCCAATAAATCACGATACTATTGGCCTTAGTCAGCAAACCTTTAACAAACGGCTCAATACTGACTGGCAAATCTAGCGATGTTTTATCCAAGCTAAAATTGGTCTTCTTGATAATCGTATTATTAGCGCTGTTATTAGCACGAATCGCACTTGGAATCGTGAGCTTAACATCATCTTTGCTTGTATCGACAAAACTACTATCTGGTCGCCATTGCCCATCAATCACTTGATAGCGCGTGTGCGGCAGCTGCACATTATCTAACACTAAACAGTATTGAGCTAACATTCCACGCCCATATTCGTTGTCTTTACCTTTGATCCAATCAGGACAACTCACCAGCTTTGGATTCAATTGCAAACGACGCGCGGTCATGCGCAGCTTATCCAAACGCTGATCGATACCGTTAGGTTTGAGCGCCATCATACTCCCTAATACAAATAGTACAATGATAACGCCAATGAATGTTCCCATGATGGTCCGGCCTTTTGGATAAATGAAAATGTACTAAAAAATAAAACCGCTACTATCTATACGACATGCTACAACAAAGACAGTGATTGCCCAGCTAACTATAAAAAAGTAATCATTGATTGTTTGAACAGTAACTTTTTAACCAGTCATTTTCTAAGCAGTAGCGTTCTAATGAGCGGCTGTTTCACGAATGATTGTCTAAATACTGCCTACTATATAGAAGCTTATAATGAGCACGAACCGTTAAAAATCAAGCATGATAAGTTGATAATCACCAACCACTCACGTTTTCGAATCTCGATGGCTTGGCTATATGTGCTAATAGATCAAACACTTAACTCGAATAAAAAACAGCATAATAATGAGATACAAAAAGTTGTCAGCATCAAAAAGTGCTATGATAAACCATAATTTTAAACGCGCGCAGGTTTATTATGAATTATCTTCTTAAGCGAAACTCATCGACCGCTTCACTAGCGAGCAAACGTGTCCATAAACTCATGAGTAAAACTGGACTTACCCTCTCGCTAGTAGGCGCTGCCTTATTTACCCTGTCAGGCTGTGCAACGACGCAAAATCTTACCCCGCAGCAATGTCAGGAAAGCAACTGGCAAGAAGTCGGCTATGCTGATGGCTTACAAGGGCGTTCAGGTGCTTATTTCGGTCATTACGCTGATAGCTGCGCAAAGGTAGGTGGTCCCATGCCCAACCGCATACAATGGGAGCAAGGGCGACAGCAAGGTCTCAAAAGCTACTGCACCGAGCTCAATGCTTATAAACTTGGTCGCGAAGGCTACGACTGGCAGCCCGTTTGTCCGCTCGAAGGCATCGAAAAGCTAGAAGAAGCTTACGCGCAAGGACGTTACTACTATATCCGCCAACGTGATCTCGATTACCTACGTTCGCCTTATCCGTTTGGCTACGGGCCTGGGCGCTTTGGTTACGGCTATCATCCCTTTGGCTATGGCTGGTAAAAAGAAAACCCCAATGAGTACTTAATTTGAGGTTTAAGTACTCATTGAGGCTGGAGAAAAGTTTATTATTTTTGTTTTATTATTATATTAGCTACCTTTTTGATGGTTGGCTATCTAACAAACATCATATGATAATCATATCGTTTATAGACTCGCCTTATTCATTGACAAAGGCTATCTTTGTAAGTCCTGCTTGACTGGCAGCGGCTAGTACTTGAGCGACCGTGTCATACTTACTGTCTTTGTCAGCACGCAATTGTACAGAAGGGTCTTTACCTCCAGCACTTTGCTGCTGTAACCGTGCCTCTAACTCCTCCATGCTAATCGCATCGCTGTCCCAAAATATCCCTGCGTCTTTATCGATGCTAATTTGAATAGCCTCTGGTGGCGCCTCATTTAACGCAGCGCTGGTCTTCGGTAACTCTAGTGGCACTGTCGGATTCAGTACGGTCGCCGTTAATAGAAATATAATCATCAATACCAGCATGATGTCGATAAGCGGAATGAGGTTCATCTCACTCATGCTTTGACTGTCATCATCACCCAATTGAAATGCCATAATTACTCTCAATACATTTGGTTATTCGCAATATAGCTCGCTTGGCTATCGCCTAACGAACTGCCCCATCAATGGATAGTCGTTAAGGCTGCGACGCGGCTGAATTATGATAATGAGTCACTTGCTGAGCATCTGCTGTGTTTGAGTGCATACCCTTTGCTAGCGAATCTTGGGTAACAGTCGATTTGCTGTCTGTTAACGGCTGCTGGGTAACGACCATTTCGGCAGAACGTGCCAATAAGTCATGCGCTCTATCGTTGGCGTGATACATCACACGGCGATTGATACGCACTGCAAGGTTATAAAATACCACGGCTGGAATCGCCACGGCGATCCCCAAACCTGTCATGATAAGTGCCTCACCGACTGGCCCTGCTACTTGTCCCAAGCCTGCTTGCCCACTCATGCCAATGTTATGTAGCGCATGAAAAATTCCCCATACCGTCCCAAACAAACCGATAAATGGCGCAATTGCGGCCGTCGTCCCAAGAATAGGTAAGCCGCGCTCACTGGCAAAACGGTAACGACCAATATGCTTGAGCAAGATCTGCTCAGTAACCAAACGGCGAGTAGTGGCATCTGCTGCTATCATCTCAGCCTGTTTTACTTGAATCTGTTGACTCAAATCATCTGCAACATTGGCGGCCAATTTGCGGCTTTGTAGCACACGAATGATGCCTGTCACCCAAGAAAGAATAGATAAAGCAAGCAACAAAAAGAACAAAGTTTTTGTCACCATGTCGCTGATTTGCCAGTATTGCATAAAGTCCATGTCAGACTCCTTTGTATTTTATTACCATTGTCCGATTATTTGCGATTGCGCCGATGCTTGGTACTAATAACCATGTATTTATGGCACATTATAAGTAACAGGTAATGTCACATTACCGACGACGGGTACGCCATTTTTAGTAAAAGGTCTGAATTTTCCAGAGCTTACTTGACGCTTTGCCTCTTTATCTACTATTGAATTGCCTGAAGATTGAGCAACCCGGGCACTATCAATACCGCCCTGCTTATTCACTCTTAATATCAATACCACTTTGAATGTATCACCCGAAGATGCTCTACGAGCGGCTCGAGTAGGAAAGCTAAAGTTTGGCGTTGATGCCCAGTCTGCAGCACTAGCAGTAAAGCTCACAGGTTCATTACTTGCAGCGGCTGCTGCTTTTTGCGCGGCATCTTTAGCCGCTTTGTCTTCTGCTGCTTTTCTGGCATTCGCTTCGGCTTGAGCTTCTCGGGCAGCCTTGGCATCGGCTATTCTCTTAGCGTCTTGCACTGCTCTATCATGGGCTTCTTGAGCGGCCTTTTGTGATTCTGCTGCTAGAATCTTACGTCGTTCTTCAGCTTCACGTTGACTATCAGCCATTGAGGTATCGACTTTCGATTCTACTATTGGCTTTTTCGACACCTCTTTTTTAATAATATCCGGCTTCTTTTTTTCTACTTTTACGACAGGTGCTATATCAGCCTTTTTGGCTTTTACCACCGGTTTTTCTGGTGTATTTTGCTTAGCCTTCACTACTGGAGCTACTTTAGGTTTTGACGGTGCTTGTTTTTTAGGTTCAGGTTTTGACTCTGTTTTAGGCACTGCTTTTTTGGGCGTTACTTCCTGAACTTTTTCTACTTCAGGGACGGCTGTTTTGACAGGTAACGTCACCATCTCTATCTCGATAGGTGGTGTGTCTTTTTTTGGTTCAACTTTTATCTCAGGCGTCTTGATCGCCACCAATGCAACTGCCGTCAGCACGTGCAAGCCCACAACTATAATAAGAGCTGCGAGTATCAATTTAAGTGGTGGCGCGTCTAAATCCGTTGAACTCATAACACCCTAATATTCATTAACTGAGGTAGATTGGCGTAGATAATAATGCAAACGATAATTATTATCAATAATAAATTTATAATAATTTTGCTTAGCAGGCAAATGATCGGCCAATCATTTAGCGTTATTAATAAGCAAAATTTGCCTAGGCATTCGACCACCCTTTCTCAAATATCGCTATGCATGCTTATTGTGCCAAGGCAGTCAAACCCCATGTAATAAAGTGACGTAATAAAAACCATTATCATTTGTATTGATAATGAGTCTCAATTAATTTATCATAGCCCCTAATCGACTGCGAATTTTTAAGATTACAAAATCTCAAGATATTAAGGCGTGTTGAACGTCTCAATAGCTAAGCGTAAAAACAAACCATAAAAAATCATAACGTCAAAAGTAATACCGTCGAGCATTGTATGGTGTGAAGCGTTACATCGATGAAGTGCTTTTTACTTTTATATGACCGATTATTTGATACATCCTTTGTCCAACCAGCTGATATACCGAGTTATTTATGTCTATTATTTTATTGCCTAACCGCTCTACTCCTTTTTTCAAACGACCTTTACTGACTGCTATGGTGACCGCTCTAGTTGCTACGATCAGTGTGACAGGTTGTAGCTCACCTGAATCTAACGACTCCGAGCCCGCTGACGCTAAGACTGAAAATCAAACAGCAGATCATGCCTCGAATGTCGCTAATAACGATGCGGTCTCTGTTGAAAAAATCACGGTCGACACGGTAAAAGGCAATGTCGACTTGGCAATGAATCCATCGCCGTTGGTGGTCTATGATATGACATTGATGCAGGATTTGGCCGCGCTTGATGTTGCTGTCGATGGCATGCCAAGCGGTCTGAAATTAGACAATTTACAATCTAAGACACAGCCTGAACCAAAAACTGTCGGCACCGTATTTGAGCCAGATCTTGAGGCGTTGAACGCGATGCAGCCGCAAGCTATCTTGGTCGGCTCACGCATGGCAGAAAAATATGATGCGCTGTCCAGTATTGCGCCAACGCTCGACATGACGATTGATACTGCAAATATCTATGAATCGAGCAAGCAGCGTTTGCATGATTTGGGTGCATTGTTCGGTAAAAGTGCTCAAGCAGCGAAACTGCAAGGTAATATCGATGGGCTCATTGATGAGACCAAAACATTAACCAAAGATAGAGGTAAAGGCTTAGTGGTCATGGTCAATGGCAATAAGCTGTCTGCCTACGGCGACAAATCCCGCTACGGTTTTATCCATACCGTGCTAGATATTCCGATGGCAGATGACCAAATCGCCGATGCGCGCCACGGTCAGCCAATCTCGTTTGAATACATCCAAAAAACCAATCCAGACTGGTTATTCGTCGTCGATCGCAGTGCCGCCATTGGTGAAGATGGTGCTGGTGCCAAAGCCGTATTGGACAATCCATTGGTCGCGCAAACCAACGCATGGAGTAAAAATCAAGTGGTTTACCTTAGCCCAGACTCATATCTTGCCTTTGGCGGTTATTATCAATGGATGCAGGATTTGACGACCATTAAAGAGGCTTTTGCTAACGCTAAATAAATGATGCGTTAAATAAGCAATATGCTACACAAGCAACATGTTAAATAAGCGTCATTCGTTTTTAGGCAACTGTCATCACTGTCAGTTGCCAACCCTAACTTTAAGCCAGTAGCTGATATGCCATTATTTTCCTCTCGTGCGCAGACCAGCGTTAAAGCCCGCCCTACTTTACCAGCCGCATCAACGAGTTGGCAAAAAAGCGCAAGCCATGGTCTAAGTTCTAAAAATCGCCGTGCTTCTATACCGCCGTGGGTCATCAACACGGGCAGCCTCATTATTATGGGGCTTTTGGTGTTATTAAGCTTATCAATTGGGGTGGCTGATTTTTCATGGTCAGGTATATTTCACAGCCTTATCAACCATAGCGCCAACTCCGATAGCTCACTGCTACTGGTCAGTCGCCTACCGCGTACCATCGCTATTATCTTGACCGGTGTTTCCATGGCAGTTGCTGGGATGATTATTCAAGTGGTGCTCAAAAACCGCTTCGTTGAGCCATCGATGGTCGGTGCAACTCAAAGCGCCGCACTGGGATTATTGGTGGTTAGTCTGCTATTTCCAGCCAGTGCGCTCATTGTCAAAATGGGCGTGGCTACCATCGCCGCAGTATTTGGCATGATGCTGTTTATGCTGCTGATTCATCGTATTCCGCCGACGGATTTTTTGATGATCCCGCTAATTGGTATCGTCTTCGGTGGCATTATCGAGGCAGTGACGACCTTTATCGCCTATCAAACAGAATCGTTACAGATGCTCAGCGTTTGGCAGTTTGGTGATTTCTCTGGCGTCTTAGCAGGTCGTTACGAGCTGTTATGGCTGACAGGCGGATTGTGCGTGCTGGCGTATATCATTGCTGACAAGCTGACCATCGTCGGTTTGGGTGACAATATCGCGCTGAATTTAGGCATCAGCAAACGACAAGTGACGTGGGTTGGCGTTGGTATGGTGGCGATGATGAGTGCGGTTGTCGTTGTCACCGTTGGCATGATTCCTTTTATTGGTTTGGTCGTGCCTAATATCGTCAGCCGATTGATGGGAGATAAATTGCGCCGTAGCTTACCAGCGGTGGCATTATTGGGCGCTTCGGCAGTGCTATTGTGCGATATTATTGGGCGCTCGATTCGCTATCCATTTGAAGTGCCTGTTGCGACGGTTTTTGGGGTAGTCGGTACGGTACTGTTTTTATGGCTATTATTACGTGCACCTGCTGAACAATAAAATAACTCGCCATAAAGTTTTTATTCATAATGACTGATCAAACCTCTTTGCCTCTTCTCTCTCTTTTATCGTTGTTTTGTCTGATTAGATAAGCCTAGCACTATAGGATTTACGCATGTTTTCACCGTCTAAGCCTAGCGCCACAGCCAATAACACTATAGATGACAGTGCTTCAGAAAATAACGACAAAACTACTTTTGGACAAAGTTTTGTTGCGCGACTCTGGACATTTATAGCTGGTCACCCAAAATCCATTGCCGCTATCATATTGCTGATCTCAACCATCCTATTTTTGACAGTCAATGTCAACGGGCATTGGGACTTTGCGCTACCACTACGAGGTAAAAAGTTACTGGCGTTAATGGTCGTCGGGTATGCGATTGGCGTATCGACCTTATTGTTTCAGACTTTAACGCACAACCCTATCCTGACGCCGTCATTGCTGGGCTTTGACTCGCTATACGTTTTATTACAAAGCCTGTTGGTTTTCTTTTTGGGGGCAATAAGTTTTACCAGTATCAATCCTCTTGCCAAATTCACTCTAGAAATTGTTTTAATGTTTGGCGCGTCATTATTGTTATTTAAGCTGCTGTTTTCAAAAAGCAGTCAGGATCTGACGCGACTGATATTGGTCGGCGTTATCTTTGGGGTCTTGTTTCGTAGCTTATCAGCCCTGATTGCCAGATTGATCAATCCTGATGATTTCGTCGTCGTGCAATCTGCCAGTTACGCGCAATTTAATACGGTCAATCCTCAGCTGCTTGGTATCAGCATTGTTATCTGTGCCATTAGCGCACTGTTTATCTGGCGCTGGCGTTATCAATGTGACGTATTGATGCTTGGCAAATCACAAGCCATTAACCTCGGTATCAACTATCAACGCTTGGCATTTGGGCTATTAACGGTCATTGCGGTATTGGTCGCCACGGCAACCTCATTGGTCGGTCCAGTGACTTTCTTTGGGCTGTTGGTTTGTGCGCTAACCAATCGTATCGCTCGCCATATGTATCACAGCGAGCGCCTGATATTGGTCAGTTTAGTGGCGATGATTTGCTTGGTACTCGGTCAGACGATATTTGAGCAACTATTGGGCATGGCGGGTGTGCTATCGGTCGTCATTGAATTGGCTGGTGGCTTGGTATTCTTAATATTGATTTTTATGACTCAGCGTCGTTAATATCGTGCTTATTTAATCATCACTGACCTAGTAGCCAATCATCTAAAAACCATTGATATAGTAATGAAAAATCAGATCCTTTGTAAAAATAAGAACCACTATGATTAAACTCAATAACATCTCGCACCATATTGGCAAACAGCAAATTCTTCATAACATTACGTTGTCGTTACCAAGCGCACAAGTGATTGCCCTGATTGGTCCCAATGGCGCAGGTAAATCTACTTTATTTTCGGTCATGGCACGCTTGCAACCGCTACAGTCGGGACAGGTCAGTTTCGCTGTAGATAATGAGGAACGTGATATTGTTAGTTGTCATGCGCGAACTTTGTCTAAAACTGTGGCGATGCTTGGACAAGACAACCAAGTACAAGGACGACTTCGCGTACATGAGCTGCTGATGTTTGGTCGTTACCCTTACCATCAAGGACAGCCAACCGCAGATGATCAGCAAAAAGTAAACGAGATTATCGAACGTTTTGAGCTTGCGCCATTAGCCGAGCGTTTTTTATCGACACTATCAGGTGGTCAGCGTCAGCGAGTATTGATTGCAATGATTGTTTGCCAAGATACGCCTTACTTATTGCTCGATGAGCCGCTCAATAATTTAGATATGTATCATGCTGGTCGCCTGATGCGTGAGCTGCGCGAATTGAGTCATAGCCAGCAAAAAACCGTGGTCATTGTGCTGCACGATATCAATCAAGCTGCGCAGTTCGCCGATACCGTGGTCACTATGAAAGAGGGTCAGGTAATGGCTGTCGGTCAACCTGCAGAGGTCATCACCCAAGCAACCATGAAGGATCTGTATAACGTCGATGTTACCGTGCTCAGTCATCAAGGTCGCCCAGTGATTGTCGATGCGGTTTAAGTATAGAGCTTTGCAAACAATAAAAGGAATTGTTGGTGCATAAAATCCTATTAAATCATCGATGGATAAATTACAAAAACTTATCCCTATTAATTTTAATCATTAGCTTTTGCCTGTGCCTGCATTACGCTGTGAATAAAGAGATAGCAGATACGCTGTTTTGGTTAGGCATGACTTTGTATGTTCTAAGATTGTTGGTTATTCCGATGGATTTTACTCAAAATATTGCTTCAGTAGATTACACAAAAAACTATGATGAAAATAATAGCTGGCATAGAAATGTCATGCTAGGTGAGCTATTTGCCTCCTTGCTCTTTACCGTTGGGATAGCCTACAGTATATTTTTGCAATTAAAGCTTTAGTTAGCGACCTTAATAAATACTATCAAAGATAGCTGTACTCTGTAATATTGACGTTACCACCTTGACCTCTGAAGGTTGCATCATCATTATTATGGATATGGTTTAAGTACAGCATATCTTATAGTTGCTCTTTAATGGCTGGTTTCGCGTAATCGCTTCAAAGAGTTGTCTTTAACCGTCAATTTTTGCCTTTGCTTTAACCGACTTTGACGCCCTTTGACCCACAGATAAACACCTGTGCCAGATAAAACCGCCACGGCTAACCCCGTCAATGCTAAAAATATTTGATACAATAAATGACCTACGCCATGGCTGATATGCCCCATGTGTAGCGTTGCCATCCATTGATCAGCTTGATTACCAAATGAGCTTTGATACCCAAAATTAACACGCTCGACATTGCCTGTTGCGGCGTCAACCGTGATAGATGACGCACCGCCTTTTTTACCGATATCTTTATTGGTTTTAAAGCGCATTTGCCATTGATTGTCCTCTTCTACCCAACGCACTCCCAATAGCTGCTGGACGCTGACGCCATTTTTTTGCGCGGCTATCTCTGCCTGCCTGCTTAAATAAGCAATACTATTAGCCTTGTCTACCTTATTAGTACTGTTCATATTAGTGCCAATAGTAGTCGCCTCATCACTACTAGATTCAGTATTTATCGCAGGCTTATTTTGTTTCTTTTCTTTGCCTTCATCTCTACCTTCAAGTCCTACTAGCGCTTGCATTGCAGGCTGATATATCGGTTTTAAATTAAAACCAACACTCGACCATGCAATGACAAACAACATGAGCCAGAGCCATAAGCCAAACGCATGATGCAAATCATAATTGAGCTTAAAAGTATTGGTTTTTCGGCGGATTTTCCAAGCAGGTAGCCAGCGTTTAAAAAATGAAGCGCGGGGTTTGCCAGATGGTTTTCTCAATGCGGCTTGTTGAGATTTATTGGCGCTAACTGCTCTTGGAAAGGTTAAATAAAAGCCAATAAAGCAATTAATCGTCCAGATTAAAGACACGATACCCAGTATTAATTTGCCGATATCACCTAGCAATAAATCTCGGTGCAACCAGAATACCTTGTACATCGTATTGCGCCATGCCCACGCCTCTTTATCACGCGTACCGATGATTTCACTCGTAAAGGGATCGACATATACCTCTTGAAATGGGGCTTTAGGAGCATTATCTGCTGCCTGACCTCGCGTTCTATCTACCGAAAAAACCGCTGATTTGTTAGGCTCTACTGACGTTGGCATACTAGAAAATTGATACTGTGGATAGGCACTGATAACAGCATCATGCAGTGAGGCGATCGGTAGTGGCGGCTTGTGTTGCGCTTCAATATTTGCCAGCTTGTGATTAAACACATCATCTAGCTCATCATGAAACGCCAATAGCGTGCCCGTGATACCAGCAATGATCAAAAAAGCTGCCATCGCAAGCCCAGTATAACGATGAATCCATAAACAGCTCTGACGCAACGTAAGGGGAAATGAAGTCATTAGTATGATTTTTTTATTCATCGTTTCTTTATTCATTGGTTATTTTGATTGGTATTTACAAAAAGTTGTAATTGCTATCACATGCTTCATCATTTACTGACCATAAAAAAGCCAGCTATCCTATACAGACAGCTGGCCCTTTCATCTATCATCAAGTGACAATAAGATTAGAACTGATATGTCAATGACGCTTTAATATTACGACCTTTCTCAAAGTCAGTAGCAACATCATCAATCGGATTTAGACGAGATGAGTGGCTCGCATAAGCTTCATCAAAAAGATTGTAAACGCCAAGCGTGGCTTTTAATCCATCAACTTGTTTTGGCGAATAGTTCATAAAGATATCATGAACATTATAGCTTGGTTTTTCAATATCATTTTCAGACGTATTCGGCATCACTGAAGCAACATACGTACTGCGCCAGCCGATATCTGTGGTCTCTGTTGGGGCATAAGCCAGATTGACCATATATTTATCGCCTGATTCTGAGCTGCTTCCAGTCACTGAAGGAATGCTGTAGCCCGTTTTTTCACCTTCGCTGCGTGCGCGTGAATAGCTCAAACCCATACTAAAGTTATTCATTTTATAGTCGGCAGCGAGCTCAACCCCTTTAATTTTATAATCTTCATCTTTATTGATGACGCCTTGACATTCACCACCTGATTGTCCAGTGACACAGTCTAAGCCAGCGCGAGTTCCGCCGGAACGAACAAATTCGATGTAGTTTTCGATATCAGTTTCAAAGTACTTACCGCTTAGTTGTAGTGCATCACCAGCTACCGTTAGGTCGCGTAACGTTGTAACGATACCCACTTCAGCATTAGACCCTTCTTCTGCTTTTAAGTCATTATTAACGTAAGTTTTGTCACCATTTGAATTAAAAATGGTTTGGCTTAAGTCTGGGCCGTTAAATAACTGGGTATAGCTAGCAAACACTTGCGTACGTGGCGCAATCTCGTAGCTGGCTGCTAGCGCACCGACGACATTGTCATACGTTTTACCACCAGCAATAAATTCTGGTGCCTCGTAACGGTCATAACGCACGCCTGGCGTCAGCGTCAGTTTGCCCATTTGCCATTGGTCTTCTAGATACACTGAGGTGTTTTTGGCGCTGTCTTTTCCTGATACCGGCAGTTTTGTTGTTCGGTCTTCAGCGCTATAAAAGTCTGACTGCTTTTTATAATGTTCTACCCCTGCGATCAATTTATGGCGTCCTGAGGCTGCATCAATCACACTGGTGTTTTCAATCTTAACACCTGTGGTTTTTACTTTTGCGTCCCAATCATACCCTGAAACAGCCTCAATACCATTATCACGTAAAATTTGCGTTTCGGTTTGATAAACGGTGGTATCAACGTCAATGAGTGAGTTTGCTGGATTAAAGTTATGATCGAGCGTATAAGTATCGCGCTTCACCTGTTGCGGAATCGGTGGCTCAGAGCGACTCGGAAAGTCTGGGCGGAATGGAAAAACCCCTTCTTTATCAGTACGGCTAAAGCTTGCGCCTACATGATGGTCATCACCAACATAAGCACCGGCTTTTAATAAGAAGCTCTCGCTCTCACTGTCTTCAAACAACTCACGGCCGTCGCCGTCTTCACCTGAGCTGGTATCACGCTTGCCATAATACGCCAATAAATCCACATTATCAGACGGTGCGCCAAAAACGGTGGCTGACGTCAATAGCTCATCATTATTACTGGCATAACCGGCTTTTAGCTTGGCACCAATCTTTTGACCGGGCTTTAATAAATCTGCAGCATCTACCGTTTCAAACGCGACCGCGCCGCCTAAGGCATCATTACCGAGCGTGACAGAATTGTTACCCACCGCCACATCCGCTTGTTTTAGCAAGTCAGGGTCAATAGTAATGTCACCCATATGATAAAAAAGTTTGCCTTCTTGACGCGCCCCATCGATAGTGACTTTTAGGTTGCTGTCTTCAAGACCACGAATACGAATACGCTGATTGACCGCAGAGGTACCACCTACCGTAACCCCAGGAACGACATTCAAAAAATCGCTCAAATGGCTGGCTTGCTGCGCTGGCGTATAGTCTTCTATGTAAACAGAATCGGTTTGCACTTTATCACGTACTGAGCTATTGGCTGTCACCGTAATGGTCTGCAACGTGGTGCTTGGCATGTCTTCTGCAGGTGCTGCACTGACTGCTTGTGACCATAATACCGCTGCCACGCCCATGGACAATACCGTCATTTGACTAGATAGTTTTGATAACTTTACTTCACGCATAACACACTCACCTTATTGACTATCACAAATTAGAATTTTTAAGAGCTATTTACTGTTGAGCACAGCTTGTGGCAGTTGCACCGCTTATTATTGAAAACCATTTTTTAGACGATTAGAGTCTTGACAAAGCTAAAGTCTTTCATACGAATAACAATGTTAATGATAATTATTAGCATTTTAATAGTGAGAGGCATAATAACGAAGTACTAACAATTTGGCAATAATAAATGCGAGAAATCTAATATTAAAAAATAGCGCTAAATCTGGCTGACTTATTCCGTTTTGTTGCTTACTGTTTTTAGACGAGTAGAAATAGCCAGCAAACCAAATCCGCTGCGCTATGTTCGTCTAATAGACTGTTATTATTTAAGAAATAAAGCCATCAACATGAAAAAAAACGTTGCAATAGCCAACCCTTTCACTATACCCTTAGATAGTTGACCAATTAGTCAGGTTTAAACCTACGACTATTAGTCATATTGATAAATAATAGCTAGCTGCTGATATTTATTAGCACAAGGATAAGTGCGACTCTTTGTGAGACAACTAAGCAATATGAAGATAAACGGTGTGTCGATATCCATCTCTAAACTCATCACAATGCTTAGCTCTCTCCACAGAGCTTGGACTAAAAGTCACTTTAGGAGGAAGCCAAGATGAGCGAACACATTCAAGGGAACCCCGATTTACTATACGGATTGCATGACCGCCCTACCCCTACAAAAGCCTTTTTGGGCGCAGTACAACACGTACTTGCCAGCTTTGTCGGTATCATCACCCCCTCATTAATCATAGGCGGCGTCTTGGGTTTGGGGGAACATATCCCTTATCTCATCAGCATGTCATTGATGGTATCAGGGGTCGCTACCTTTATTCAGACGCATAAAGTTGGACCAGTAGGTTCAGGTCTTATGGCATTACAAGGAACCAGTTTTGGCTTCTTGGCCGCGGTATTGGCGGCAGGTTTTGTGGTAAAAAACAAAGGGGGGAGTCCGGAGGAGATTCTCTCTGTTATCTTTGGCGTCTCCTTTCTTGGTGCCTTCGTTGAGATTTTCTTAAGCCAATTCATCACCAGACTCAAATCTCTGATGAGCCCTATCGTGACGGGTTGTGTGATTGTGACTATCGGTCTGTCATTAACCAAGGTTGGTCTGACGGATTTGGCAGGCGGCGTGGGCGCTGAAGATTTCGGGAGTATACAGAATCTGCTGCTCGGTGGCGGGGTCTTGGTCAGTGTGGTATTGATTAGTATTGTTAATAATAAAGTCATTCGCTCCAGTGCTATTTTTATAGGGTTGATGCTTGGTCTGATCGCAGCCATTCTTATGGGACGTATTGATTTCTCTTTGGTCTCTGACGCCCCTATCTTTACGCTACCTGTGCCATTCAAGTTTGGCTTTGGGTTTGATTGGCAGGCTTTTATTCCTATCGCCTTTATGTATGTCATTACCAGTATTGAAACCTCGGGTGATTTGACGGCGACTTCGATGATATCGGGCGAACCCATCAAAGGACCTTTATACGAAAAACGTATTAAAGGTGGCGTATTGGGAGACGGTGTCAACTCATTAATTGCGGCGGTGTTTAACACGTTCCCTGTGACGACTTTTAGCCAAAACAACGGCGTGATTCAGATGACTGGTATTGCCAGTCGCTATGTGGGCTTTTATGTTGGGGCTATCTTGTTCACTATGGGGCTATTTCCTATTTTGGGTGCTATCTTTACCCAATTGCCAAAACCAGTCGTTGGCGGCGTGACGTTATTGATGTTTGCAACGGTAGCAACCGCTGGTATTCGCATCCTATCAACGGTCAACTTTACCCATCGCAATATCTTAATCATTGCCACTTCGCTAGGTCTGTCTATGGGCGTGGCTTTTGTACCTGATGTATTCGCACAAGCGCCTCAGCTTTTCCGTAATATCTTTGGTTCGGCGGTTACTATGTCAGGTATTGTGGCCATTACTCTCGATATGATTTTGCCCAAAAACTACGGTGTCGAATTTGATACGGCAGAACAGCATCTGGATGACGGTCTAAAGCCTCTTAGACAAAAGGCTTCTTAAACGTACGTTAGAATAGTCAAACTCTTTACCAATCAGCCTTGCTGTTCTTGGTTCTGGTTCTGAACATTGACTCTTTTAGTTCTCATTAATACGAAAGCATTTAAAGTACTTTCGTATTAATGGCACGTTATAGACGTAAAATAATAGTACATAAGCACTACTCAAGACCACAGCCACGCAAAATAAACGGCACTAAAAAGTCTGCCGCCCGCGCTTCATCCTGCTGATCGTACTCACTCTTTTCCATCAAACCAACGATTTCCGTCTCAAATTCCGCATATCGCTGCGTCGTTGCCCAAATCAAAATCAATAGCTGTAAAGGGTCAGCGATGCCAATTTTGCCTTGCTCATGCCAAGTTTTCATCACTTGTGCCTTGTCTAGCGCCCACGCCTTCATGGTCGCCGACATAAATTCATGCAGGTGCGGGGCACCGCCAATGACTTCCAGCGCAAATAATTTATGGCGATTGGGATGAGCAAACGCTTGATGCAATTTGGTACGGACAAACTTTTCGATGACCGTTTTAGGGTCACTATCGACACTCATAGCGACCAAGCCATCGTTCCACTCTTGAATAATAGAATGCAGCACTGCTTGGTACAGATTTTTTTTATTCTTAAAGTAGTAATGCACGTTGGCTTTTGGCAGCTCAGCTCTATCGGCAATACCTTGCATCGTCGCACCGCGGAAACCTTGCAGCACGAACTCCTCTTCTGCCGCCGCCAAAATGACGGTTTGATTGTGGGCGCGGATATCTTGCTGATTGCGCTGTACAGGTGCGTCAGACGCGGCTTGTGGTTCTATATCGTTATGTTGAGCCATGATTAATGTTACCTGTCATTATTGTGATGAATAAAGAGCCATATCCCAGCCAATAACTGGATTCATATGCTAATTTTTATGGAATATCACCAGCCTAAATAAAATATTTGCATAAAGTAGTTGACCAAATGGTCAGGTTTAAGCAGAATAGCTCATAGTAAACCAATTATTAATCGATAAATACTACTTTAGCATGAGATGTTATCGAGAAATGTTACTCCACCGCTTTTGTCAGCAAAGAAAAGGATGTCATAGTGAAATTATCTTTACAGCAGTTTAATGAGCTCTCAACAGCTGAGGCAATTTCACATCTATTGACCTGCTGTACCAGCACCCATTGGGCGCAGGCTTTAGAAAAAAAACGTCCTTTTGCTGATATATCTACATTACTTGCTCATAGTGATGATGCTTGGGCACAAGCACAGACAGCAGAAGCCCAGTTACTAGAGGCTTTTGATGGTCATCCACAAATCGGCAATGTCGACTCGTTAAAAGAAAAATACCGCAATACTCAAGACAGTGCTGCCCATGAGCAGTCAGGTGCCAATGATGCCAATGACGAGGTGATTGAAGCTTTGGCACAAGGCAATCAAGACTACCTTGATAAATTTGGCTTTATCTTTATCGTATTTGCTACCGGTAAGAGCGCGCAGCAAATGCTCGATTTATTGTTAGCACGCCTGCCCAATGATCGCGCTACTGAGCTGGTCAATGCGGCGGCTGAGCAAAATAAAATCACCCGCTTACGTTTACAGAAACTGCTGAGTGACGCTTAACGCATTCAGCCCATCTGACTCATTTATATAAAAGGAATTATTATGTCAGGTACTCTCTCATCGCATATTTTAGATACCCATTTGGGCAAACCAGCCGCTGGTATTACCGTGACGCTAGATCGCGTGAGCACAAGTGGCGAGGCATCTCTATTAGCCAATGGCGTCACCAACGCGGATGGACGCGTGGCACCAGATAGCTGGTCTTTTGACCCAACGATTGATATTGCTGAATATCACTTAGATGTTGGTCGTTATACCTTAACCTTTGATACCCAGTCTTATTTCGATGCACAAAATCTCACGGCTTTTTATCCACAAGTAGTCATCGATTTTATAATAAGTGATAACGGTCACTATCATGTACCGCTACTGCTTAGCGCACATGGCTACAGCACATACCGCGGCTCTTAGTTATGTAGTTATGTAGTTATGTAGCATCACCATATAAAAGAACATCATAAAAGCACGTCGCCATAGCAAAACGCGTCGAAAGATTGAAAAAAGCTGAACAAAAGAAAATTGTAAAAAGGACATTTGCAACATGGGCGCTTATTATCTCGATTGGTTTAACTTATTTTTTCGCTGGTTCCACGTCATCGCTGGCGTGGCATGGATTGGTGCGTCTTTTTACTTTGTTTGGCTAGATCTTAGTTTACGTAAACCACCACAGTGGAAGGCTGACAAAGGCATTTCAGGCGACTTATGGGCGGTACATGGTGGCGGCTTTTATGAAATTGCCAAATATAAGCTTGAGCCCGAAGAGATGCCAAAGACCCTGCACTGGTTTAAATGGGAAGCTTATACCACTTGGCTGACGGGTATGGCGATGCTCTCTATCGTCTATTATGCCAATGCGACTGCCTACTTGATTGATCCCAGCAAAGTCGATTTTGGTAGTAGTATCGGTGCCATTTCGACCAGTTTGTTGTTTTTATTCGGCAGCTATTTTATTTATGAGGTGATTGTCCGCAGCCATTTAGGCAAAAACTCCTTTATTTTTAGCACCATTATTTTTATCCTATTAATCATCGCCTGCTGGGGTTCTTATCAGCTATTTAGTGACCGTGCTTCGTTCATTCATATCGGTGCAATCTTAGGTACTGTGATGGCAGGTAATGTGTTCTTTGGCATCATGCCTGCGCAACGAGCGCTGGTAGAATGCGTGAGGCGTGGCGAAAAACCAGGCAAAGAAGTAGCGGACTTGGCACTACAAGCAAAAAACCGCTCGCTGATGAACAACTATTTTACCTTACCGCTGATCTTTACCATGATTAGCAACCATTATCCGATGATGTACTCTCATGCTCACGGCTGGTTGGTATTGGTATTTGTGGGTATCATCACGGCTATTGTACGTCACTATTTTAACCAAAAGCACTTGGACAATCATAAGCCGCGTTATTTGGTCATCCCTGCTGTCTTAACCGTATTATTAATTATTTGGATGCGCCCAGAACCAATTGAGCCATTACCTGCTGTCACTGCTGTCACTGCTGCAGCCGCTGCTGAAACGGCGACACCAGATAATGTGCCACCAACAACTACTGCTAGTGCAGTCGACGATTCTACTATAAGCACTGATGCAGCCTCAAATGAAAATATCACTGCCGACGTCGTGCCAGTAACTGCCTCTGCTGATGATGCCATTATGGATGTCGTGCACACGCGCTGTAGCACGTGCCATGCCGCTCAGCCTACTCAGCAAGGATTTGCCGCGCCGCCAGCTGGTATCATCTTGCAGACACCAACCGACATGAAAACTCATAAAGCAAAAATCGTCACTGCTGTACAAACAGGCTATATGCCACTGGGTAATCTCACAAAATTGACGGATGAAGAACGTCAGCAAATGGTGGCTTATGCATCAGGGTTATAAATAAAGGCCGTAGATAAATATTATATGGATCCAAAGTTACGCCTTATTTTGCTTTAATTGACTTAAGTTGCTTTAAAATATTTAGGATATATTGACAATGACCAAAAAAATAATCAGCGATTTCAATCAAGACGCCTACCCTCGCGACTTAAAAGGCTATGCTGACAAGCCGCCAAAAGCCAGCTGGCCAGGCAGCGCTAAAATCGCTGTACAGTTCGTCCTCAATATCGAAGAAGGCGCAGAAAATAGCGTGATTCATGGTGACGGTCAATCAGAGCGGTTTTTATCGGATGTCTTGGGTACGCCAGAGTTTAACAATCGTCATCAGTCGATTGAGTCGGCATTTGAGTATGGTAGCCGTGTGGGTGTTTGGCGAGTATTAGACACTTTTAAAGAATATGGTTTGCCTATTACGACCTTCACTTGCGCTGCTGCTGCCGAAAAAACACCGCATATTATCGAGCGAGTATTAGAAGATGGGCACGAAATCGCCAGTCACGGTCTACGCTGGATTACTTATCAAAATATGTACCGCGAGACCGAGCGCGAGCATGTGCGCCGTGCCACTGAAATATTCGAACGCATGATCGGTGGTCAGCCGCTTGGTTGGTACACGGGACGAGATAGCCCGAATACTCGTGAGTTGGTCGCCGAACAAGGTGGCTATATTTATGACTCAGACTCTTACGCGGATGAGTTCCCTTACTGGCTCAATGTCAAAGTAGAAGACGGTAACAAAATCGCTCGTAAGCCGCATTTGGTCATTCCCTATACCTTAGAGACCAATGACATGCGCTTTGCATCAAGCCCAGGCTTTACCAACGCCGAGCCTTTTTATCAATACTTAAAAGACAGCTTTGATACCTTATACGAGGAAGGCGCACACACACCCAAGATGCTGACAATCGGTTTGCACTGCCGCATCATTGGTCGCGCCGGTCGCATCGTTGCCCTCAAAAAGTTTTTGCAATATATCACCAGCAAGCCCGATGTGTGGGTATGCCGCCGTGATGACATTGCCAAACACTGGTATAAAAACCATCCAGCCACTGCCGATAACACTGCAAACTGGATGTAACCATACGTTTAGACACAAATTTATTGCGGCACAACACCACTAAGGAACATCAACAATGTCAACAAAGAGTACTTATTACGCACCCACTGGCGGATTACCTCCACAAACACAACTGCTATCTGATCGCGCTATCTTCACCGAAGCTTATGCAATTATTCCCAAACGTGTACTGACCGACATTGTTATTAGCTATCTGCCGTTTTGGACAGGTATGCGCATGTGGGTGCTTGCACGCCCACTTTCAGGTTTCTCTGAGACTTTTTCACAGTATATCGTTGAAGTTGAGCCTAATGGCGGCTCAGAAAAGCCTGAGCTAGATGCAAACGCTGAAGGGGTTATATTCATCGTTGAAGGCGAAATGGACATGACTATCGAAGGCGTGTCGCATCATCTTGAATCAGGTGGTTATGCATTCTTACCACCTGGCTGCAAATGGTCGCTAAAAAACAATAGCGACACGCACGTTAAATTCCATTGGATTCGTAAAGCTTATCAACACTGTGAAGGAATTGATGTGCCTGAAGCCTTTGTAACCAGCGATCACGATGTTGAAGCAATTGAGATGCCGGGTACTGATGGCGTATGGGCAACCACCAGATTTACCGAGCAGTCTGATATGCGTCACGACATGCATGTGAATATCGTGACTTTCCAACCAGGTGGCGTGATTCCATTTGATGAAACTCATGTCATGGAACATGGTTTATATGTCCTAGAAGGTAAAGCCGTCTATCACTTAAATGGTGAATGGGTAGAAGTTGAGGCAGGCGACTTTATGTGGCTACGCGCATTCTGCCCACAATCTTGTTACGCTGGCGGACCTGGTCCATTTAGATACTTACTATACAAAGACGTGAATCGTCATATGCCGTTTATTCGCCCAGCACGATAAGCCCTGCGCAAGAACAATAATAATCAGAACAACAAAGCATTCAGAACGATGAGCAATATAGCGGCATAATCGTTCATTCGAATATGTCATTTATTCCCAGATGTTGATTTAATTCGCGTACGGGCTTATGGCAAAGTAGCTCATAGCAATTATAAACAGTGATCACCAAAAGTAAGGCAAAGTCATGAGTACTCTTATGAAGACTACGATCGTTGCAAGACCTTTAACCAAAGCTGAGTTTGCGCCCTACGGCACCGTAATCGAACCCTATGACAAGGAAGCACAGACGCCTGAAAATAGCTACCATATCAATAAAGGCTATGCCTGCCGCCATCACGCCATCGCTGAAGCCAAACTTGACGGCGGCGATGTCGGCATGAGTATCTTCCGCGCCAAAAAGCGTGAATTTCCTATTGCCTTATCGGTCATGGAATATCATCCGTTTGGCACGCAAGCGTTCTTTTCGATGAATGGTCAGGATTATATCGTCATCGTTGCGCCTGCTGGTGCGCCGCCACAGTCTGCAGATGATTTGACCGTGTTTTATGTCCAATCTCATCAAGGTGTGCAATACGATGCCAATGTCTGGCATCATCCGCTACTTGCCCTCGGTTGTGACTCTGATTTTTTGGTGATAGATCGTATCAATGGTGAAGGCAAAAACTGTTATGAGCTGGATATAGAGGATTGGCAGGTGCAAATTGAACTTGCCAGTGAGCACTCTTCCGTTTAATTAGGGTCTGTAAACGAGCTGTTAACCATTCATAAACATAAAGCCAGTTAATAAAGATTAGCTGGCTTTATTGTGAATGTAGGATCCATCCTATATAAATAATCATCTTCCAAAACACAGTGCCCATTTAACAGCAGTAGCAAAACATCTACATAGGCTACTTGCCTTTTATGTACTATCGTACTAGAATACTGAAACGAAGTAAGCTTCCCTTTTCTTTTCCATTAAGATGAATGTTATGAGCACAGACCCTTATCAAAGCTTATTAAGCCATTTAGCCAGTTGTCATGACAGCACCGCTATCGACCTGCTATTGAGTGCGCTATTGACGGAAAAAGAGCAGCAAGAAATCGCCAATCGTATCCGCATTTTTGACTTGCTGGAGCGCGGTGTCACCCAGCGCGAGATATCTGAGCAGCTAGGTGTCGGTATCGCTACCGTCTCGCGCGGCGCCAAAGCCATGCAAGTTCACGATGTGAGTGCCTTACTAATTACTCATAGAAAACATTCATAAAAGACACAGCTGAAAAGGCCGCCTAATTAATTAGAAACTAGAGTTTTAATTTGTCTTAATTTTTATTTGATCAATCATTGAACCAATTTGGATATTGTTATGACCTCTCCTAACTTAAAACCTAACCAACCTGCTGCTATTGATATACCTAGTAAACCACAGCGCATTAAACTCACGCAGGATATTGATTTCTTTGCGTTGTTCAAACGTATTGAGCGCGCTTTTGAGACCTGTTATTTGCTCGAATCATTAGGCGAAGATGGACATATGGCGCGTCATCATGCGATTGGTTTTGATCCAGTGATGACCATTGCTGCCATCGATCGTACAACCCTCGCGATTACTGATAATAAAACTGCTGAAACCACTCATTATCAAACGGATAATCCTTACGAGCTACTGCGCAAAATTACGCCGCAGCACGTCATTGCTCGCGACCAAAGCGGTGGTCTTGTCGGTTATTTGGGTTACGACAGTGTCAATTTCTTTGAACCCAGTCTCAATACTAAAGCGAGCGATGACTTTGAACCCTTTAAATTTGGCGTATATTTGGATGGTCTAACGCTCGATAAGATGACCGGTGAGATTTTCTACTTTTATTATCCAACTGCGCAGCAAGAAAATCGCATCGAGCAAATCAAAGCGCTACTTGATGAGCAAATTCCAAGCTATGAGCCGCCTACAGTTGAGTTTTTGGGTGACGGCATGAGCCAAGAAGAGCACGCTAAAGCCGTCATGCAAGTCAAAGAAGACATAATCTCAGGGCGTATCTTTCAATGTGAGGTTGGCTTTAAATCCAAATACCATATTGCCGGCGATAAAATGCCCATTTATGAGAAATTGCGGTCGGTCAATCCGTCGCCGCATATGTATTTTATGAAATTTGCCCAGCAATGCATCATTGGAGCGTCACCAGAGCTGCTATTTCGCTTGCGTCAAGGTGAGATGGAAACCTATCCACTGGCAGGTACTGCCAAGCGCGGTGTCGATGTCATCGAAGACCGACAGCTTGCCCGTGCATTGCTAAACGATGCCAAAGAGATTGCCGAGCACAATATGTTGGTCGATTTGCATCGCAATGACATTGGCCGTGTGGCACAATTTGGCACTGTCAAAGTACGTAGTCTCATGGATATCAAACGCTTCTCTCACGTGCAACATATCTCGTCTGAAATCGTCGGAATCTTACACCCTAATGAAGATATGTTTAGCGCCCTTGCCAGCAACTTCCCCGCTGGGACGTTGTCAGGCGCACCGAAAGTTGAAGCGATTAAAGTCATCAATGAGCTAGAACCAGATGGGCGCGGTGCTTATGGTGGTGCGCTTGGATCGTTTAATTTTAACGGTGATTGTATTTTTGCCATTCCTATTCGCAGCCTATTCATCAACGGCGAATCTGCCTATGCGCAGACCTGTGGCGGCAATGTCTATGACTCCAATCCTGCTGATGAATATCTAGAAATTCAGCGTAAATTGTCTGCCATGAAAGTGGTATTAGACAGTTTTATGAATCCGTAAATTGCTTATATTTTGCCAAAGAGTTGATAACCCATGAATGTTTTAATTATAGATAACTACGACTCCTTTACCTTTAATCTTTACCAATATATCGGTGAGATTTTGCAGACGATGGACGGCGATAAAGCCGCGAACGTCATTGTTAAACGTAATAATGAGATAACGTTAGCAGATGTACAGGCAATGAATCTTGACCGCATTATCATTTCACCGGGCCCTGGCGCTCCTGACGACCCTGCCTACTTCGGTATTTGTGCCGAAGTGATTGAAGTCATGGGTAAGACGACGCCGCTATTGGGTGTCTGCTTAGGTATGCAAGGGATTGCGCATGTGTTCGGCGGCGATGTGGTACGGGCGAGCGTGCCGATGCATGGCAAGGTATCCTCCATTCGCCATGATGGCGCGGGTGTCTATCAAGGCTTGCCACAAGAGATTGAAATCATGCGTTACCACTCCTTGATGGTAAAAGCGGATACCTTACCAGATTGCTTGGCTGTCACAGCTGTCGTCGCCAATAATGCTCATGATGAGTTCAGCCTAACCGAATCTGCGCTAGCAGGTGAGGAGATTATGGGACTACAGCATAAAGACTATCCCATTCAAGGTGTGCAGTTTCACCCAGAGTCATTTGCGACGGAAGGTGCCAAACGCTTGCTGACGAATTTTTTACTACAGTTGTAAGTCATGATGCATAAGTTTGGGGGATATGACACCAAAGGGTGATAAGCTAAAAACAAGCGTACCTCTAACTCAAATAAATTGAATTTTATGTCTAACTGACTTGTGTTCGAACTTAATTAACGCTTTAATGATAGATTGAAAAAATAAACAAAAGGCAGCCCTTACTCGGGTTGTCTTTTTCTTATTTCAGTATTGTATGATGCCATTAGCTAAAAGGCTTGGACAGTTTGAGGTTTTGAGTTTGGGCATGGGTTTTGATATCACATAAAAATAGAGAGCGATATGACAAACACTGGTAGCGTAATGTCAGCACGGCAGTCATGGATAGGCACTATTCAAATTATCACAGCGGCTGTCTGCTGGGGTACCTTGGGGATATTCTCGACCTACCTCAATCAAATCGGCTTTAGTGGCTGGCAAATTACGATCTTACGTATCGTGACCGCGGCTTTTCTTATTCTTGTCATGCTACCGAAATTATGGCCGCACCTTATCAAGCTTCGTCGAAAGCAGTGGCTTGGACTGGCATTGCAGTCTTTGATTGGCGTACTTGGTATGTCGGTATGCTACTTTTTTGCTGTGATCTATGTCGGTGCTGGGCCTGCGGTTGCCTTGCTTTATACTGCGCCTGTATTTAGCTTATTGTTTTCGGCATTCTTGCTTGATGAATCTATCACTCGCCAGTCGGCATTACTGGCGCTCATGGCGGTATTTGGTGTTGGATTGACGATGTTGGGTGAGCAAGCACAAGTCAACTGGGGCATCCTATTAGGACTGCTAGCAGGCGTCTGTTATTCCTTATACGGGGTACTGGGCAAGCGCGCGATGCACGATGCACACCCTGCGCCTTTGGTGTTTTTTACCTCTATTATCATCAGTGCTGGTGTACTGCTATTATTACCTGAAACCTATCAAACCTATGGGCAATTATTAAGCTTACCTTTACATACTTGGGGCTATGCCTTGGGGTTGTCTTTGATTGGAACCGTCGTGCCCTTTGCCCTTTATATGAAAGCATTAGAGAAATTACCTGCCACTCGTGCATCAGTATTTACGATTTTTGAGCCATTGACTGCCATTGCCCTTGCCATACTATTACTGCATCAATCCTTATCTTGGATTCAATATGTGGGCGTGGTATTAATCTTACTGGCAGCTTTATTTAATGCCATATTAAACGGCACTGCCACTCGCGTACCACGCTGGCTAAAAAGACGACAAAGAATTTAGTCTGTACTCTTTAAGGAGTTTGAACAGCCTTGGTAACATTGCTATTAGACGAATAAAGCCCCAACTATATCGATATAGTCGGGGCTTTATTGTGCTTGACACTTTACTTAAGAGGTAAGTATTTATGCCATAGACAGTTGCTAAATAACTTGGACTGTCTTGATGATATTACTGTTCAATACGCTGCAAAAAGGCCTGCGTACGTGGATGCGTAGACACTTCGAACATCTGCTTAGCGCTACCTTCTTCGACCACATGACCATCCTCAATTAACACCACATGATCCGCCACATCACGAGCAAATTTAATCTCATGAGTCACAACGACCATCGTCCAGCCTTCAGATGCCAGTTGCTTCATTGTGCCCAATACATCTTGTACCAATTCAGGATCGAGCGCAGAGGTCGGCTCATCAAATAATAATAATGACGGCTCGATAGCCAGTGCACGAGCAATGCCGATACGCTGCTGCTGACCACCAGATAGCTGAAACGGATACAGATCTGCCTTATCCGATAAGCCTACTTTATCAAGTAATGCCAGTGCCTGTTCGCGGGCTTGCGCCTTAGTTTGCCCTTGCACTACCGTCGGCCCAAGCATTAAATTCTCAATCGCGGTCTTGTGTGGAAACAAGTTATAAGATTGAAATACCATGCCTGATTTACGCTGCAACGCCAGCAACGTTTTCTTCTTGGGCTTGGTAGCGAAGTCAACCGTTAAGCTGCCATCATCAAAAGCGATAATGCCTTGATCAGGAATTTCCAACGCATTCAAGCAGCGTAAAAAAGTGGTTTTACCAGACCCTGACGGCCCTAATATCACCACTACCTTGCCTTTTTCGATGGTCAAGTCGATGCCTTTAAGCACTTGATTGCCACCAAAGGCTTTGTGAATATTAGTGACTTGAATCATAAAGCTTCCTGTTGTACTGATATCTGTTTGCTAATAACACACGCTTATCGACGCGGTATTACCATCCTATACTGCCCCCATTATCAAGGGTTTATTTCGCCACGTAGCGATCAAGTCTGGTTTCAAGCTTACCTTGAATAAAGGTTAAGAACAGACAAATACCCCAATAAATAATCGCTGCTTCGGTGTAGACCAACATAAATTCATAGTTACGTGCCGTGATGATTTGCGCCTGTTTAAATAGCTCGGTTACCAATACCAATGACGCCAAAGACGTGTCTTTTACTAGGCTAATAAAGGTATTGGATAACGGGGGTACTGACACCCGAAGTGCTTGCGGCAAAATGACATGGCGAAAGGTTTGTAGATACGTCAAGCCTACGGTCGAGCCTGCTTCCCACTGTCCTTTTGGAATGGACAAAATAGAGGCACGCACCGTCTCAGATGCATACGCGCCAATATTGAGCGAAAAGGCAATAATCGCTGAGGGAAAAGGATCAAGCTTTACTCCGATACTTGGCAAGCCGTAGAAAATAATAAATAGCTGAACCAGCATCGGTGTCCCGCGAATGGCGGACACATAAATACGCGCAAGTCTGTATATGATTTCATGGAACCAGCCAGCACGCGGTACGATACGAATCAGCGCTACTGTCAGCGCAATAGCCATACCAATCGCAAATGAGATCAACGCCAGCGGTATCGAATAATAAATACCGCCTTTAAGCATTGGCCAAAATGAATTGATGACAATTTGCGCCCGTGCAGGATCCATAAATGGTAGTAGTGCCAGTAACTCAACTAGCATTGACGTGATAGACGCTAGCATTATTTTTGTTGACTTATATCAGCACCAAAGAACTCTTCGCTAAGCTTGGTCAGCGTCCCATCGGCTGCTAATGCGGCCATTGCTTCATTCAGTTTTGCCACCACAGCGTCATCCCCTTTGATGAGTACTAGACCTGAACCAGTCTGCTCACTCGCAGGCGCTGTCAGTTTGATCTCAAGTGCTGCATCTGGGAATTTTTTGAGATAATCCAATACTGCCAGATTGTCATTCATCGTAAAATCAGCACGGTCTTGCTTAACCAGTTGAATCGCTTGCGCCATACCATCGACAGGGACGATTTCTGCGCCGTAGCGTTCTGCAAGCTCACCATAGTTGCTGCTTAGCGATTGCGCAGTACGCAGACCTTTTAAACCTTCCCACGAGCTATAACGATTGTCATCAGTCGATGCTAGTACAACCGCGCCCGACCAGCTATATGGCATGGCTTTGTCATACTTAGCCAAACGCTCAGGCGTGGTCAAGCTTACTTGATTGGCCACCATATCGAAGCGTTTTGAGTCAAGACCTGCCAGCATAGCATCCCACTGGGTCTCTTTAAATTCAACGTCTACGCCCAGTTTATCCGCAACCGCACGTGTCACTTCGACATCATAGCCAGTTAGCTTGCCACTCTCATCATGATAAGTGAATGGCGGATAAGTACCCTCTGTACCGACGTTGATGGTGCCACCATTATTGATACGTTGCAGCAAATCAGAGCCACCCGTCGCGGCACTGTCTGTCGCATTGGTTTCTGCTTCATTGGTAGTAGACTGACCACAAGCGGCAAGTAGCATAGTACTGGCGGCAAGTGCTAAAAGAGTACGACGTTTCATAAGACGTCCTTATAAGAGTGAATGAATAATGCAAAAAGGTATCGTGCCAATAAAACCATAGCAACAAATAAGGATAAGACCAGCACAGGCAAATACTATAATAAAGTATTTGCGCCGCATTATTTAGCTTTGGCTGCTCGATTTGAGGATGATCAGCATATTTTTCAATACTGTTTCTATATTATCTTTGAATTTTTGGACATTTTTTAGGCAGATATTAACGTTATTATTGCCAATTAAATAGCCATTTATTCATATACTAGCGCACTTCAGAAAGAATAAACGTACAAAAACAGTGAGCATGCGTAAGACTATTATAATTCACCGGAGAATTGATAACGATCGCCTGCATGCCACATCTTCACAAAGGTCAATACTCGACCTGCTGAATACGTCTGACGACGCAATACCAATGTCGGCGACTGCGGTGTGATTTGCAGTAGCACAGCTATCTCATCTGGTGCCGCCAGTGCACGAATGGTATAGCGACCGCGCTCTAGTGGACTTTTGGCAATGAGATAATCACTGGTGTTGACCACACTAAAATCCTGCTCAATAAATTCTGGCACCTTTTGCGCATCCACCCAGCGCTCTTCGAACTGTATGGGCTGACCATCCGCAAAGTGAATGATTTTTACCTCGTATAAAACAGCAACGTCGCTACTACTATCTGCGCCAGTACTGTCATCCATCACGGTTGTATCAGCGTTTGTGTTAGCGCTTGTATTAGAAGACACAGCTACTTCATCAATATCAAATTTACGCCGTAATTCATCGTCTAACATCGCAGCTGTAAGTATGCGTTTACTCACCACTTGCGCCTGATAATCACGATTAGCAGATTTTAAATCCTGCGCGATATTGCGCACTTCTACAAAAGTGTGATTGAACTGCTGCTGGGCGACAAACGTCCCCGACCCTTGCCGGCGCTCTAGCACTCGCTCTTCGCTCAGCTCTTTTAGGGCGCGATTGACCGTCATACGCGATACGCCAAACTCTTTTGCCAACGCCATTTCTGTAGAAATTGCATTGCCCGCTTGCCATTTACCCGAGTGAATATTGTCTAATATGGCGTTTTTTATGCGCTGATATGCCGGAATCGTCTTTGTCATGTCCGTGTTTAACCGTTAGTTTTACCAATAATAGTAGCGCCATAATATCACGAGATAACGTCATGAACCTTGGCAAAACACTGTGACATTTATCTATCTACCAAAATCCTCACAAAAATAATTGAGTCATTTATAAAAAATTGCTTGCATGAAAAAAGTATCTTTGATAATTTGTATATACAACTTTACGACAGTGCTAAAAAATCTGCGTCATCTAATCGATGTTTCGCTGAATTTATATACTGACTGTAAAACACTTACTTTGATTACTTTATCGTTTTAACAGATATCACAAGGATATGATAATGACTACTGACCATGGAACCAATAAAGAGACTAAGCTGACTCGCCGTGATGAGAGCCGCGAAATCGCTGCGCCCACGGGCAGCACATTACATTGCAAAAGCTGGCTGACCGAAGCACCTTATCGCATGCTGCAAAACAATTTGCATCCTGATGTGGCCGAAAACCCAAAAAGCCTAGTCGTCTATGGTGGTATCGGACGCGCAGCCCGCAATTGGGAAAGCTACGATCAAATCCTAGCGTCATTAAAAGAATTGGAAGACGATGAAACCTTATTGGTGCAATCTGGCAAACCAGTTGGCGTGTTTCAAACGCACGAAAATGCCCCGCGTGTATTGATTGCAAACTCTAACCTTGTGCCGCGCTGGGCGACGTGGGAGCACTTTAACGAGCTCGATCGCAAAGACTTGATGATGTATGGTCAAATGACAGCTGGTAGCTGGATCTATATTGGCACGCAAGGCATCGTGCAAGGTACATATGAGACCTTTGTAGAAGCAGGTCGTCAGCATTATGACGGTAGCTGGGCGGGACGTTGGATTTTGACCGCGGGTCTTGGCGGCATGGGCGGTGCGCAGCCATTAGCCGCGACTTTTGCAGGTGCAACCTCACTGAACATCGAGTGTCAGCAATCTAGTATCGATTTCCGCTTGCGTACTGGTTATGTCGATAAGCAAGCCGATGACTTAGACCATGCTTATGAGCTCATCAAACAGCATACCGACGCAGGTGAAGCGGTCTCTATCGCCCTACTTGGTAATGCCGCAGATATATTGCCAGAGATGGTCAAGCGCGCCAATGCTGGCGGTATGAAGCCTGATTTGGTCACTGATCAAACCTCAGCGCATGACTTGATCAATGGCTATCTACCAAGTGGCTGGACAGTGGAAGCATGGAAAGCTGCCCAAGAAGATTCAGAGCAACATGCAGCATTAACCAAAGCTGCCGCTCAGTCTTGTGCCGTACACGTACAGGCGATGCTAGACTTGCAGGCAATGGACATTCCAACGACCGATTATGGTAATAATATCCGTCAGGTGGCTTTTGATGAAGGCGTTAAAGATGCCTTTAATTTCCCAGGTTTTGTCCCTGCATATATTCGTCCGCTGTTTTGCCAAGGTAAAGGCCCATTTCGCTGGGTAGCATTATCAGGCGATCCAGAAGACATCTACAAAACCGATCAAAAAATTAAAGAGCTGTTCCCTGAAAACCAACATATCCATCGCTGGTTAGATATGGCAAAAGAGCGCATTCAGTTTCAGGGTTTGCCTGCCCGTATCTGCTGGTTAGGATTGGGTGAACGTGACAAAGCAGGGCTCGCATTCAATGAGATGGTCAAAAACGGCGAGCTAAAAGGCCCTATCGTTATTGGCCGTGATCACTTAGACACAGGCTCAGTGGCTAGCCCTAATCGTGAAACAGAAAGCATGAAAGATGGTTCAGATGCGGTATCTGATTGGGCATTATTGAATGGTATGCTCAATGTCGCAGGCGGCGCAACTTGGGTATCGCTGCATCATGGCGGCGGCGTGGGCATGGGCTACTCGCAGCACTCAGGCATGGTCATCGTCGCAGACGGTACTGATGCTGCAGCCAAACGCTTGGCACGAGTGCTGGTCAACGATTGCGGTTCAGGCGTTATGCGTCATGCGGATGCAGGTTATGAGCTAGCGATCAAAACAGCTAAAGACTATGGTCTAAATCTGCCGATGGTTAAGTAGCATACCCTTTATCCTTATAAGTGATTACTTGACATAAGGATATCATCGACATTTTATCAAGGAGGATAATATGATTGAGCAAAATACGACACTAAATCTCAAGGATGCAGCAGCGACACCAACTGAAGCACTACTGTCTAAATCTATAGCGTTACTGCAGTTGATAGTCTTTAGTGCTATCGGTTTGGTCATGTTTTTTGTGCCATTTACCATTGGTGAGAAAAGCACGATTTTGTTCGATCATGGGGCAACTTATCTGGTCAATCAGCAGCATACATTGTCTGTGACGTTATTATTTTTATTGATGATCTTTGGGGTAAGCAAGCCATTTATAGACGGCTCATGGCGTAAAAACATCACCTACATGATTATGACTGCTTTTAAAATCATTGGTCTGATACTGGCAGTGATGTATGTTGCTGACGTAGCGCCTGCCTTTATGATGGAAGCCGACATGCTGCCGTTTTTGTTTGAAAAACTGGCATTACCAGTCGGTATGATTGTACCGCTTGGGGCATTAATTTTAGCATTTTTGGTGGGTTTTGGTTTGCTCGAGATGGTCGGTGTGCTCATGCAGCCGATCATGAAACCTATCTGGAAAACCCCAGGTTCATCAGCGATTGATGCGGTCGCATCCTTTGTTGGTAGCTACTCTATCGGGCTGCTCATTACTAATCGTGTCTACTTGCAAAAGCAATATTCAGCGCGCGAAGCCATTATCATTGCGACTGGATTTTCGACCGTATCAGCGGCATTTATGGTGATTGTTGCCAAAACGCTTGGTCTGATGGAGTTTTGGAATCTGTTCTTTTGGTCTACGCTAGTGATTACCTTTATCGTCACTGCGATTACTGCTCGTATTCCACCCATTAGCCTTGTTGATGATAGCGTTGAACGTCCCGCTTTAGACCATAAACGTGGTACACGTCTGGCGGCAGCATTTGATTTGGGTTTGTCCACTTCACGCCGTGCCACTGACCTAAAACAAATCTTATGGTCTAACTTTCGCGATGGGCTGACGATGGCAGCGGCGATTGTGCCTTCTATCATCGCGGTTGGCTTGACAGGATTGATATTAGCAAAGTATACGCCTGTATTCGATGCTTTAGGCTTGCTTCTTTATCCATTCACATGGCTTAGCGGCTTACCAGAGCCTTTGGTTGCCGCCAAAGGTATGTCAGCGGGATTGGCTGAAATGTTCTTGCCAGCACTGCTCCTCAGTGAGGCTGATATACTGACTCGCTATGTTGCAGGGGTCATCTCTATTAGCAGCGTGTTGTTTTTCTCTGCCATGATTCCTTGTGTGCTTGCCACTGAAATACCATTATCTGTCGGCAAAATGGTCATTATCTGGTTTGAGCGTGTGGTATTCAGTATTTTATTAGCTGCGGCATTCGGACATCTAGCCATGTACTTCAACTGGATTGGCTAAAGAAACAAATTTAATAACAGGTATTACGTTAACTAAAAACATTTAAAAAACGTCATTTCAACAAAGACATGAATCAAAAATAATATAACCCATATGTCTTACAATACTAGGATCACCCTATGAACGATATCAAACAATTAACCCTACACCCTCGCCAGCTTAGCTTTAAGATGCTACGTGATATCTATGAGCAGCCTGTCATATTGACATTACCTGAGAGTGCTTATAAGGCCATCGATACCTCACATGAAGATGTGCGTACGATTATTGCCCGAGACAAAAGCGCTTATGGCATCAATACTGGTTTTGGCCTGTTAGCAAAGACCCGTATCAGTGATGATCAGCTTGAGCTACTTCAGCGCAACTTGATTGTTTCTCACTCAGTAGGTACTGGTGAAGCACTTCCTGCTGGCGTGGTACGACTGATTATGGTGATGAAAGTGGCCAGCCTAGCACAAGGTGTATCAGGCGTACGCCGCGAGGTAGTGGACAGCTTACTTGCCTTAATCAATAATCAAATCACGCCAAATATTCCGGCAAAAGGGTCTGTTGGTGCTTCTGGTGATTTAGCGCCTTTATCACACATGACGCTTGCAATGATGGGTGAAGGTGACGTGTTTGTCGCTGGCAAAAAAGTGCCTGCAGCAGACGCGCTAGCACAGCATGGACTTGAGCCAATTACCCTAGCAGCCAAAGAAGGCCTTGCGCTTATCAATGGCACGCAAGTCTCAACCGCATTGGCATTACGGGGTTATTTCTTAGCGCGTGATTTGCTGGAGACAGCAACTATCGTTGGCTCCCTGTCAATTGATGCGGCCAAAGGATCGGACTCACCATTTGATGCGCGTATTCACGAAGTACGTGGGCATCATGGTCAAATTGAAATCGCCAAAGCGCACCGTCAATTAATCAAAGGCAGTGCCATTCGCGCCTCGCATGACGGTGAGCAAGATGATCGAGTTCAAGACCCTTACTGCTTGCGTTGTCAGCCGCAAGTCATGGGTGCCTGTCTTGATATCATCAATCAAGCAGGTAAAACGCTACTAATCGAATCCAATGCCGTCACTGACAATCCGCTAATTTTTAATAACGAAGATGGCCCAGTGGCTATATCAGGTGGTAACTTCCATGCTGAGCCAGTCGCTTTTGCCGCTGATATTTTAGCCTTGGCAATTGCCGAGATTGGTTCTATGTCTGAGCGCCGTGTGGCCTTACTTATCGATGCGACGCTGTCAGGTGGTCTGCCGCCATTCTTGGTTGATAACGCTGGGGTCAACTCAGGCTTTATGATCGCCCATGTGACAGCAGCGGCACTGGCTTCAGAAAACAAATCTATCGCCCATCCGGGTAGCGTTGACAGCATCCCAACCTCTGCCAACCAAGAAGATCATGTCTCCATGGCGACCTATTGCGCACGCCGCTTATACGAGATGGCGCAAAACACGGCCACTATCATCGGTATTGAGCTGTTGGCTGCCGGTCAAGGGATAGATTTCCATCGCGGATTAGAGACATCAGAGCCGTTGACAGTGGCACATCAGAAACTGCGTGCGCAAGTGACTTTCTATGACAAAGATCGCTACCTAGCCCCTGATATCGAAGCGGCCAAGCAGTTGGTATTAGACGGTACACTTGCTGAGCACTGGCAGTCACTACGCAGCGACTGGTATGAGTCTAAATAAGCGTTAGATAATTAAAGGAAATGAGCGATGGCTATGACGACAACTAGCACAACCGTGAGTCATACAGCGGCTGACATGACGCAGTGGACAGGTCGTGCAGAGCCATTTGAGACTGCGCGCGCCCGCTACTGGTATCAGCTTGCAAAGCCTTACGAGGATCAAAATATTGGGCTAATTGGCTTTGCATGTGATCAAGGAGTTAGGCGCAATCAAGGCCGCGTGGGTGCACGAGCTGCCCCGCCGCTGATTCGCCGAGCGTTTGCGACGCTGCCAGTGATTGCGTCGTTGCAGACACGCTATGATAACCAATTGGCAACATTGCTAGGTGATGCAGGCGATATCTATTGTCACGACGATGATGACTTTGCTGCGCACACTCTTGAGCAAGCTCAGCTCGAATATGCGGATAAGGTGAGTGCTATTGTTGAAAAAGGCGGCTTGCCCATTGGTCTTGGTGGTGGTCATGCCATCGCCTATGGTAGTTTTTTGGGACTATGGCAGGCATTAGAAAATAAAAGCGAAGCAAATGCCACACCTACCATCGGCATCATTAATTTTGATGCGCATCTTGATATTCGTCAATCTGATGTAGCGACTTCTGGTACACCGTTTCGTCAAATTGCCGAGCATCTTGACGCACATGGTCAGCCTTTCCATTATTGCTGTATTGGTGTCAGTCGGTTTTCTAACACGGCGGCGCTGTTTGATCGTGCTGAGCAATTGGGCGTGCATATCATCAGTGATGAAGACTGCCACTATCAGCCTTGGCAGACACTTGCCGATCAGGTTATCAGCTTTATCAATCAGGTCGATGTGATTTATCTGACCATCGATATGGACTGCTTGCCTGCCAGTGTTGTGCCCGGTGTGAGTGCCCCAGCGGCTTATGGTATTGAGCTGGGTTTCGTTGAGCGTATGGTAAAAACCATTATGGCTACTGGTAAAGTAAAAATGGTAGACATTGCCGAGATTAATCCCACCTTTGATATTGATGGGTGCAGCTGCAAGGTCGCGGCTAGATTGCTGGCCATTATGGTAGAACAGCATTTACTGGTCGTCTAAGTCTTACTAACAAAAATCACTGCCTGCAAAATAATCAGGAGAATATTATGGATGATTCCAATAATACGACAGAGATCACGCTCAACGATGCTAGCATGGCATCATTTGATCATGTTTTTATCAATGCCAATCTTGCGACTTTTTCAGTGCAGTATGGTTTTGGCATGTATACAGATGAACATACAAATAGCATCCCATATGGTCAATTAAACAATGCTGCTATCGGTATTAAAAATAGCAGCATTGCTTGGATTGGTGAGCACAATCAAATCACTGCTCATCTGACTCACTATCAAGACCACCAAATCACAGACGTAGATGGTAAATGGATAACTCCTGGACTTATCGACTGTCACACTCATATCGTCTATGGTGGCAATCGCAGTAACGAGTTTGAGGCACGTTTGCAAGGCGCTAGTTATCAAGACATTGCTGCACAAGGCGGCGGTATCGTTGCGACGGTTAGTGCCACCCGCGCCGCTAGTATTGAATCGTTATTTGCACAAAGTGAGAAACGCTTAATAGCACTCATGAAAGAAGGCGTCACCAGTATCGAAATCAAATCGGGCTACGGCTTAGATTTAGATACTGAACGCAAAATGCTCACGGTTGCTCGCCAACTTAGTGACAAACACAATATCCATGTGAGCACCACTTATCTAGCGGCGCATGCCTTGCCACCTGAATACAAATCTCACATGCAGGACCGCTCGGATGACTATATCGAGCAAGTGTGCGAGTGGCTACCAATCTTGCATTCAGAGGGCTTGGTCGATGCGGTCGACGGCTTTTGTGAAAATATTGCCTTTAGCACTGAGCAAATCAGACGGGTTTTTGAAGTCGCGCGCTCATTAAATATACCAGTTAAACTGCACTCTGAGCAATTATCTGACATAGGTGGTAGTGCCTTGGTTGCTGAATATAAGGGGCTATCAAGCGACCATTTGGAGCATTTATCAGAAGATGACATCAAAAAAATGGCAGCAAGCAATACGGTTGCAGTTCTGTTGCCCGGTGCATTTTATACCCTGCGGGATACCAAGTTGCCACCCATTGAGGCATTACGCAGACACCAAGTACCTATGGCAGTTTCTACTGATTGTAATCCTGGCACTTCACCGCTTACCTCATTATTGCTTGCGATGAATATGGGCTGTACACTATTTTATCTAACCCCTGAAGAAGTATTAGCAGGGGCAACGGTTCATGCGGCAAAGGCCTTAGGTCTAGCCAAAAAAGGTAAAATAGAAGTTGGCTGCGATGCCGATTTAACGCTATGGGATATTACCCGTCCTGCTGATCTAGCCTATCAGATGGGACTAAACCCTATTCACGGTATTATGGTTCAAGGCAAATGGCGCGAGATGGCATAGCACATTCATATAACTACTCATCATAAAAACAAGCCCCAATCACTGAATGATTGAGGCTTGTTTAATCTGCAAGTATCAACAAGTTGTTATCCTATTCCACTTCCAAAAATCTGAGTAACAAGGAAAACGAATACTAGCAATATCTATCTACGTTATTTCTTAAATTTATTTTTAAATACGCTGCCAGTATTGGCATCGACATTCAACCAAACGATACTATTACCTTTGAGGATATCAGTCTCATAATAGGTCGCGTGATCACTATAATCTCGGTCATTTTTAAATTCAACCTCTATAACACGGCCACCACTTTGCTTTTCAGCAATTTTTATTGCCTGTTTAGCATCAATCTTCGCTTGTTTTAGCGCCTTATAGTCTGCCATATCATCATTGTCTAATCGATCTACATCCGTGCTGATAACTTTACCAGTCATGGCATCGACTTTGATTTCATAGCTTCGGCTGCTTGTGATAAATTCCATCTCATACAGACCACCTTGCACTTTATCATCATCGTGGTCAAAGCTGGCGCTCATTAATAGACCGGATGACTTTTTGGCAGCAATAGCAATGGCTTGTTGTAAGCTTATTTTACTGGCTTTAGCGGCTTGCACCTCACTTGCTAATGGCTGATGTGCAGATGCATAGATTGTTGTACTTAAAATAGCCGTGCCCATTACGACTGCAGCACGAGTACCTAAGGTCTTTAGGGAAAATGACTTAAAAATTTTACTCATAACGGTCTCCACAAAATTATTTTTATTGACTGTTCTGCATTAATTATCTTTCAAGAAATGCGTATTATCAATACGACAATCGTATCACTTTGTAGAGAATGCTTTGACATTGCATGTCATGGGTCATTCAAAAAATAGTAATATCAAGTAAAAGTACTAAATACTTATGGTTAGTCGATAATTATTAAGTAGATACCTATTAAGCAAATACCTATTCATCAATAAGTAACTATGATAAAAGTGCTTAGTTTAAAATACCATAAGCGACCAACGCATCGGCAACCCGTTTGAAACCAACGATATTTGCACCGGCCATATAGTTGATATAGCCATTATCTGTTTGACCATACTGTTCTGAAGCTTTGGCTGCACTGTCATGAATGTTTCTCATGATGTTTTTGAGGCGCAAGTCTATTTGCTCAAAGCTCTTATACTGACGTACTGAGTTTTGTGACATCTCAAGCGCAGAAACTGCCACACCGCCTGCATTGGCCGCCTTACCTGGGGCATAATGTACACGGTGCAAACGAATATAATCGATGGCTTCGGCAGTCAATGGCATGTTGGCACCTTCGACAACGTATGTAATGCCATTTTCAACCATGAGCTTGGCATCTTCTTCATTGACTTCGTTTTGCGTCGCTGATGGAATCGCGATATCACCTTTAAATTGCCATGGCTTTTGCTTCGCAAGCCATTCACCACCATACACCTCAACGTACTCAGCCAACGGTTTGCTTTTTGCTTTTTGCGCTTTAAGCCAATCAATTTTTTCTTGATTCAGACCCGCTTCATCATACAAAGTCCCTTGTGAGTCTGAGACGGTGACGACGATGCCGCCCAGCATATGGGCTTTTTCAGCAGCATGTAATGAGACGTTACCAGCACCCGAAACCAGCACTCTTTTACCTTTAATATCATCATTCTGCTTAGCAAGCATGTTCTCTAAGAAATACACAGCACCATAGCCTGTCGCCTCAGTACGCATCAAACTACCACCAAAACCAACGCCTTTACCAGTCAAAACGCCACCATATTCGTGTGTTAGGTTCTTATACATAGCAAACATATAGCTAACTTCACGTCCACCCACGCCAATATCACCAGCTGGCACGTCGATGTCTTTATCTACATAGTGATGTAGCTCACGCATAAAGGCGTAGCAAAAACGACGAATTTCACTGTCTGTTTTGCCCTTGGGATCAAAATCAGAGCCGCCTTTACCGCCACCCATTGGCAATCCAGTCAATGCATTTTTGAATATTTGCTCAAAGCCTAAAAACTTCAATACAGATTGATTGACAGTAGGATGAAATCTCACACCACCTTTATAAGGTCCCAAAGCGTTGCTGAACTGGACGCGCCAGCCGCGGTTCACTTGAACTTCACCTTGGTCATTTTCCCAATTAATACGAAAAGCAATAATACGGTCAGGCTCAACAAGGCGTTCAAATATTTTAAAAGTATCATACTCTGGATGGGCGTTGTATAGCGGGGCAATCGTGATTGCAACTTCTTTTACCGCTTGAACGAATTCAGGTTGATGGGCATAACGTGCTTCAACTTTTTCGATGGCCTGACTGATACTCATATCTTTTCCTTAGGGTAAAAATGGTGTTCGTGGTTATTTACACCGATGTCACGTCGTATTGATAGCAAACGAGGGGATTGTGGACACTGATGTAAAACTGAAATTACCTCTACACGCTGAATTATGTAGAGACAAATGGGATTAAAAAAGCTAACTGAACTTATGCTGAGAGACCAAATTCAGAGACAAGAACATTTTTTATCTCATAACTATATATCATTTTTGAGGCGTATAAGTCTAGTAAATATCGCCATCATGAAAAGTTATAAGTGATTTTATGGGTATAGTCTAAAGTGCACGTTTTCATGAAACCTCGAAAAATCGGTTTATTAGCCTATAGATACAATTAATTGTGGTAAGAATAGACATGCATTACTAAAACGTCTTTTTTTCTGATGTCCGAGCACCTCTAATCTCAATAAATATCTATAGAATGCCCTCTATTTTGGAGATAAAAGGTCAATAATGAGTATTAAACGGTATAAAAGCTCCAAAATCTGGCTTTTCACCTGCTTCTATGTATATCAATATTGGTAACAAGGGTTTATAATAACTGGCTTAGTCGACATTTATTTTCTAACATTACTAACCGTTATTTTATCCATTGAATAACCCGTCACAGAGAAAGCGATATGCGTACAGATTCATTCCAGCAAATTTTGGAAGACCTAAACAGCTCATCAGCCGATGTTGAAGCATCTGCTCTTATTTCTAACGATGGTCTTATGATTGCATCAGCATTACCAACGGGCGTTGACGAAGACCGTGTCGGCGCTATGTCAGCCGCTTTATTGTCATTGGGTGACCGCGCAGGTCGTGAGCTAGCACGTGGTGGTATCGATCGTATTATGATTCAAGGTGAAAAAGGCTACGTAATTATGACCTCATCTGGAGATGAAGCTGTACTTACCATTATGGCAAAACCAAATGCGAAACTTGGTTTGATATTCTTAGATATAAAGCGTGCCTCAGAAGCCCTTGCAAAACTTATCTAATTGGTGAATTTGGATTTTTGTCGATAGCACATTATTGTATTATTTAGCGTCATATAACGTAGAACTTGACTGATAAATATCACTTTAAATCAAAATTGAGTGACTGTCTCATAAAAATTATTTAAGAGGTTGCACATTATTTGTATGAGATAATCGCCTAATAGATATTGGGTCTACTACTGAGCTAAAAGGCAACACATAAGCTAAAATACAATAATGTTCATCGACAAGTACCACGCCAGATTGGCTTTTTAATCATTATAAATATAACGATAAATGAAGGAGATTACGATGGGTTCTCCAATCCCTGATGCACACAAGCCTGATATGCCCGCTGAGCAGATTACTCTGACTTACTATGATGGTACATCGCGGACTGTCTATGATACTGGTATTGAACGCCCTTATCCTGATGGTAAGCTGATTGTATCGCGCACCGATTTGAACGGTGTACTGACTCACGTCAACGATGCTTTTGTTGAAATTAGTGGCTACAGCGTTGATGAGCTGATTGGTCAGCCACAATCTATTTTGCGCCACCCTGATATGCCAAAGGCCGCTTATAAAGATTTGTGGGATACCGCAGAGGCAGGGCAAAAATGGCATGGCTATGTTAAGAACTTATGCAAAGATGGTAGTCATTACTGGGTCTATGCGACCGTTGTGCCGAACATTCGTCGCGGCGAAACAGTGGGTTATACCTCGGTACGCCGTAAACCATCACGTAGCAAAATCGAAGCTGCGACGGCTCAGTATGCTCAAATGAATCAAAATGAGGAAGGCTAAATCATGACGACACACAATATGTTAATCGCCCCTGATTTTTCGCCTGAGCGTTTTGCAGGCTGGCATATGTTTAATACATTAATCCAAAAACGTGCCAACCTAAATATGCACCTAAACATACCTGCCTCACATGCTGAGCAAGAGCAGATCATTGAGACAGGCGACATTCAGGTCATTTATGCCAATCCTTTTGATGCAGCTACATTGATCCGTGAGCAAGGCTATCGTGCCGTTGCGCGTCCTATTGGCAAATCAGATGAGATGGTCATTGCTGCAGCGGTAAACAGTGATATCAAGCACTTAGAGGACATTAAATCTGGTGCAACCATAGCAATGGCTGACAACCGTGATGTTAAGCTGATTGGTTTACGCTTACTAGAAGCTGTGGATATAGAAGAGTCTGATCTCAACTGGGATATCACTGAGACTTATCAGGCAGCTGCCCGTAAAGTCATCAAAGGTGATGCTCAAGCAGCTTTCTTCTTGGCAGAGATTTTTCATAGCTTTTCACGCCTGACCAAAACTCAGCTGTCGGTGTTGATCGAAAGTGATTTGGCAGATATCAGTCATGTATTACTAATTAAAGATGACTTTCCTGATACCGAAATATTCATGAATGCGATTCTGAATTTGCATAATGATGACGATGGTAAAGAAGCCTTGGCTGAACTTGGCATGCCTCAAGGTTTTGAAGCCATGGATGAAGAAGATGCTGAATTTATGATAGATTTGATGCAGACCTTACTTGATTAGTGATTAATTGGTACGTTGCATCTTTTTGCTTAGTGAAGTCATAGCCTATTGTCGCACCATAGTGGCTGTATCATTTTGACCACAAGATATTGGCCATACACTGTTAGTCATACAATAGACTCTATGACTTAAAGGACACTATTATGTCTGATTTAGACCTTATCAAAGAAAATGAGATGGAGGCGCGCCGAGTATTTCGTTTATACTCGCGTAAAGTTTTTTTGGCTCCCAATAACCGTCATTTTCATGAACAACGTATCAATGCTGCCTTACTTTTAACTGAAAAGGAGCCGCTGCAAGGTGCTGTCGCCGACTTCTTTTATGGCTGCTGGTATGATATTCCTTACGATGTAAACAATCTGTTTACGCGTATTAAAGATCGGCTGTATCCTCATGTCCAGCAAGGGTTTCGCGATTGTATTAGTAAGAAAAGATATATTCAACGCAATAGTATGCTGGCGACCCGCTGGAGTGTTCTTATATCACCGTCTCTCAATGAGCAGGATCAGCGATTGCTTATCAGTAGCGACGATGCCAAAGAAATTGCTAAAAACATCACTACTGAGCTCATGCAGGCGCGTGAGGATAAGGATTGGGGCACGATTGAGCAAATCGAAAACGAGTTCTTTGCTCACTGTATCGCTCGCAATGATCGACTTGCCTTCTCGCTAGTATGGTTTCGCTTAGGTAAAAGCGACTGGCAGTTCGATGAGCGCTGGAACAACTGTCAGCAACACCTTGATCAGACCATCAAGACTTAATTTATCGCCGATTCAACACTTTCATCACAATGGTAGCCGCTATGTCCTCTTACTTAAATGCCGATAAAACGTATCTAACTCTCACTCCAGCCGGTATTTTTGAGGCATTTTCACAAAGTGAGCCCACTGATGAACAGCTGTCATTACAAGACTTACTATCCTATGAGCAGACATTGCTCGCCGCTGATTGGCTCGAGCGTTATTCTGATGAATGGCTACAGAGTTTTATAGAATACGGCTGGATTGAAAAGCTATCTTTGCTCTTACCTGCACCCAATCTGCCATTGGATCAGTTTTTGCCATATGTGGTTGCCAGCTTGTCAGGCAAACGCCGTGCTGCTATTGGTTCTGATGAAGGATTTTGCCTAGCAAGAATCGGTTACAGCCAAGAAGAAGCAGATATGCTCAGTGTTGCAGCTGCTGATTTTTCAGGTTTTATGATACGCCAAAAACAACGCGGCTGGGCAGTCGAAAGCCAAGCCATCTCGTTTTTTCAACAAGTCGACTTACTGATTCCTGAGACCAGTTTTGTGTTCTTATGGATTGATGGTTCAGGTTACGCCCTCATCATCGATGGCGAGCCTTTGACTAATAGCCGCGCCTTTGTTGAGATGGTATGGGCATTGAAAACATCTGGATTAAGATTTCTTAGCTAAATCAACCAAACCGCTTGATATACCATTAAATATCAGTATGACACGCTGCCATACTGACCAGTGCGCTTATATCAAACCAAGCGCACTTCTTTCAATCTCTCACATCTGCTTTACTTTCAATATATTTTTTTCTTTCATCTTCTGCTGTAGCCGATTTAATACGATTTGTATACAAGGATAAAGTACTACAAATTGCACTTAGCCTTTACGCATGGTTAAGATGTGATATTCAAATAAATTATGAAATAAAAAAAAGACGCTTTAAATAGCGTCTTTTTTGTTTGTTGCTATAGTCAAGGAATTTTAGAATCGCTACAAGGCGACCGACCGCAGATAGTACACTGAGTACATCTAGAGCGGGTAACACCGTAGCGGTTTAAAAATGCTCTGACTATATAACTAAACTTATATATTGCGCACCACAATTGATTGTATACGTGAATACATAATTAATGATATGCCGTTAGATATCAACTCGACGGCCAACAGTATGCCAAGAATATACGTCGCTGACTGCGGATAACTGGTAAATATCATGATAGCCAATATAATCGAGAGCAGACCTGAGAGTAATATTGGGACAAAAGCCACTGTCCGACGTAGACCGAAAGCAACAACAACTCTGACTATACCTGTTGCCATAAATAAAATAGCAATTACCATGGTCAAGGTCAATATGCCTTGCAACGGATCTTGTAATAATTCAATACCAATCAATACACCAAGTACACCGCCGATGGCCGCCAGCACTTTTCCAGTGGTACTATGTGCTCGGAACAAGGCAATAAACTGTAAAACACCCACTAAAAGGAAGATAAAACCTGCTAACTGCTCAGCGGCCAAAGTGGCGCTAAGAGGATTAAAAAATGCAAAGATACCGCCAAGAATACTAATGATGCCAATGACTAACCATAATGTACGATTCATAAGACGACCTTATTTTACATTTAATAGAAAATAAATTATATCGCAAACCTTATCTTGTGTTGTATAACGGTAGTAATATCTTCGAGTAGTCCTGTTAATATCAGAGTGTAGGCATTGATTTGTGGTCACAAGCCTGCTAACTGATTGTTCCACTGTTGCCGCGTCATGTTATAAAGTACATGCTCAGCCAGCCGATGGTTAGGGTCAAGGGCTGGATGATAGAAGTTGGCTCGGGTATTCATCATGCCAAGGCGCTCCATAACCAATTGCGAGCGCTTATTGATAACCGCTGTGAATGACACAACCTCATCGAGCGACAGCTCAGTAAAAGCAAAATTCAGCGCCGCACGCGCCGCCTCTGTAGCATAGCCCTGTCCCCAATAATCTTTATGTAGTCGCCATGCAATTTCGACAGCCAGGGTAAAAGACATATCTGCGTGAGTATCATTCAAGCCAACAAAACCGATAAAATCATCATATGTTTTGGTGCTATTTTTTAAACATACTGCCCAAAGCCCCCAGCCTTGATTAGCGATAAGCTGCTGGCATTTACTAGCGATGATGTCACTTACTTTAGGCGTTAATAACTTGGGGAAATATTTCATTACTTCAGGATCAGCATTTATTTCAGCAAAAACAGCAAAGTCACTTGCTTGCCATTGCCTGAGGTAAAGACGTTCTGTTTCTATCACATTTATCATTTTTATCACTTATGGATTGACACTATTAATACTATTTATCCAGCCAGCCTTTTTGCTTAGCATGAGCAAGTTGCTCAGGAGTATCGATATCATAGCTCAGTTGATTATTAACAACGGTACTCATCTGACTGGGCGGCAAACCTCTAATTAAATAACGCAGCCCTTTATCGCCTACCAGCAATGCTTGCCACTCTCTGAGTAAATCACAATCAATCGTTAAAGGTAGTCCGATAACATTTTGCTTTAATGCAGTGGCAGCAGACGTTTCATTTAAATTCATATTATTTAAATGCTGCCAGCTACTATATTCACTTGCTACCACTGACTCCTTACCTGCCAGCAGTCCCATTAAATGCTGCTCATCGAGTAAAACTTGATCAACACCCATAATGACGACGCGCTCGATTAATGAACTTGTCAACTGCGTGACTGCCTCAATAGCCAAATCCAAACTATACGCCATACCTATTTCAGGCGTAGAATTTACGACCATTTGAATCATAGAGTACTGAAAAGCCAATTCATTCATCGCACTGGCTATTGATGGTTGATTATCAGGAATGACTATAATAATTGCTTGCGGTTTTGTAGAAAGTGCGAGTTTAGTCATGAAGCAAATTAAGGGTTCGCCATCTTTACACAGTAACTGTTTTGCTTGACCTAAACGCAGGCTCAGTCCACTGGCCAAAATAATGACCGCATGGTTTGGTGGCTTTGATAGATTTATTGGCTTTAGTTGTGTAGATGCTAAAATAGATACGTCGCTGCTCATGATAAACTTTTCGATGCACGAGCACTTATAGCAGTCGTCTCTATAGAGTCAATATGTGTAGAAAACAGCGTTGTAAAGTTAGTGTTTGACAGATGAGTGTCTGAGTTTTCTGCTGGCGGCAGCTGATTATGCACGACCGCATTGACTTGTGCCATGATACCCAGTGCTAATGCTTCAGGTCCATCTCCGCCCAGCTTATAACCAATCGGATAATGCAGTTTTTTGATACCTAGGTTTAAACTGGTAGGATGTGTAAGCGTTGTACTAATTTCTTCGATTAAGCGCTCAGTACGATAGCGTGGTCCTAGTTGTCCAAGATATTTATAGTGATTAGCATGCTCTAATAATACGCCAAGGCGAGCACGGTCTTGGCTGAGACTATGCGACATTAAAGCAATAGTGGCATTTTTACTTAGTTTTAGTAAAGTGTCACTATCATTTAACGCCAGTACCATCACTCTATCTGCCTCAGGAAAACGCCGCTGCGTGGCATATTGCGCTCGACTGTCTACCACTGTCACATGCCAATCTTGCAGCTTTGCCATCGTAACTAGCGGCATCACATCATTGCCAGCACCACAAATCAGCAAGCGTATCTGTGGTTGTGGGCGCTGAATCAGCCATTCTGTGGCTAAATCATCACTGTCATCTTTTACGATGACGTACTCAGCATTTTTATGGAGCAGTTTATATTCGGATAAACTTTCAATAGCATGGATAACTGTGCTTGAAGCATTAGATACCACTTTATCTGAATGATTAGCGTCGATAGCAGTGAGTTTTCCTGACTTGATATAATTATCTAGGTTAAGACGCAAACCAATTTGAAGTTGAGAGTTTGGATTATTTTGGATATTAAAATGGATTGTAGAGCGGATTAAAGTTGCTACCGTTACCGGCTGCTGAGACTGACGAACCTGACTGATGACATTTAACAAAGGCATTGCCGTTGCCAGCCTTTCAAACAACACGTGTACGCGCCCATTACAGCCTAATCCAAAATTTAACTCGTCCAAATCAATATCTTGTTCATCGTATTTATTATCTGTGCCCTTATTATCACTACCTCTATCAAAGTCAAAACCCTCTTCTGATACGCTCGCTCGCACATTACCATTTTCAGCATATTCGATGTCGTCACCCGTTTGGTAAACTTGCACGTTTGCACCATCACGTGTGAGCCAAAAAGCACGTTTGATAATATGCGGCTCCAAGCAGCCACCGCTAATCATTCCGACCGAACGACCATCTTCACAGATAAGCATCATTGCGCCTGCGCGGCGATAGGTTGACCCTTCTGTACGCACGACGGTTGCTAGTACCGCGTCAACCTGTTGTTGCTGAGCCTCGCGTGCCAGCTTAAGAATATCAGCAATTTGATTCATAATGTCTCTTATATACTATCTATCATTTATATCTATATACGGTCTATATCCATCCTAGTCCACTTATAAAACCCGCTAACGACTACAATTAGCGGGTTTATATTGTCCATCTATCTGACTAAAAACCTACTCTGGTAGTTCATAAAGTAATTTGTCGAGGGTAATAGGAAAGTCATAAACTCGTACACCCACGGCGTTGTAAACGGCATTAGCAATAGCAGCGGCAGCACCAGCAATCGCCGTTTCCCCAATACCTTTTATGTGCATTGGATTGGTATACGGATCGTCCTCTTCTACCAAGATAACATCAAGCTGAGGGACATCCGCATTGACTGGGACATGGTATTCTGCAAGATTATGATTACATAGCCGACCGTCACGCTTATCGTGAATCACCTGCTCCATCAATGCCGAACCAATACCAAATACCATGCCGCCATAGCACTGCGAGGTCGCGGTTTTGTGATTGAGGATACGCCCTGCTGCAAAGGCACCAGTCATACGTTTAACGCGTATTTCACCAGTGACTCGGTGTACAGCGACCTCGGCAAAATTAGCACCAAATGACGCTTGGCGATGACTTTTTGCATTTTTACCCGGTGCAATTTGACCTTTGGCACTGAGTTTTTGGTCATCATATTGAGCGACGATATCGGCTAATGAATGAGTCTGGAAATTACTAAAGTCATATTCTTTCGATTCAGTTAGTGAGATTCCTGTTATTTCAGCTAATTTGTCTTTTAAATCAGCGACTTTATCTACGATATTATCGCCCAAACCTGCTACTTTTTGTTTTCCTGCTTCTATAACGGTTTCTACCAAGTTAGCATCATGCTCACCTATCTGCTTAATTTGACCGTTATCCAGCTGAATGGTATCAGGGTATAGACCGACTTTTTCTGCGGTCATTTCACGTAGCTGCTGACAAGCAAGGTAAATACTACTGCCTGAACTGGCAGCGCCCATACTGCCCCCTGAGCCTACCGCAGGTGGCAAACTGGTATCACCAAGTTTCATTTCAATATGATCTATTGGTAGCCCTAATAAATCTGCAGCAACCTGAGTAAATACGGTATAAGAACCTGTACCGATATCGGTCATGTCTGTCTCAATCACAGCTTTGACGCCTAGTGCTTTTGAGTTATCTATTTGCAGGGTCGCCCGTGCTTCTGATGGCGCTAAGCTGTTGCCGCGAGCTGCCGCTGCCATACCCATACCCATCCACCAATCACCTTCTAAGCGACTGGCAGGCTTAGCATTGCGTTGATTCCAGCCAAACTGTTCAGCTGCTTGATCGATACAAGCGATGAGCTTACGCGTGGAAAACGGGACACCTTTACTAGGATCTTGCTCAGGCTCATTACGACGGCGCAGCTCGACAGGGTCTAGGTTGAGTTGCTCTGCCAATTCATCCATCGCACACTCAAGGGCAATCTGCCCCACTGCTTCACCGGGGGCACGCATTGAGCCTGACAATACTTGGTTCATATCTACTTGCTGATAATTAACTCGGCGATTGTCACCGCGATACAGATAATGCGTAGAGAGCGCTGCTGGCTCAAAAAAGGCTTCTCCTGGCAAATTACTAGAGACCGTCTCATGAATCATGGTGTCAATAATACCATCTTCACTACAGCCAATTGCGATGCGTTGACGCGTGTTCGAGCGTCTAATCGTTGCCTCCATTACTTGCGGACGGGTCATAGTGATTAACACGGGACGACCCAATTCTTTTGCGGCGAGTGCGGCGGCTATCGATTCTGGAGAAATCCCAAGCTTGCTACCAAACCCCCCACCGACATAACGAGCGATTAATTGTACATTTTCTGGATCCAAGTCTAACGCATCAACGATTTGCTTTTTGCACGAAGAAAGCATTTGATTAGAGGAGTACATAATCAGCTTCTCACCTTCCCAGTGAGCAAGCGTTGCATGTGGCTCCATCGCTGCGCTGTTTTGACTTGGCGTATGATAAAAGCGGTCAAGGGTTACCGCAGCATCAGCGAGGCTTTGTTCTGGATTACCCTTTTCTGAGTTTTTATCCGAACCTTTTTTTTCATTAACATCATGAACATTTAGCAGCTCTGTCGTAAAGTTCAATGCCGCCTGATTAGTGTCATCCTCATAAGTCACTTTGAGCGCTTTTGCGCCTTCTGTCGCCGCTTCAAACGTCTCAGCAATGACAACCGCGATCGGCTGACCATGATAAAAAATCTCACTAACGCCTTGCTTAGGTGATTTGGTCGCACCGCCCTGTTGAGCATTGCGTAAAAAGTGCTCAGGATCGGTCACCACTTTAATAATGTCAGGAATACCCTCTAGAGAGCTGTGATCAATTTCCTTAACCCGCCCTTTGGCAATCGTCGCGCCCACCAATACGCCATAGGCTTGATTATCTAGATGAATCTCTGCCGTATAGTGCGCTTGACCGCTGACTTTAAGTGATCCCTCGACTCGGTTAATGGGCTTACCCACCAATTTACTCGCTGTTTTATCAAAAAGTGACTCAACAGGCTCATTCATCATCATTTTTTTGGTTGGTTCTGCTGGCAATATTGAATCCAATAACGACATGATTATGCTCCCTTGCCCGCTAATGCGCGTTGAATAACTTGTTTGAGTAGACGACGAGTCAGCGGCATTTTAAAATCATTTTGACCACTACCTTTAGCCTCTTTTAATAATAAGTCCGCTGCTTGTTTAATGACATTTTCATTGCCATCAGTACCCGTCAGCAATGCCTCAGCAGCTTCGTTGCGCCATGGCTCAGTACCAATACCACCGAATGCCAGACGTGCAGTAGTGATTTTTCCTTCTTCTACCTTTATAACCGCTGCACAGGAGACTAAGGCAAAAGCATAGGACGCGCGATCACGCACTTTGTCATAAGTGTGCATACCGCTGACAGGCGCTGGCAACACCACATGAGTGATAAGCTCACCAGACTCTAAAACGTTTTCGATATGTGGCGTGTCTTTTGGCAAACAATAAAAGTCTTTGATGGCAATTGTACGCGTTGAACCATCCCTTTTTAACGTCTCAACAGTGGCATCTAATAAGCGCACCGCGACGGCCATATCAGATGGATGTTGAGCAATACAGGACTCGCTGGTACCTAAGATTGCCAAGCTACGATTTTCACCATTTATCGCTGGGCAACCAGAACCTGGGTTGCGTTTATTGCAGGCGCTGTCTGTCTGATAAAAATAATAACAACGCGTACGTTGCAATAGATTACCACCCGTCGTCGCCCTATTGCGCAACTGTCCTGTCGCACCTGCCAAGATCGCCCGTGATAGCACTGGGTAATTGGCAATGACCTCAGGATGCGCGGCCAAGTCGCTATTGGTCACTAGCGTACCGATGCGCAGGCCACCATCTGTAGTCTTCTCAATTTGAGCTAATGCTAAGCGAGTGATATCCACCAGCTTAATTGGCGTTTCAATCTCTAACTTCATCAAGTCTAAAAGGTTGGTACCCCCTGCGATAAATGAGGCGTCTTTTACACTAGCAGATTGGGCTGCCTGCTCTGGCGCGGTAGCACGGCTATACTCGAAACGTTTCATGAGCGATCTCCTAACCTGCTAATTGCCGTCTTATTCTTCATAGATTGACTACCTAGCTGCGCTTCACTAGGTGGTGGCGACCAAATACCCGTCACCTCTGATTTTTGTACTGCGTCAGTTTTAGATGAGTCATTCATTTCACTTTCTAGTACTTGTGAGATGGCCTTAATAATATTGGGATAAGCAGAACAGCGGCAAATATTGCCACTCATACGCTCAGCGATTTCTTGCACCAGCAATCCATCAGGATTTTGCAAATCTGTAGTGACATGACTGGGCCAGTTTTGTTTAATCTCATCGATGAGCGCTGTTGCTGAACAAATTTGCCCAGGGGTACAGTAACCACATTGAAACGCATCATTATCTTTAAAGGCTCGTTGCAACGCTGACAAGGATTCAGGCATGCCAATACCTTCAATCGTGGTAATGTCATCACCATCGTGCATAACTGCCAAGGTCAAACAGGCATTGACCCGACGCCCATTGATAAGTATGGTACAAGCGCCGCACTGACCATGGTCACAGCCTTTTTTAGGCCCCGTAATTTTGAGGTGCTGACGACAGACATCGAGTAAGGTCGTACGTGAATCAAGATTGTCGAGCTGATAATCTTGCTTATTAATGGTTAAGTTCAAGGTAGACATGCTGGCTTCTCGCTGGCAGATAATCATAAAAAATAGGGTTAAACGCTTCTTAAAAGTCGCGCCAATCGATTTATTATGACTTATTAGAAATGTCGATTTGTTTTCACTTTGTAGTTATTACAGTGTAGTTTTTAATCTATGAAAACTTTACTTCTCACTATTTTATCTCGCTTATTCACTATCAATTTTATAAATGAAACTCAAAAACTCATTTTATTAGCAAAAAAATAGCGCTATAAACATCCCGTTTATAACGCTATTTGAGTTCAATATAGCCAGTTAAAAATACCAGTCGGGCATTACGCTTTAGTAATTATGCTCGCTTTACTCAATCGAGACTTGGGTAAATCGGCATTAAAATCGTCTTCGCTACGATAACCAAGTGAGATAACGGCAACGGCTGTGTAGCCTTTGCTACGTAGCTCAAACTCTTCATCGAGTGCCTTTAGATCAGCACCTTCCATCGGTACGGCATCAATGCCTAAAGTAGCAGCACCCAGCAATAATGCGCCCATATTTAGATACACTTGCTCGACCAGCCAATGTGGCTCGTCTTTTTGCTCATAACGACGAATGTCCAAAAACATTTTGCGCACTTGATGCATTTGATCTTTGAATTTTGGTTCTGCGAAGCGACCATCCACCTCTTCTTGATCCAATACTTCATGCAAAAATTTATCGTCAGCATAAACGCGGCTACAGAACACGATGACGTGTGAGGCATCTTTCACCTTTGCCATGTTGAAATCAAACATCCCTTGCGTACCTTTTGCGATACGTGCCTTGCCAGCATCATCATCAGCGATCACAAAATGCCAAGGTTGGATATTGGTGCTTGATGGGCTAAGTCGTAGGATATCCTTTAAACTTTGAAAGTCTGCTGCTGATATTTTTTTATTGGCATCAAACTCTTTGGTGCTGTAACGCCAGTTCATGGCTTCAGTGATATTTTTCATTTATGACTCCAAGATTTTTAGTACCGCCACTTTAAGCAAAAACCCGTTTGATGACCGTTACAGATTGGTTAAGTAGTCACCTATTTTGTTATTACGTTACTGATGACTCAGTGCATCGCTGAGTTATTTGAGCCGCCATTTGAACAGTTATTTGAACAGTTATTTGAACAGTTATTTGAACAGTTATTTAAGCAGATACTTATTAGACAGAGACTCATGAAACAGTAACTTAGACGATATTGTAATTGTTCCCTCATTCTCTTAGCATTAGTTAATTAGCATTGATAATGAGCATTGATTTATAAGGCGGTCGACCACAGACAGCTTATATATAAAATAAATACTGAATTAGGCAGATAGATATGGAACATTCAAAGCAATTATCCTCAGAGCAGCCACTACGCATAGATATCGTCTCAGACGTTGTTTGTCCTTGGTGCGTCATTGGTTACCGCCAGCTGGCAGAAGCCCTCAAGCAAACTAACACCGAACACGAGATTCACTGGCATCCGTTTGAGCTTAATCCAAATATGCCAAGCGCAGGACAAAATATGCGTGAACATATTATGGAGAAATATGGTTCGAGCAAGCAAGAATCTGACGCTAGCCGTACTCGATTAATGGAAGCGGGTAACGAGGTTGGCTTTACGTTTAATTTTAACGATGACACGCGTATGCACAACACGTTCAACTTGCATCAATTACTGCACTGGGCAGATCAGCAAGGTCGCATGCATGACTTAAAGCAGGCGTTATTCGTCGCTCATTTTACCAATGGTCGCAATATTTCTGACAATGCCGTGCTTGCTGATATCGCCGCAGAGATTGAACTAGATCGTGATGAGGCGCTAGCCGTGTTAGCAGACCAAAGGTTCGCTAAAGAGGTGCGCGCAGAAGAGCAACATTGGCAACAACAAGGCATTCAAAGCGTGCCAGCGGTAATTTTTAATAAGCGCCATCTGGTTAGCGGTGCGCAAGGCGTGGAAAATTTCAAGAATATCTTGCAGCAGTTGGCTAACATGCCAGACTAGTTTTCCTGACGAGGTTTTTTGACAAGATTTCGTTTGCTATTCCTAAAAGGACCCCTTATGTCTTCTGATACATCTCTCCCTATTATCGTGTTTGATGTCAATGAGACGCTACTCGACATTACCTCTCTTGAGCCATTATTTGCTCGCCTATTTGGCAATAAAATACTACTAAGAGAATGGTTTGAGCAATTGGTGCTATATTCACAAACCATGACGTTATCAGGACTTTATATGCCTTTTGGCGAGCTTGGCATCAGCGCCTTATAGATGACCGCTGATATTCATAATGTCAGGCTGATAGATAGCGATGTCGACGAATTAAAAGAGCGTATGAGCAAAATGCCTGCTGACCCTGATGTAGTTCCAGCATTAACCAAGCTGCGTGAGGCAGGGTTTCGACTGGTAACGTTGACCAACTCAGCAAATAGCGCTTCCCCGACCCCGCTTGAAAAAGCTGGCATCAGCCATTTCTTTGAACAGCATTTTAGTGTTGAAACTGTCGGTAAATTCAAGCCTGCGCCTGAGACTTATCAAATGGTCGCTCACGCATTGTCTGTTGAGTTGTCAGATTTATGCCTAGTCGCTTGTCATCTTTGGGATACGATTGGCGCTCAAGCGGCTGGCTGCCAAGGGGCGTTTCTCACGCGACCGCACAATGCTTTATTATCAGCGTCAAACGTTCTAGCGCCAAACTTTATAGCAGCAGATCTAACCACGCTTGCCGAACAGATAATTTTTTCCACTAAAAAACAATTACCAATACCAAAAAAATGCCGCCCTATATAAGGACGGCATTTTTGGTTTAGCATACTGCTATTTTATAAGGCTAAATCTATAATCACTATTATTAATAATGATTTTTAAAAATGAATAACCGTACGAATACTCTCGCCTTTATGCATCAAATCAAACGCTTCGTTGATATCTTCTAATGGCATGGTATGGGTAATAAAATCTTGCAGTGGAATCTCACCAGCCAAATAACGCTCAACATAACCTGGCAACTCGCTACGACCTTTAACACCGCCAAACGCTGAACCGCGCCAGACGCGACCAGTCACTAACTGGAACGGACGAGTAGAGATTTCTTGTCCAGCACCAGCAACACCGATGATGACCGACTCGCCCCAGCCTTTATGGCAGCACTCAAGCGCCGAACGCATGACATCGACATTACCGATACATTCAAATGAGTAATCTACTCCACCATCTGTCAATTCAACAATCACTTCCTGAATTGGTTTATCGTAATCTTTTGGATTGATACAGTCAGTTGCGCCTAACTTTTTAGCCAGCTCGAATTTGCTCTCATTGATATCAATAGCAATGATACGACTGGCTTTTGCCATCGCAGCACCAATTACCGCTGATAGACCAATACCGCCCAGACCAAAGATAGCAACGGTAGCGCCCTCTTCGACTTTTGCCGTATTCATGACTGCACCCATACCGGTAGTCACGCCGCAGCCAAGCAAACAAACTTCTTCTAACGGTGCTTCTTTATTCACTTTTGCCAAAGAAATCTCAGGCAACACGGTATATTCAGAGAAGGTTGAGCAGCCCATATAATGATAAATAGGCTCACCATCTTTATAAAAACGCGTGGTGCCATCTGGCATCAGACCTTTGCCTTGTGTCTCACGTACCGCCGAGCAAAGATTGGTTTTACCAGAGGTACACATTTTACAGACGCCACATTCTGCTGTGTATAAAGGAATGACATGATCGCCAACTTGCACACTGGTGACGCCTTCGCCGATTTGCTCAACGATACCGCCACCTTCATGACCTAAAATCGCTGGGAATACGCCTTCTGGGTCTTCACCAGATAAAGTAAAAGCGTCAGTATGACAGACGCCGCTTGCCACGATTTTTACCAATACTTCGCCTTTACGGGGTAGCATGACATCCACTTCTTCGATAGATAGTGGCTCATTCGGGCCCCAAGCAATGGCGGCTTTTGATTTAATAAATTTATCTGACATCGTTATCTCTCTTTTTAATTCATTTTATGGGTTATTAAGCGCGGACCTCTATTCAGCTTATCTTGCTTGTTGAATGGAGGCAAGCGGCAGTTGTAGCAGTCTGTAAAGCTTTATACTGACTATTATAGTTTTTTCTATAGCGATAACAATGTGCTATATTTGCAAATATCTTTTACACAGTGGTAATAATCATGCGCTGGGATGGTATTAGCGAATTTGTTTATGTAGCAGATTACGAAAGCTTTACGCGCGCGGCAAAAGAATTGGGCATTTCTACCGCGCAAGTCAGTCGACAGATAAGCGCGTTAGAGAAGCGACTGAATATTAAACTGCTTTATCGCACGACGCGTAAGGTATCGCTGACTGAAGAAGGTCGGGTGTTTTATCAGCATTGCCGCGGGGTGCTCGATGGCTTGGATGCGGCTGAGCAAGCAGTGAGCAATTTACAATCAAAGCCGCAAGGTAGGATTAAACTGACCGCTCCTGTCACTTATGGCGAGCAGCAATTATTGCCATTAGTCAATGATTTCATGGTGCAATATCGCGATATCGAAGTGACGGCATTTTTGAGCAATCAAAAAATCGACCTCATTGATGGCGGTTATGATTTGGCGATTCGTATCGGAAAATTAAGTGATTCGACGATGATGGCAAAAAAGCTTAGCCGTCGTACCAATTTCGTCTGTGCCGCGCCTGCTTATCTCGAAAAATACGGCATACCACATTCTTTGAGCGATCTGAGTCAGCATAACTGCTTACTTGGCACGCGTGACTATTGGCACTTTATAGAAGATGGCAAAATAGATTCTGGAAAAAATGCTGATAAAGAAAAAAACCTGCGCGTGTCTGGCAGTGTCCAATATAACAGCGGTCACAGTCTAGTCGATGCGGCGTTAAAAGGTCTGGGTATCGTGCAGCTACCTGATTATTATGTGCAAAAATACTTAGCATCAGGTGAGCTGGTCAGCTTATTGAATAACTATCGAGAGCCTGAAGAAAGTATCTGGGCCATCTATCCGCACAACCGTCATTTATCGCCAAAGATTAGACTGCTCGTCGATTATCTAGCAGAGCATTTGGTTTAGCTATGCGTTTTGGCTTAGGCATTCTTTAAGGTGTGTTGCAATGCGAGGCTTTACTATGCACGGTTTATTACGCACAATGCTACTAAGCACAAGGAATATTATGGTTCACACTAAATATTCGATGTTGTCAGCCATCATTCGCTGAATAAACAATGACAATAAAAGGACTTTTTATGCTTAAAATTATCTCTATCGCTGCCCTAGCTTTGGCCGTATCCTCTTGCGCCAGTGTTGAAAATATTTTAAACGCGCCAGATAAGATGCCATCAACGCCAAAAACGATGACTGCTATCGATGCCGAAAAAGGCTTGGTTACGCTGCAAAGCAATCGTTCCGTGCAAGATACTGCTGATAAACTGGCGGCAATTATTGAAAGCAAAGGTATGAAAGTATTTGCACGCGTCGATCATCAGAAAAACGCCCAAGGTGTCAATTTAACATTAAGACCGACGCAAGTAATTATGTTTGGTAATCCGAAAGCGGGTACGCCATTGATGAATTGTGAGCAAAGCGTCGCTATCGACTTGCCGCAAAAAATTCTCATCAGTGAAGATGCTGATAAAAAAGTTTGGTTGTCGTACAATAATCCTGAATATCTCAAAGACCGCCATAATATAAAGGGTTGTGATACCCAATTGGCGAATATCGCAAAAGCCCTTGATGGTGTCAGTAAAGCCGCTATTGCAAAGTAATACCAAACCCAAAAAATACGATTAACGACGTCATTTTTGCTTGTTCCGCTCGCTTAGTCTACTAGATGTAGTACTTGCACTCTTTTTCCTTGCTACTCTAATTTTTTGAGAGGGTGTAAGCGTTGGGTGAAAATCTAAAGATATAAAAAGGTGGGATGCAAAAGCACTCCCACCTTTTATTTGCCTTTAAAAAATTAACGTATTAGCAATCTTCAGACTGTGCTACTTGCTCATATAGCGCTGTTTAGATCGTGTAGCTCTATTTTTAACTTCTTTGCACATTCGATAATCTTTTTTCGACCAGCAGGAATAGCCCCATATTCAATCGCTATTTCTCGCATTTGTACCGTGACGTCATAGTGCGGATAGCTGGCGTTTCGATGGAATAAGCGCTTATCCACTTCAATTAGTGCGGCAAAATCATGCAGCTCTTGCAGGGTATCTGCCAGCATGTGGCACCACTTATAGCCTTTAAATTCTATCTGCATAAAATCCACATATATCGCCATAGAACCGTCTCCTTTATTATCCTTAACTTTTTATCATGTGTTAAGCAACGCTTTCACAGAGCAGCCATTAGAACAATTCACGTGCATCTTTCTTAAGCTGTTTCAGGATAGTTTGGTATTCGCTATGATTGGTTCCAAGCGTGCTTAGACGTCCATAACGCAGTTGACGATAGTCCTGCCTCATCTGCATGATTTTTGCTTGGGCAATGTCTGAATCACCGCTATCTGTTAGCTTACTAGCTTTACTGCTCTTATTATTGCTTTTAGCATTGATATCAGCGTTAATATCAGCGTTAATATCAGCCTTTGAATCATTTTCTCGGTCATTAACCGCTATTGCCACACGCTCAAGCCAAGCCAACTGACCTTCACTTTCATCACGAGCAAGTGATTTATCCGCTTTGCCAATACGTTTTGATAACTGTGCAAGCGGCTGGTCTGCTGGATGCCAACGCTTACGGCGACGTTGCCAAATGACAAAGACCAAAATCACCATGACGGTAATAGCACTTGCCGCTAGCCAAATAATTTGCTGCGTGATTGAACGGATGTTAAACCATTTGAGTAGCGAGTCAGCTTGCTTGTCCTGATCGTAACCAACGACATCTTTTTGCCAATAGTAGCTGGCTTGGTCGGACAGACGGCGTAAGGTTTGTAGCATTTGATACTGCTGATAGCTGATTTGTGCGCTAGCGCCATCGCCGAACATTGCCGCTCCTTGTGCCTGCGTCAGCGCATCCATCCCTTGCTCGACACGCTCAGGCGCGACAAAAGCCGTCGGATCGACACGTACCCAGCCTTGACCCTCAAGCCAAACTTCCGTCCAAGCGTGCGCATCCTTTTGCCGCACCTCCCACACATTACCACCGCGACTCAGCTCACCACCTTGATAGCCGGCGACGACGCGCGCGGGTATGCCAGCGGCGCGCAGCATAAAGGTAAAACTGGAAGAATAATGCTCACAAAACCCAGCTTTGGTCTCAAATAAAAACTCGTCAATACGGTTATTACTCAGCCGTGGCGGTGATAACGTATAACGAAATTCTGTTTGATTAATCCAGCGTTCAATAGCCGCCATATAGCGCACTGGATCTGATCCTGATTGCGCAAATAACTGCTGGGCCAGTGCTCTTGCTTGCGGATTTCCGTCGGCTGGCAAGGTAAGATTTAGACGTCGCAACTCATCAGAGAGAATCGGATCGATACGCATCGGTGCAAATTGCAATACGTCATAACGTAACTGCTGAGTGACGGGCTGATCTTTTAATAAGGTAAAGTTTGAAGTAATACTGACATCTTGGCGCTGGGCAAAAGGATAATCAAGTCCAAATAGCCAGTTTTGCTGCGTCGGCTCTAGGATAATTTCATAGCTGGTAGGCGCAACCTTTACTTCATCAGGGACAGTTGCAAAGGCATTCTCAATCCAAGATGGCATTTGCGGTGCAGGTCGCCATTGTCGTTGCTGAGGGCTAGGACGCCATGTAATACCGTCAAAGTCGCTAAACACCAAACCACGCCAATATAACTGCTGTTGCGGCGGGCGATTCTCTGCAAACTCTACCCGAAACACCAGCTCAGTCGATTGTCCCAAATTGGCAAAATCACCGGGCGACATACTGTCGGATACGCCAGTGGTTGCTTGCTGACCTGATAGCTGTACTGACCACAGTGGTGGCAAGCGCGGGAAGAACAAAAATAGCACGACTAATAACGGCAACGCCCCGATACCCAGCACACCCAAAGTACGCAAGCGACCATCACCGCGAGTGTTGCCGTCATCATTAAGCGCAATAAATGCCAATAAAATGATAACTGCACCAACAATCACTTCTAAAGTAGTAACAAGACCTTGATCCATCAAAAACAGCGCGGCAAGGACAAATAGTGATAAATTTAAGACCACATAAGCATCACGCCGTTTATACATCTCCCACAGCTTGCTGATGAGACAGAGCACTAAAAACGCCACGCCCATATCCAGTCCAAACGCTGTATTGTAAGTCAGCCATAGACCTGCCAGCCCCAATAAAAAGCCGAGCATTTGCATGCCTTGATAGACACGTTTTAAATGCGCTGTTTTTTTAAACTTAGCTTTTATAGACGGTAGCTGGGCGGCGATGCTGACCACCGCAAAACCTATCAACCAAAATGGCAGATGCACCGCATGAGGTAAAATAACGGTAATTTGAGCAATTAGCATCCAATAATAAGCAGGCAAGGCGAATAGCTTACGAGTCCATTTTGCAGCGCTATCCTGTAGAGCACGATCAGTGACGTTTTGACCCAGTGCCAACTGCTCAAAGCTTGTGGGACTTGTTTCAGGAAAACCTATAAATGTATGTTCAACGTCATTTGTAGGGAGTTTTTTTGAGTTGGTCTTATTAGTCATTGTGCTTTCGCCAACCTTAGCAAGCACGCTTGTGCAAAACTATCGCCTTCACCCATGGGTGCAGCTAAATGCGTGTCATTGGGTAAGCGCATATGAAATGTCACGCCCAGTTCACCTAATTTCATCGCCCCATACGCCAGTTGTGCGAGTTTTTGCTCATGATGTGCTGCTGGCATATCCGCATAATCTAACGTTTGCTCATGACCGACTGGATCAGCAAAATGCTTGGTCAACATGCCTTGACCACGTGCTACATGTCCCCACGACACCCGTGCCAGCGACTCGCCTTCAACGTAGTTATCTAGCCGCTCAAAATCATCTTGACCTTGCCGATATTGTCCGCCTGTTGGCAAATCCTCCTGACTGGCAACTGCATACTGCGCCTGCCAATCAAACACTTCAGGTTTTGGATAGACCCAAGCAGTACGGGCAAAATAGACATAGGACCACGCCCGCATAATGCCCAAAGGATAAACCGTTTTTATTTTTAAGCGTGGTAATTCAAACTGCCCACGATTATGCGTCGGTACTGGCAAGCGAATAATTTGCTCGCCTTGCAGTCGTGTCACCAGTATCGACTGTTGATTATTAGCGCTATGTTTGATTTTTTTATGGGCTTTTTTATCTTTCTCGCTATTAGCCGTGCCACTAGTCTGCTCAAAGCTAAATAACAACTGCCGTCTTGGTTGGCGGCTCTCACTGCGCAACTGCAAAGTCACCCAAACAGGCGCGCCCGCTTCTGCCATAGTCACTTCTAGCAAACGTACTTGCAGACCTGAAATGTGCGCAAAGGTTACATGAAAGCTGATAAGCCAGACGCTGACCAAATAAAAACATAAACCTAATACCAAGTTATTGCCATAGTTGATGCCAGCGATAAAGGTGATGATTAACAACACCGCATATAGCATCCCTTCACGGCTAAAAAAGATATAAACGTTACGCAAGTTGAGGGTGGCACTATCACTTTTGGGCGCACGCGAGGCAAACCAACGGCTCAATGCTAAAGTGGCTGGTATGGTTAAGGCTTTTGGTAAAAAGCTCATGACTACCCTATCCTTACCATAAAATTGATACTCTCATCCATAATTGGCGATAGTTTTAAAAATAAATGTGCCATGAAACAACAGGCAACTGAAAAATAAATACTTAAATAACAGTGATTGAAATAACCATCATTTAAATGACAACAGCCACTTCTGCCAAGATACGTTGTGCGATGGTCTGCGTCGCCTGCCCACCAGTCACATGAGCTGGGACAAAACGCTGACCGAGACGATGATCCGTGACCGCGGCAAACACCGCTTGGATATCCTCAGGTGTCACTTCCATATGCCCCGATACGTACGCATAAGCCTGCGCGGCACGCTGTAGCGACAACACACCACGCGGTGATAAGCCATGATACTCGGAGCTTGCTCGTGTCTTTGCGACCAATCTCTGTAGATAATCTAAGACCACATCCGCAACATAAACTTGTTTAACACCTTGTTGCGCTAATAAGACCGCCTCGGTATCAAGCACCGTATCTAGTCTTTTTAGTAGCTCGCGGCGATCCTGACCTTTTAATAGCTCGCGCTCTGCGGTAGGCGACGGATAGCCGAGCGACAAGCATAATAAGAATCTATCTAGCTGCGATTCAGGGAGCGGATAGACACCTGCTTGCTGTAGAGGATTTTGGGTCGCAATGACAAAAAACGGCTGTGGCAAAGGATAGGTTTGCCCATCTTGGGTGACTTGCCGCTCTTCCATGGCCTCTAGTAATGCGCTTTGCGTCTTTGGGCTAGAGCGATTAATTTCATCAGCGAGTAGCAGCTGAGTAAAAATAGGCCCAGGGCGAAACTCAAACTGCTGTTTACTTTGATCATAAATACTCATCCCTAAGATATCTGCTGGCAGCATATCATTGGTGAACTGTACACGACTAAAGCTCAAGCCTAATAATTGCGCCAAGCCTTGCGCTAATGTCGTCTTTCCCATACCCGGTAGATCTTGCAGCAACAGATGTCCACCTGCCAAAATTCCACTAAGCGCAAGCTTAACCACTTGCGGCTTATCTAACACAATTTGATTTAACTGCGCTATGAGCTGGGCAATTTTCTGCTGATTGTGACGATAGTCGGCAGCGCTAAAGGTCGACGTATTAATCACCTCTGCTGCTGATTGATGTGGTGTTATAATGGCTCTATCGATAGCTGCGTGGGTCATAGTCAATTATTGGCTCATTTTTTATGGGATTAATGTTTCTAGAGCGTGTTCTTATTTTGAAAATGGTGATAAAAATGAGATAAATGGCAGCCAAACAAAAAAATAGCGCAGATAATATCAAGATATTAACCAACTTTTTGACGTGGTTTGGTAAAATTTAACCGTTTTTAGCCCATTTAGTCGCTTTCGTTTAGATTGAGAACACGCCATAGATTGGCTATTATTTTGAGTCATCTTCAGCTATCGGCGCGGCGGCACGAAGCGTTGACAGATAAGCGATTACATCCGCACGTTCTTGGGCATCGGGCATCGGGTTTGACAGCATTTTTGAATCTAGCATGGCTTTTTCCGCATCCGCAATATAAGGGTCGAGCGTTTGCGCATCCCATATCCAACCGGATGTTTTTAACCCGTCACTATAGGTGTAATCTTCTAGCTCAGCGGCTGGCGCACCGTATATATTCATCAGCTGCGGACCTTTTTTATTGAGACCCGCATTCAGTTGATGACATTGACCACAAGCATCTTGATAGATGATCGCGCCATTATCAGCATCACCTTCCGTATAGAGCGGCAATGTCACAGGAGCACGATGATCAGGTGGGGTACGTTCCCCGCAAGCACTGAGCAATAAAATAGCAGTAAATATACTGCTTATTTGATACTTATTAATGATGGGCATTTTCGGCAATCTTTGGTTGAGGAATGTCAGCTATAGGTGAACAGTACAAATAATGAAGTCAGGGTCAAACACATGCAAAGTGGAATCCTCTTCACATCTAAATAGCTGCTTGTAAAAACATAACGTTATTTATTGGGACATATCGAGCCAATAAACAACGCTTATAGGACAGTTTGAATAATGCTGTTGTAATGTATGACGATAAAGAATTTATGAACTATTAAGCCGTGTAGAGTATTCCATAAATAAGCACTGTTGATAGTTGCATATCAAACGCACTCTAAATGTCTTTAGGTCGCAACCTTTATCGTACTGCTGGGTTCTTCTAAATAATAGCCTTGTAAATAGCGCGCGCCCACGCTCCAAGCAACGGACATGGTCGCCGCATCTTCAATATAAGGCATCAATACGTCCACATTGACTTCATTAGTACGCATGATAAGTGATTTAACAGTTTCTAAATTGTCTGCCGAATCGATACCATCCACATAGCTACGTGCTAAACGCACCATATCTGGCTGCACAAAACTGACAATCTCTATGGATTTGGCAGAAGAACCGAAGTTATTGATACCCATCTGACAGCTGACTTGATTAAGGGCAGCAAACTGAGTTTTCGCCACTGTGAGATGGTCTGCGACGTCCTTTTCGTTGAACTGCAAGGTTAGCACACCAGCTGCACCGCCCACCGCTTTTATAAGCTGACTGGCGACGCTAGGCAGTTTTTTGTCTATCAATGAGGCACTAGTCAATTGCACTAGCAATCTAGCTTCAGGATGTGTTTTACGTACCTCATTGACTTTTTTACAGGCATTGATGAGCACCCAACGATCTATTTTTTCGAGCAATTTATGCGTCTTGGCGACTGCCATAAATTGATCAGGTGTCAATATCGTGTTGTCCGCATCCGCCAATGGTAACTGCAGATATACTTCAAAAAAGTCGCTTCGATCATTGTTAATATCATATATTGGCTGGAACGATAACTCAAAACGGCTATTGGCAATGGCATCGATTAAAGACTCAGCAAGTGCATGATCATCACTATTGGCATGCTCGCTTGGGTCATATAAATGATAGGTGCCGCCATGATTAGAGGTTTCTATCATAATCTGATTAATGGCATCTATCGCGCGTTCAAGCAGTATACTTGGCTCTGCGGTATTGGTCTCGATTTTGACAATACCAATACTGACAGTAGTACTGGTCGTACGCTTATCTACTTCAATGAGCATATCACCGATACGTGAACCAATATGCTCAGCCAGTTTTTCAAGCTCTGTGGTGGTCTTATCCTCGACCAGTATGGTAAAAGCAGTATCACTAAAACGACTCACATGTCCGTCTGATATCAGCTCATCTAATGCATAGGCGACTTGCTTGACGGTCGCATCCACCCCTTGCAAACCTAGACTGCTTCTTATTTTACCAACATTATCGAGTTGAATATATAAAAGCCCAGCCGTTAGTACACCTTGACGTGCTTGCTGGTACATGATTGCCATTTGTTCTTCAAAGCCACGGCGATTATTGATTCCTGTCAGGTTGTCTTTGCATTCAGCGGCTGCCAAACGCTTGGCAACTTCCGCACTGTTACTATGGTTTTGTTGGATAATAACCTGCGTAACCGGCTCGCCATCCAAGGTCGCTGCTGCCAATTGTAGCTTTGCTTCAAAAGTACTGCCATCCATCCGCTTACTTTCAAAATTGAACTCGACTTCTTGGCGGCTACCTTTATCAAATTGACGTAAGAACTGTTTGAAACCCTTAACGTTATCACCGCCTGCAATTAGGTCAACGACAGGCACGCCTATGGCATCATTCATCGACTCAAAACCAAAAAGCTGAAGATAAGGATCATTGGCAAAAATATGGATACCCTGATCAATATAGGCGACCGCACTTTTAGAGTTTTTAATCAAGACGTTGGCGCGTTGTTCTGCTTCAGAGAGTACATGTCGCAACATTTTAAGCTCACGGCGGCTGCGTAAATTATCATGCTGTAGGCAAATAGACATCACTACTGCCATCTCTTGGTCTACTTTGAGAGATTTGACCATCGTGCCGCTAATAATATCAGGTAGCCCCTCATCATTATTGGCGGATGCTGCCATCTTTTCATTGAATAGGCAGATCATAGGCAGATCAATACTTTGTTCTTGAACGACGCCCACTACATCGGTAAAACTCATATCATAAGCATTGCCAAACACCAAGACATCCCACGGTTGTCGGAGTGACTTTAATAGCTCTTCTTTATCGTCTAAAAACCCTAAATTGATGGTGTCATAATAGCAACCTAGTAAGTGCACAAGGCGCTCAGCGTAGAGCTGATCGTCATCAATGACTAATAGGTTTAAGACGGACTGAGTACGCATAAGAAGCCTTTTGAATCTTGTGATCTTATTTTTGTGTTTTAGTTTTGACACCCTACACCTTTTCTAAGCATTAACCTAGCAAGGAAAATACTATCAGGAATAGGCTTAGCAATTTTTATTAGATTGGCATCGTTTTCCGAATCAAAGTGACATATTGGTAAACCAAAAGCATTGTCTAAACGAGAGTAATAATATCCATCATTATAGACAATAATATGACTGCTTGCAGACTAACTTATCATCATTATTCGGTACAGTTATTCACTGTCATTATTGAATAAAAAAATTTGATGAAGTAACATTTAAGCCAGTATTTATTGGCGTTACTATCTGGCGACTTTTTTATAACCACTCAAATAAACTACAGCTGTACCACTTCATACTGACTGAATTCATCAGTAATCAGCAATCTCTGTCCCAAACGCAAAGGGGTTTGTTTGCTATTAATACGCATAATCACTCTATCATCGGTCTGGAAGTAAGAAGTCGGTACAATCAGAGTACCAGTGGTTTGTAGCCGCTCATCTCTACCAAGGATAAATGCTGGCACAAAATGGCGACTACGTGTTTCTCCACCTTCTAAACGCAATCCACAAGCCACTAGCTGATGTCCGAGTACTTGCCACTCGATCTCTGGATTTTTGCTATCATAATTAAGCCAGCGCGCCACGCCCATCGACCAATCAGGCGGCGAGATTGTATCAGATCGACAGACTAAAAAGAGGCTCATCATCTGTAATGCTGGCGGTGCAGTCGTCGCAGAATCATTATTATCAGCCACTACGTTAAGACTATCTTTATCAACATTGTCTTTATCAACACTGTCTTTATGAAAGCTGTCTTCATTTAAAGCATCTATTTTCGGTGATAATCGCAAGGTACGAAATAGTGACAAATCATCATTACTATCAAAGGTTTCGCTGGTTAATACGTGGCTGCTGTCTTGTTTTTTATTCACAGTATCATAACGAGGCCGCTGCTCATCTGGTAGCTCTTTCATCGCTATCAAACTGGTAAAGCTATGTGAATGGCTAACCCGATAATGAATATTATTAAAGCCCGTAATCAACACAGCGTCTTCTTTCGCACTATGTTTAGTCGCTAATGTGAGTGGCGGCTGTAGATAGCGGTAATTGAGCGTCATCGCTATCTTATTAAGCAAGTGACTTTCAACCCCTTCACCCCCTTCCTTGACTAAGGCCTGTTTGCGTAATTTAAGATACTCAACCAGCGGGGCAATTTCTATAAATAAACAGTGATAGCGATCGTCGTATGGGTTGATTGTAGAGCTGGCCGTCAGGTAAGTTGGCGGATTGTCACTTTGTAAATCAACGAACACGCGTGTCTCAGTGGTTGGCTCAATCGTCGCAACGATATGCTTAGCCCATTCAGGTAACAAACGTTGGACGAGCAGAATATTGGGACGACGCATGGCACGTACATTTAATAGACTGTATAAACAAATTTGGCAATACAACTGATGAACCGTCTTGGCACGCTGTACGCCTGCCGTAACACTCATATTAATCTCAGCCGCATGGTACTGATAAGCAAGGTAATACAGCTGATTGATTTTGTGCCATAAGTAAGATGAGGGTTTTTGATAGCACAGTGCTTCTTCGCCCAATAGCTTCTGGTACATCAGCAGCGTCTGGTAAATAGCAATGGCGAGTGTCGTTGATGAAGACTTATCACCATTAAAATAGCGCTGCCAGCCATTACTTGCAGCATATTTTCGCTGATTATTGAGCAATGAAGTTTTATGACGTATCACTCTGTCATAGACCATAATCATTGAATAATATAGCGACTTTATTTGAGCCACATAACCCATTTGAATGTCACTAAGCGCACCTGTCTCATAAATATAAGACTGTCGCAAAGTGGCAATTAACTGGTCTGAGGCGTCTATCACCGTCGCCATAAGGGTAAGACGTTGCGAATCATCGATATTGGCCACACGTAGTACCGTAAGTATTTTTGCTAATTGTTCAGCTTGCTGTGCTTGCGTTTGCGAAGGTAACGCTGCCAACAACTTTAGCAAATAACCTTCTTGGCCATTAGCGGATCGCTTAGAAACTAGTGGCAATGCCTCTGTAGAAGATAGGTGCTCTTGAAATGTCGATAAAGTTATCATCAGTATTCCTAGTAACCTTGAGTAACTTGGCAGGAGGCAAATATTCAACCATGCCGTATGCAACAACACAAGATAAAAGATACAAATCAGCAGCAACCATCGAAATCGACAGCACCCATTTTTAGTAACGATTAAGTTCTATAGCATCATCTAACCGCACGCCCATCTTCTAAAAACCACGCTTTGTTCACTAATTTTTCAATATACCATAGTGCCTATATTAACGATCATTGTAAATATCAATCGGTACTTTGAAAGGTTTATTTGGTAGCTCTCTGACCAGCTTGGGTACCAAGTAACCAGGGAGTACTGCCAACAATGACCAATACAGCTCAATTGCAAAGCGTTCATCATTATCGAAATGTGCGGCACCAGCAACTTTGTCTAATACATGCAGATAATAAGGCAACACACCAGCGGAAAATAAACGCTGACTTAATTGTGTTTGAACAGCAACGCTATCATTGATGCCTTTTAATAGCACCGCTTGATTCAATAAAGTCATACCAGCCGCTCGAGCACGTTGCAGATGCTCTGCTGTTAAGGCATCGATTTCATTGGCATGATTACAGTGAATTACCATCACAATATGACAGCGACTTTGAGACAGTCTGGTCAATAACGCATCATCCAAACGCGCTGGTATGACCAGCGGCAAGCGTGTATGTAAGCGAATAGTGGTCAATTGCGGGAGTGACTCTAAAGTATCTAGCCAAGCAAACAATCGTCTATTTGTCACATTCAGTGGATCACCGCCACTCAAAATCACCTCATTAATCTCAGGGTGTGCGGTAATGTAATCAATGATATTTTCTTTGGCATCAGCCGTCGGCATATTGGCACTATAGTCAAAATGCTGACGGAAACAGTAACGACAATGAATGGCACAAGCACCTGTCACGGTCAATAATACTCTGGATTGGTACTTATGCAGCATACCCTTGACTGGGTTTTGCGTATTCTCGCTCAAGGGATCCGCCACATAGCCCGTTACCTTGATTTGCTCGCGCTGATCAGGCAATACTTGTCTCAGTAAAGGATCATTGCTATCGCCGATACTCATTTTTGCCACAAATCCACGTGGTACGCGCAGCTCAAAATGCCTAGGCACATAAACCTCTGCCCGCAATGATTCTAGCTTTAGGATGCTTAACAGCTCATCGATAGACGTAATGGCCTCGGATAATTGCGTTTGCCAGTTTTTTTGTGTGATTAAATGGTTTATCATGACAACCTAATACCTGTGCCCAAAAGTCGCTATTATACGCGCTTAGTGCGTAGCCTATCAAAGCATACGACCTATCCTTTAAACACTTAGCGTAATAAGCGATTTTAACGCAGCAAGCTATTCATTCCCTTATCTACCACTCTATTTATAACCCCTAGGAGTTTCTTGTGGCAAGTTTTTCTACTAATGAATTTAAAGCTGGTCTAAAAGTCATGCTCGATGGCAACCCTTGTGCCATTCTTGAAAACGAGTTTGTCAAACCAGGTAAAGGTCAAGCCTTTAACCGTGTTAAATTGCGCAACCTTCGTAGTGGTAAAGTATTGGAACAAACCTTTAAGTCAGGCGATAGCTTAGAAGCTGCTGATGTCATGGATACTGAAATGAACTATCTATATAACGATGGTGAGTTTTGGCATTTCATGCACCCTGAAAGTTTTGAGCAGATTCAAGCGGACAAAACAGCGATGGGCGATTCAATAAAGTGGCTAAAAGAAAACAGCAATGCACTATGTACCATCACTTTATTCAACGGTACTCCTCTTTCAGTAACACCGCCTAACTTCGTTGAGTTGCAAATCACTGAAACAGATCCTGGTGTGCGTGGTGATACTTCAGGTGGTGGCGGCAAACCTGCCAAGTTAGAGACAGGTGCTGTCGTCCGTGTGCCATTGTTTGTACAACAAGAAGAAGTCGTACGTGTTGATACTCGCACAGGTGACTATCAAACTCGCGTTAGCCAATAGTATGTAAAAGTCATAGCGCTCGACATAATAGGACTTATATAATAGAACTTAACAGTTAGCCTCTAGCTGTTATTCCACAAAAAAGCTGAACCACTGATAAAGCGGTTCAGCTTTTTTTATTTATGAATATTGTCTTTAATACTGTCTCTGTAGTTAATTTGATTGAAAAGCATTCCAAAACAACCGAGTAAAAATTCATATGGAGTATGTCAAACAAGGTCAGCGCTGTGGTTTTTTATAGTGGATGAACTGTCGCTATTGATGACAGCGATGATAAATAACCTTCTATAGATATCTACCAAACCACTACTCTGCTGATGAGTGTTTCTGTATCAGCCAATATTGTACCAATGCATTCAACTGCTCTTGTTTGAAAGGCTTGGTACAGTAATCTTGCATCCCAACTTTTAAATACTTTTCACGCTCACCATCCATTGCATTGGCGGTCAACGCAATAATAGGTGGTAATGATTGAGGATCATAGAGTTCATGCAATTTAATAGTGGCCTGCACGCCATCTAAAATAGGCATGTGATGGTCCATTAAAATGACATCATAACGCTCAGGTGAGAGCGCAAAAATTTCAATAGCCTGCTGCCCATCAGTGACATGCGTGACCGTATGACCACTATTATTCAGGGCTTTTTTAGCGATAATGGCATTGACGGTATCGTCTTCAACCAACAATATATGACCAGCACGCTCATGGGTCGGCTCAATCATCGTAAAGTCATTTGAATCTTGCCACATCTCATACTGGTTTTCGTCAATAGTCGGTAGCGGCAATAAAACACTGAACGTAGTGCCCACACCCACTTCGCTATCCACATCGATATAACCGCCCATCAAATCAACCAAAGACTTACAAACCGAGAGTCCTAGACCTGTGCCACCATAAAGACGGTGGGTGAATTTGTTTGCTTGGTCATAAGCATCAAATATCGCATCCAATGACTCAGCTTTGATACCGACGCCTGTATCTGTGACTTCAATGCATAGGGTCATGACTTCATGATAGATGGTATTACTGATAGCTTCTTGAGCCGTTATTTTGCTGAGATCACTTGCTGAAATGCCTTGAGCGCGATATTGGTCAGCGCTGTCGTCGTCAAAACCATCACAATGACAATTGGGTACATGTTTGACATCAATAGTGACTCGCCCGCCCTCACGAGTGAATTTAATCGCATTATTAACAAGGTTTGCTAAAATTTGTTTGAGGCGTACCGGATCGCCTTGTACATAGGGCGATAATGACTCGGTATAATGGTAGTCTAAAATGAGCCCTCGCTGACGTGCTTTAACAGCAAAGAGGCTGACCACCTCATTACATAATGCAGATAAGTTAACAGGAATAGAATCAATGGTCATTTTCCCAGATTCTACTTTCGATAAATCTAAAATCCCGTTAATGATCGCCATCAAATGCTCATTGGAAACTTTGATATTATCCACGTATTCTTGTTGTTCACTGCTAAGTTTGGTCTCACCGAGCATCTCCACCATACCAATAATACCATTCATTGGGGTACGGATTTCATGACTCATATTGGCCAAAAAGTCTGATTTCATCTCATTGGCATGTTTGGCATCACGCTGCTTATCCTGTAACTGCAAGGCATCTGCCGCCATCATCGCAAATTGAGCCAACACCTTTGCTTTTTGCTCATCAAAGTCATGATTGGGCTTCATATCCATCACACACAGCGAGCCCAAACGATAGCTTTTATTGTCCTCATGCAAGATAATTGGCGCACCAGCATAAAACTGTAGGTATGGCGATTCTGTCACTAAGGGATTGTGGCTAAAGCGACTGTCTTTGGTTAAGTCCGGTACTACAAAGACGTCGTTAGAAAGCACGGTATAATTGCAAATAGCCACTTCACGCGTCGTGCGGCAAACACCGCCCAGTCCTTGAATAGATTTTAGATACTGTGTTTCTTCGTCCATGAAAGTGATGGTCACGACTGGTACATCAAAAAATAGCTTTGCCAGATCAATTAGACGCTTAAATGCAGGCTCATCATTGTCATTGAGCACCTGATACTTTCTAAGCTTATTGATGCGTTCTACTTCATCTGCCGCCACTGGGTAGCTGTGTTTAGGTGCGTTAAATATAGACAAGATAGACTCCATTAAATAAGATCAGACGCTCGGCTTGATGCCCGCCTGTTTTATTAATAATTGTAATGCTTCACTCACCATAATCATCGCAACCACCGATGTGACCACTACTGCTGAGCCGTAACCACCACACTGCAAACCGCCTGTCTGACAACTCTTATCTACACGTGGTGGCTCTGTAGAGTAGACACATTTGATCCCGAACTTTTCTTTTAGTGTACTATTAATGCCTTTTTCGTGGCGCAGCTTATTGCGTAATTTAGCAAGTAAAGGATCTTGGTAACTGTCACGCAAGTCACTCACCCTAATCTGACTAGGGTCTATCTTGCCACCTGCGCCGCCTGCACAAACCAGTTTTAATTTATTAAAACGACAGTGTAGCGCGATGGCAAGCTTGGCATTCATATCATCTACGCAGTCCAAAATAACCATAGGTCTGCCTTGAGCAACAGCGGCTTTTGCTTCATCGCGACTTGGCAATAAAGTGGCGACGTTTTCTACAGTTAAAAAATCATCGATCAAGTTTAGCGTTACTTTGGGATTAATTTCACGAATACGGGTGGCCATCGCTGCAATTTTACTCTCACCAAAGGTGCTGTCTAGTGCAGGCAACTGCCGATTGACATTGGACGCAACCAATACGTCCAAATCAATCAACGTAATAGTGCCCACTGCCGTTCTTGCCAAAGCCTCAGCTGCCCAAGAACCAACGCCTCCAACGCCAATAACGTATACATGCGCATCGGCAAAAGTAGTGACAGCTGCCGTACCATAAAGAGTGCGCGTACCTTGAAAACGGCGTTCATATTGCACATTGTCTTCGCTAAGCTTTTCTGTCTTTGTAACGTCTTCGGTGCCAATGGATTCTGTCATTGTTTGCTCAAATGGTTGTATTTCACTCATAACAGATTAAATGCTCTTTTAAATTATTTTGGTGGCGCTTATATTACGTCAATTTCTTTATTCACGGCTATCTCATTCACTATCATATCAATGGCTAGCCATATAATAAACCGTCATTGACTAAAATCTGTGGCACTACGATAACGGATAATCCCATTTTGTTTGCAAAGCACTGCAACTGTTGTGCCACAATTGCTTAGCAAGACTGGCGGGTGGTACATTAAGCAACTCACTCAAGCTTAGCAATACCCATGGCAAGTTGGCAGGTACATTTCTATTATGTACGGCTGTACTCCTCCGTTCACTGTCTGAGTCTTGATTTGGCACTGATGAATCATGGTCAGATATTTGACACATGATAGGCGTCATATCAGGGCAATCCGTTTCTATCACCAAACATTCAACACCATAGCTATCAACCGCTGCTTGAATGGCGCGGCGCAGTTTCTTAGCATTGGGATTAGTGATTTGACCGGTAACCCCAAGCTTAAATCCTAACTTAACAAATGCTTTGGCTTCTTGCGTCCCACCACTAAAACTATGCGCGATACCGCCAAGTTTGTGTGCATCGTAGTCATGCGCTTTTAGTATGGCCAATGCTTCTGCATGGGCTTTACGAATATGCAGCATCACTGGCAGCTGATGAGTCACCGCCATATCCAATTGTGCCTTAAAAAATCGTACTTGTTTGGCAAATATGTCAGGCGCTTTCATCGCCTCAGTAAAGGTGTCTAAACCAATCTCGCCGATTGCTAATGGGCGTTTATCAGCAATCCTTTTTGCCATAGCGATTAAATGATCGTCAGTATGTTGTTTAATATAAAAAGGATGCAAACCAACCGCAACATGGCTACTAAAATTTGACACTTTTTGTCTATCGACATTGGCTGTCGTAGGTAATGACAGCGTATTTAACAGGCGCTCAGTCTCATACATCCGCTCAAAATGCTGATATAGATAGCCGACTAATACCAGATGGCGTACTCCCTGAGTATGAGCCTGCTGCGTCAGTATTTCTCTATCATCATCAAATATTGGGGCATCAAAATGAGTATGCGTATCAATGAGAGGATAAATAGTAGGTAAGGGCTGTTTGATCATCTTAGGTGAAGCGATAGGGGTCATTGATAGACTCCAAAATTAATAGTTTTCAGCGAGACGTTCCGTGATTTGTCATTCAATAGACATTATTTGTCATTTTGTAGCAATAACCACGTCAATGAACACTTTAGGATGGCAACTTTATTTAAAATGATTTCGACAGTTAGAAAAATACTCATCAACAAAAGAGCTTTTGATAAATAAAGAGACCTTCAACACGCCCTATTAGTATCATCATGATTGGCTTTTGCATTGTGCTCATCTGAGTGCTCATCTGATACATTGTGCTCATCTAACGGTCTGGTATTAGCTTGTCGACTGCTACGCCGAGGAATCACTAATAAGGCGGTGGCAGCGACTGCTAATAAAAACCACTTTTTAGCATTTGTATGACTTGTCATTGCTTTCACCCCTACCTTTATATCATTATCTGCTATATTTATCAGCAAGTGTTCATACTTACTACTCAATTACTCATTAGTATACTGCGATATAAAAACTGCTATGTTTATCTGTGTTATGAATACGCAAGCTAATGTACGGCGTAGTTTATTTATTACACCGTGTCTCTACATGCTATAAGAATAGGAGGCGAGCGCTTTATTAACCTATCATTAATAAAGCGCTTTTTTGAGTGCTTAACGGTTTAAAGGGTAAGTTGTCATACCATTATTAGGACTGTCTACTTTGGTAAAACCTTGAGACTGAGACTTTGGTGTCTGATCGCGCTTAGGAACAAGGGGATTGAGCGGCATCAACTCATAATCTACACTAACATCGCCATTCCAACCTTCCGTACCGCTCAATGGCAGCTGTTTAATGGTACCGTTTTTATCAATGACCAATTGTAGGACGCGCATTTGGTTAAATTTGCGCTCGGTGACACTGGCGACTGCCCTGCCATCACGTAGGATGGTTGGCTGTAAAAATATGATTAAGTTGCTTTTTTGCGTCGTGTCATTGTCAGAGCGGAACAGTCGACCAATGACTGGCACATTACCCAAGCCAGGGACTTTTTGTTGGCGCGTGGTGCTGTTTTCACGCATCAAGCCACCAAGAGCAATGGTCTGCTGATCATCAGCCAGAATCGTCGTATTGATGAGGCTTTTATTGGTCACCAAACCAGTAGCATTTCCAGTGCTACCAGGCACGACGGATGAGACTTCTTGTGAGACTTCCAAGCGTACGGTGCCATTGTCGCCAATATGAGGAATGACATTTAGATTGATACCAATATCCTGACGATCAATGGTTTGAAAGGGGTTGCTAGAATCGTTGCCACTGGTGGTAAAGGAACCTGTCACAAAAGGCACGTTTTGACCCACTAAAATACTGGCTTTTTCATTGTCCAATGTCAAAATTGATGGCATAGACAGAAGATTGGCACTGGTAGAAGAATCAAGCGCTTGCAAGATAGCCCCATAAAACTGGGTATTTCCCTGACTGTCTTTGCTGCTATCACCAATACCAATCAAAGCACCAGCTATCGAGCCTGCTGCTGCACTGATACTGGCGGCACCGCCACCTAACGCGGCGGCAGCAAGTGCTGTAGCACTCGCGCCTACGTTATTGAAGTTTACGACTCCGTAGCCGCTATTGGCATTGCCAAGCGCCCATTGCACACCAAGCTGGGTCGCATCATCACCTGACACTTCTACAATAGCCGCTTGAATCAATACTTGCGCGCGGCGACTGTCCAACTGATTGACCGCATCTTCAATCTCAAACATCAGCTCAGGTGCTGCATTAACGATAACGGCATTTTGGGTTTCATCAGCGATAATACTAAAAGGTCGCCCGCCAACACCTGTACCAGTACTACTCGAATTGGCACCAGAGGTAGCTGAGGTCGACGCATTGTTAGTCGTGTTAGTGCTAGACTCATTAGTCAAGGTAGCACCCGTGCTACTGGAATCGTTCAATGATGCAGACTCTAACGAGGACGTTGCTCCAGCGCTATTAATAGATTGATTGGCGAGCAATCCGCGTAGCATATCTGCAATATGACCTGCACTGGCGTATTTTAATCGAAAGACGCGCAGACCACTCAAACGCCTTGTAGGCGTGGTGTCCAATTGATTGACCATCTCTTTGACTTTAGCAATCATCTCCGGACTGCCTTTCACCAACAATCTATCACTAGAGGTGTCAGCGATGACTTTAAGCTGGTTATTACCACCTTGTGCTTGCCCGCTACCAGCGCTTGCAACCAAGGCGCTAATCAATTCCATCATACGTTCAGCATCGACGTGACGTAGTGGTATCACTTGCAAACTGTCATTGACGTTGCTATCTAAATCGCGGATAAGCGACGTCAGCTGATTAAGACTATCTGCACGATCGGACAATACCAAGGCATTGACACCAGGCACGGCAGCGGCATGAGCTGATTGGGGCATAAGCGGACGGATGACACCCAGCACTTCTGCGGCTTGGGTATTGGTTAAATAAATAACACGAGTAGCTAACGCCTCACCAACACTGTCACCGCGTAAATCAACTGCCACGCCAGATTGTTTGGCGACATTATCTGGCACCAATTTAATGGTCGTTCCCGAGTCAATCGCTGCAATACCGTTGACTTGCATCACACTCAAAAACAGCTGATAGATTTCGTCACGGGACAAGGCTTTGTTAGAAATCACCGTCACATTGCCATTGATACGCGGATCAAGGACAAAGTTTTGGTCAGTGATGGTTGCCACCTCATTAATAAAGGCTTTGATATCGGCATCTTGTAAGTTGACTTTCCAGCTCTCAGCACTCGCAAGACCTGTACTGGCAGCCCATAATGGTACGGCGAGGCAAAGAGGACGACACAGGCGCATCAGGCGCTGCAAAACATGGTACAGAGGCGTGACTGAAAAATTATGAAAACTTACCATATTGATGATTACCTACAGTGATGTCGCTTAGTATGTACTGGATTTATTGTGTGCTAAGGTGCTCAATGATTGCTTTGCTCACTTAATATTCTGCCCACAATGGCATTATTTAAGTGGCACTATCTAAATACTTGTTTACTTAAAACTTGTTTACTTAAAGTAAGAGCTCTCACCCATTTATTGCGCTTAAAACTGCTGACGAATGGTAATGACTTGATCGCCGCGTTGTACCTCTATTTGCGCCTCACCTGATTGCTGTACCTGTTGTAGCACACTAGCATCTTGGGCAGGATTACTACCCACGCTTTGACCATTAACCGTTAGCACTTTATCACCTGGCTCAAGCCCTAGACGATTACGCAGCTTTGCTGGCATTGCAGGTGTTACTTGATAGCTTTCCCCTGCTGCCATAACCCCCATCCTACTCAAATAACTGGCGGGGTTTTCTTGCAATTCTGTGACCGCTTCATCGATAGCAGATTGCGGGCTACTGTCACTGCCTGTCGCAGCGGACTCTTCCTCAGTATTTTGTGTAGGCTGAGGGGCGTTAGGCAACATGCTGTTCTCTGGCAAGCGCTGATTACTCACGGCACCTGCGATCATGTCACTTTGGTCTAACGGCATCGCGGCTGGCATGCTAATGACGGTTTGCTTGTCACTGGCATCAGCGATGACAACCGAATTCCAGTCGACAGCGACAAGGGTATAGCCACTGTCTTTTAGCGCATCACCGATTCGATAATTTTTCACTTCACCATTGACATCCAGTAGTGCCGAGGACATGCTCTCTGGCATTGCTAACAGAACGCCTTTTAGATTGACATTGGGCGGTGGCTGCACTGCTGCTGCAATAGGATCAGGGTCTGCAAAAATAGCAAATAATCCACTATAGTCCTTGCCAGATGCCGATGTGTTTTGCAAAGCTGCTGGTGGCAACATCGGTGCCAATGGTGCTGCGAGCAACAACCATAGTAACCGAGCCGCTGTCCAACATAACCAAGCAACAGCCAATAACAATACCCAACCTGAGAATCGATTAAGGGTGTTAAGCACAGGTTTTAAAGTTGTAGAAACATTCATCATCTAGCGTGTCCCCAGCCCATTTAGCAGCGGCTGACGCACACTGACGACTGGGGTATCTTGGGGTGCTTGCCCTTTATACTCAGGCATACTTTCTAATAAACGCTGCGTCAAACTGACATCCAACATATTATCGCCATCGATATATAAGTCGCCCAAGCGCTTATCTTGATTGTTTAATAAATTGATATGAAGCAGGTTTTTATTGTTTTTTTGCTCGGCACTTAACTCAGCACGCATCGCAGGCATGGTCAGATAAAAAACCTTGCCACCACTAGGATAGCCTATCTCACCGCCGACCCATGTCAGCTGACCATCGGCTTGAGTAAAACCAGATGGATTTTTTGTTGAAGCGTTTTCTGCGGCAGTACTTGAGCCAGACTGACGGCTGAGCGAAACGTTATTGACCTGAATCGGTGTATTGGGCAATTGCCAATCAACCAAACTTGCCAACGTCTCAGGTGCTATCTTGCCGCTCATATTATCCACTTGCCATGAGTTGCTGCCTATTTTCACTTGTCCATTGAGGCGGGTTTGTGCTGAATTGATATAGACCTCTGCACTTATCTTACCCAATAACAAATGCCATGGCTGCCACGACCATTCTGCCGTACCTGTGAGCGGTGTCGCTGCTAAAGGCATCTGCCAGATAACGGAGCCTTGCCATAAATTACCCGACACATGCTGTACATAAGGCGTTTCGGGAGCATACTTTTCAAGCAGCCACGCCGCTGGCATTTGCAACACAGCAAATAATGCAAATAATACAAACCCAACCAGCCACCACAGCTTACGAGGGCGCTTATGAGACGACGCAGATACTTGGGGCACGGTTGCATAACTCTTATATAAGACAAAAACGTCATTATCATAACAAACAATGGCATACAGATGACAGAAAAAAAGCCAGTATCTTTTTACCAACATAATGGCAATAAAGATACTGGCTTTTATCAGCTTCTAAGACGAAAGGACTATCACGATCAAACGCTATCATTGCACACAAATCATAAGAAACAAGCCCAATGATCAGAGTAGATGTAACATGGCGCTTTTTTAAAACAGGACTTATTTAAACAAGCTCTTATTTAGACGAGCGCTTATTTTAAATAGCCTTTAATAAAAATTGTACCTTGCTAAATCTAAACCGACATCATCCTGTTAGCCACTACACTATCTAGATAGCAAAATCTTCGATACTACGACCTGCTGCTAGCGCTTCAACCAACCACGTTGGCTTGCGACCACGACCAGTCCACGTTTCTTCGTTGTTGTCAGTATTGCGATACTTGATGCTGCGTTTTTTCTCTAGCGTTTCACCAGCTTTTAGAATCTCTTCGATAGAGGCATTGCTATCTTCTGCAATTTTCTCAAACTGCATATAAGCGTCATACAAACGCTGATGTTGTTTTTTGGCAATAAGCTGCTGGGCATTTTCAGTGATGGCACGTAGCTCATCAACGTTCAGGTTTTCTAAATCAATGGCGGTATTTTTGCTCATAATAAATCCAACTGTAAGATAAAAAATATAACCTTAATAGATATTATTCACTATTAAGAACTAAGAATGACGTATTCATCATTAAATACAACGATGAATGTCAAAAATCGATATTTTTTGAACCAAATAAAATATTGTTAGCCACAATAGCTAATGGCGTAGATAATATAAACAAAAAACCTTGCTATCACAACAGTAGATTATTATATCTACTATAGCAAAGGTCAGTGAATAGTAAAATCGGGTAAATGAAAAACCATTATTTATTTAATAGTTATTCACAAACAGTTATTAATTTTAAGATAAAACCAGTCTCTATAAACAATGTCCTAAAAACGATTGAACGAATAACTCAGCAAACATAAATCCATTAAAAATAGCAACTAATTGTTTCCATATATATACTTACCGATTAGTTAAAAGCGCTATTGATTAATCATGCTGATCACTAAGCTCATTCATCAAATTATAGGCTGCTTCGGCGCTCAATAAATAGGGATTAAAATCAATCGTTGTCGAATATTTTAAATAAATCGCCGCATTTTTTTCAGTCGGTGAAGCATAATTCATGGACCATTTAGACCATGCTCGATGCTTTAACTCACGTGTTTCAATAACCTGTAAGTCATGATGACGCGGATCAGCAATTAAACTATATAACAGACGATTGATCTGTGCTCTTGGCCCTTCAACGGTTTGCAAAAAATAATCTTTATTAAACGTCAGCATACCAGTGATGCCATTGGCGGCATTATTTACTTGTGCTTGCTGCAAGATTTCGTTGAAGTCGTTGGCCGATACATCTGGGTTGGCACGGCTAGCGTATGTCATGCTCATCAAAATGTGTGCATCTTCCATTGCTGATGTCATATCTTATCTCTTTTAAAATGTCATGGGTGTGATGGTTCTTAGCTTTTATACACGTCAGTCAATTAGCCAATAGAAAACCATGGTTTCTTCTTTTTGGCGGCGCTCACGGCTTCTTGCTCTTGAAGGTCTGATAACGTCTCAATCAACATCATGATTTGATTGGTGTTCATCAAATAAGGATTAAACTGAGTACCTGTCGAAAATTTAAGCGCAAGTCCTTTGTTTTCATCGCTCGGAATCAAATACTTCATTGACCATTTACTCCAATGGCGCAGCTCTACTTCACGGCATTCGATGACTTGTAAGCCATGATGCCGATTATCTTTAACCAATTTTCTGAGCAATTCATTGATGACGGGTCTCGCCCCTTCAATACTTTGCAAAAAATAATTGTGATTGAACACCAAAGCACCCGTAATACCATTGCGCTCATTATTTTGCTGAGCTTGTGTCAGGATGCGCGTTACTTCACCTTTAGGATTGTCGGTGTTATAACGGCTAATGTAAGTTAAACGTAAAATAATATGCTCGCCATGATGCATTTTTAGGCGATTTAATTCTGAAAGCTCAGCTGATTCCACAAAACACTCCAATTAGTTTGCTAAATTTTTCACCCATCACCACCCAGCTACTGTCTTTTATAACCGAGTATTTGTGGTATAAGTCATTTTTTTATAACATAAGTCGCGTATATATTAACGTTGAATTTTTTTGATAAAATCATTCATGCCGCGTGATAAATTACTGCTACTGGTGCTCTGTATTTCTTTGACCAAGCTCAATAATTGCGAGCTATCCGCGCATTGTTCTAAACTCAACAAGTAACCCCAAGCTTCTACTGGTGGTGCGTTTTTTTCAATATAGTTAGCCAACTCTGACTTTATCGTTTCGTAGCTCGCACCAGACAACCTAGCCTTGAAAATACTACTGATTGATTTCTTGCCTAATGCTGCCATTTTATTGAGACTTTTATCATTAAAGGTGCGATCAAACTCTGTCTCAATATTTCTTTCAGACAACGATGCTTGAGACTGGTAAGCCGTCGGTGATTGCGGCGCAGTGGATGTTTGGGAGGTAGCATTATCAGCGCCCACTACCTCTACACACTCAAGCCCTAACAGCAACTCAAATAGTGGTGCAACACCGCCAAAATCAGCAAACATCTTGCTACGGTCAAGCGTATCAAGATAGCTTTGATACGTGCGTTTGCCATCGATCATAATGAGCAATGTTCTCGCTTCACGCGGCAATATGCCGAGACTCTGAGATTTAATCTCTTCTCTGCCCAAATCAGTTTTTTGAAACACATCACCATCTTTCATTCTTTGTACTCAGCACTAGCAGTAATGTTGGGCACTCTTATAGTCAATTGATTATAAAAGCGTGACAGCTTTAACCTTTCACATTGAACCAACCCTATAGTAAGCGGTCGACCAGATGAATTTTTATTATTTCAGCCATTGAACAGTCAAATTTTGACTTTTTATTGGTTAATAAGAATCACTTTAAATGAAAGCCCCACATTTAATATTGTTTGAATTATTGATTCGAGTGGATTATATCAACCCATTTAATGAACCGTTAGCACTAATTAAATCCAATAGAACAGACGGTCTATATAGGATATGAAAGGTAGTTTTCATAAATTTCAATATAAAATTTGATAAGATAATGAGAATAAAAAAATCGATAAAATCAATGAAGCAGGTTACTGTTTATCCGCTTTATCTTCTTACTAAATCGTTTACCAACCAATAATTAATTTTCTATTCTTTCAAATAACTATCAGGTTACAACTATAAAAACCAACAAACGTTTTACTTTTTTAGCGAGATAATATAGCAATTGATAAAGTCTATCTTTCTAAACGCGCTCACTTTCATACGACCTTTATGGGCACTATAGAAAATTTATTTTTTAAATTATTTATCACTAGGCATAAAAAAACCCTGCAATTGCAGGGCCTTCTATAGATTACTCTTTACATATAAGTCTTATCATCATCAGATTTAGAACGGAATATCATCATCGACAGGACCGTCAGGCATTGCTGTTGGCTTTGACTGTGCAGGCTTTTGCGCAGGTTGATTGAACTGATTCTGCTGAGCAGGTGCGCTTTGATTGTTAAAGCTGTTTTGACCACCTTGAGCAGCTGACTGGTTGTAACCGCCTTGCTGTGCTGGCTGATTGTTTGCTTGCTGACCAAAGTTGTTTTGACTGTTTTGGCCACCTTGATTGCCATAGCCACCACCTTGACCCTGATTTTGACCGCCAAAGCTATTATCACTTTGACCACCAGTCGCACCATCTAGCATTTGCATTTGCTCAGCGCGAATCTCAGTAATATAACGGTCTTGACCATTGGGATCTTGATATTTACGGGTACGCAAACTGCCTTCGATATAAACTTTACTGCCTTTACGCAAATACTGCGCGGCGATTTCACCCAAACGATTAAATAGAGAAATACGATGCCATTCCGTCGCTTCTCTTTTTTCGCCACTTTGCTTGTCGGTCCACTGCTCTGACGTTGCAACCGAGATATTGGTCACGCTACCGCCGTTATTAAATTGACGTGCCTCAGGGTCTGCTCCAAGGTTACCGATGATGATAACTTTATTAACTCCGCGCATGATACCGTCCTTTTACTTATGAATAATTTTATGAATCGCTTTAATGACTGTGCAGCTAAGCGCATTCATTAATGATTTTACTGTAATCAATTTTTATTGGAATATCTACAAGCTATTTATTAAAGACGACAATCTATGTCGTTTAGATATATATTATAATTTTTGGGTTTAAAAAACCATGATATTGCTATTTTGCCATTTTATTAAGCGAATTAATACTATTACCAGTTACTGACTTATCAACTCACTCTGCCCTTTATAAACTTATTTAGAATCATTGCTCTCGTTATTGCGATGCATACTCAAGGTGACGCTACCCAGCTCTACGCCAAATTTTTTCATGACTGAGCGATTGAGCATGACGTTTTTATCGACCAGATACATCCAGTCATCAAAATTCACTTTGTAGGTTTTATCCTCAACGGGTAGCTCTAACAAGTAATTCCAATGCAAGGTATTGCCAACCACTTTCCCTGTTGCCTCGCCAATGACATCGCCTGCTGTTCCTTTCCAGCTACCATCAGCTTGTTTGGTCAATCGCCATATACGCTGTGATTTTGACCCATCTGCCCATGCGAACTTCTCATCTAAAACGATGACATTATCGCCTTCGTGAGTGGCATCAATATCGACGTAAAAGCGTTTTTTAACCTCGCCATTGCGACCTTGAAACATGCCCCAACCATCGATTTGACCTGAGAAGAACTCATGCATATCGAGCGTGGGCGTGCTGTTCTGATAGGCTTGGATATTTTGTGTGGCACAGCCTGAGAGTAGTAACATGGCTGATAGACCAAGACCTATCGAAAATTTAGCCACTGCTCGAAGCGCAACACCGTGCGATAGCACTTTAAACTTACTCATATTAATTCCTTTTAAATAGAGATAAAGATTTAGCGTTCACTTATTAATAATGGCTGTCTATCTAGTCGTTGTCTACTCAGTTTTCGCCTATTCAACCTTACCTCTACTCGCCTAAGTACGTTGTTTATACCCTTTGTTAAATATCTAGTGGACTCTGTGCCAAACTCGATAACTGCATGCGCGAGTCATCTGTCAATTGTGTCTTGTCTAACTTTAAATAAGCGACTTGCTCTTTCGCCATCACGACCAGCTCATCCACGCCATCTACCGCCAGCATTTGCCGTGACCAGTCTTGGATATTAATGTCTTTAGGGATGGTCACCGTGGTACTCGATAAGTATGGCGGCTGAGAAATAGGAATGATAATGAGTAGTGCCACGCCCATAATGACGGCTAAAATTCCCCACGCCAGCAAATTCGGCTGACTTAATAACAAACCACCCATCGCACCACCGACAAACGCACCAAAGAACTGGCTGGATGAGTTAAGCCCCATCGCAGTGGCTTTGTTGGCGACTGGGGCGCGCTTAGATATCCATGAGGGAATCGTTGCCTCAAGTAAGTTAAAGCCCATAAAGTACAATAACAGACCTAATATAATACCAATGCCAACCTGACTGCCAATAGCCAATATCGCTAAAGCAGCGGTCATTAACGCAATCGCGCCTAAGAATACTTGACGCATTTTGCGTTTCTTTTCGGCAATGATAATAAAAGGAATGGCGACGGCAAAACCAATAAATAACAGCGGCAAATAAACCAAGCCTTGCTGACGTACCGACAGCCCCATCACTTCATTAAGCTGATGCGGCAATATCACAAATATCGCCGTCATGGTTAGATGCAGAGCAAAGATACCGATATGTAAACGGTTTAAATCGCCGATTTTGAGGACGGTCGCTAATTGCTGACCAATAGTTTTATTGTCTAAATTGTGTTTAAGCACTCGTAGCGGTGTCGGCACAAACAACAATAACAGCATCGCCAAAACAGCAAAGCCTGAGGTCAACCAAAATAAACCAGAGATACCCAGCGAGCCAACCAATAACGGACCAAAGGCAAAAGCGAGCATGATAGAAGTCGCAATGGTCAAGCCCATCGTCGCCATCGCTTTGGTACGCATTTCTTCGCGCGTTACATCAGCCAATAATGCCATCAATACCGCTGAAACCGCGCCACTACCTGCCAGCGCCCGACCAATGATAACCTCGTAAATATCAGTCGCATTTGCCGCAATGATACCGCCGAGAGCAAATAAGATCAGCCCTAAAAAGATAATCGGCTTACGCGGGAACTTGTCAGCAGCCAAACTCATGGGTATCTGAAATATCGCCTGCCCTAGCCCATAAATACCGACGGCTAAGCCAATCAAAAACGGCGTCGCGTGCGCATAATTGTCACCATATACAGAAAACACAGGCACAATCATAAACAGACCAATCATCCGCAAAGCAAATATACCACCGACCCCGAGGATTGCCCGTTTTTCTACGCTATTCATACTTGCCTCACTGGTTCGTCATTGCTGATTTATCACTACTGCGCTGCTTGTACTATTGTGATGCTATCAAGACTTTAGCTACAAATTAAGCCCACTAGTATAAGACATTCGCCGTTTGCGTGCCGAGACTTTTGTCTTATGAGTGCAGCCTCCTATACCTTCTCAACCCAAGCCATTCATATTACGCGATTATTTTGTTACCAACTGCATCGGATGCGCAATCACACCTTGAATAATGCGGTCGCCATGACAATAAAGTAAGGCGTCATAAACATTATTACTCGTCAGCTAGAGCAATCGCTTAGATGACAAACTCCTCTATAAAATGACATTTTGGTCAAAACCATGACAAAAGATGACTACTACTTAACATTGATTTGATTTAGATTTGCTTAGTCATACGAAAACCAATCACCTTAAAGGCTGTAGAATAAGAAAACAGCAAAATGAACGCCAAGCAGCATACTGCTCAGCAATTATAAAAATTAAAACAGTAAATTAGGCATCTATAGCTCTCACTTCATCAACGTATGAACACTTTATAAAAATATTATTTATAACAAAATCTTTGATAATAAAACTATTTATAACAACATTATAAATTTACAGAATATTCACGTTTTTAACCAACCATTCTATTGATCTATATTTAACTTTTAATTTGAGATATTTTCAATCCCCTTTTAGCAAATAGGAAACCTAACACCGATGGCACACGAGTATATTAAGGTTCGCGGCGCACGCACTCATAATCTAAAAAATATCGATTTAGACATTCCACGAGATAAGTTTGTGGTCATTACGGGTTTATCAGGCTCTGGTAAATCGTCATTGGCATTCGATACGCTGTATGCCGAAGGGCAACGTCGTTATGTCGAAAGCTTATCGGCCTATGCACGTCAATTCCTCTCACAAATGGAGAAACCTGACGTCGATAGTATCGAGGGCTTATCCCCTGCGATTGCTATCGAGCAAAAATCGACCAACCATAACCCGCGCTCAACTGTGGGGACGATTACCGAAATTTATGACTATCTGCGCCTACTTTATGCGCGTATCGGTACGCCCTTTTGCCCTGAGCATGGCGAGCCAATGGTCGCGCAGTCAGTCACTGAAATGGTCGATCAAGTCATGGCGTTGCCAGATGACACCAAAATCATGATCTTAGCTCCAGTGATTCGTGAGCGTAAAGGCGAGCATACGGTCTTACTTGAGCAACTAATTGGTCAAGGCTTTGTGCGCGTACGTGTCGACGGCGATGTTTACGATACCGATGAGCTACCAACCCTAGATAAGAAGAAAAAGCATACCATTGAAGTCGTCGTTGATCGCTTTAAAGTCCGTGACGACTTAGGTAACCGCGTCGCAGAGAGCTTAGAGACGGCGCTACGCTTGGGTCAAGGTTTAGTGACGTTACACTTTATGGATGGCAATCCAAAAGAAGGCGGCGACGAAAACCAAGTGATGTCAGCCAAGCATTCATGCCCTGTCTGTGATCGTGCCGTACCTGAGCTTGAACCGCGTATGTTCAGTTTTAACAACCCATACGGCGCGTGCCCAAGCTGTGATGGTCTTGGCAAACGTCAGTATTTTTCGGCTGAGAAACTCATTACCCATCATGAAAAATCGCTCAATCAAGGCGCGATCAATGGTTGGGACAAACGTCATGCCTACTATTTTGGCCTGCTTAGCACTGTCTGTAATCATTTCAAAATCGATATGGATGCACCGTGGCAAGATCTGACCAAAGCGCAACAAGACCTGATTATGCAAGGCTCTGGTAAAGAAAAGCTAACCTTTAATTTCACTGATGAGCGCGGTCGTAAAACCAATAAGACCGTGCCATTTGAAGGCGTATTGCCTTATTTAGAACGTCGCTATGCCAAAACGCAAAGCAATCTCGTGCGTGACGAGCTAGCCAAATATCTGGCTGATACCACTTGTAATGTCTGTGATGGCGCGCGACTCAATGAAATTTCACGTAACGTCCGTGTCGAAGATCACACCATCGCCGAAATCGTCAAGCTGTCTATCGGTGACGCAGCTGACTATTATAAAACGCTAAAAATTGGCGGTCATAAAGGCGAAGTCGCGGAAAAAATCTTTAAAGAGATTAACGAGCGCTTAAACTTCCTTGTCAGTGTCGGTCTTGATTATCTATCCCTTGCTCGCTCTGCTGAAACGCTATCGGGCGGAGAAGCGCAGCGTATTCGTCTTGCCAGCCAAATTGGCGCAGGTCTGATGGGCGTGATGTATGTCCTTGATGAGCCATCCATTGGTCTGCATCAACGTGACAATGATCGTCTGCTAAAAACTCTAACGCGCTTACGTGATTTGGGTAATACCGTACTGGTCGTTGAGCATGATGAAGATGCCATTCGCCAAGCAGATCATGTGATTGATATCGGTATCGGTGCAGGTGTACATGGCGGTCATATTATCGCTCAGGGCACGGTCGATGACATCATGGCAAACAAAGAATCGCTGACTGGACAATATATGTCTGGTAAGAAGAGAATCGAGATTCCAGCCATTCGTCATAAAGCCAAAACGATCGATATGGAAGTCAAAGGTAAAGCCAAACCCAAACAAGTTCCGATGACGATTGAGCTAAAAGGTGCCTCAGGTAATAACTTGGATGATGTAGATTTGACCATTCCCATTGGTATTATGACTTGTGTGACTGGTGTCTCAGGTTCGGGAAAATCAACGTTGATTAACCGTACCCTTATGCCATTGGCAGCGACGCAATTGAATAATGCCTCAACGCTCATCGCGGATAAGCATGACAGCATCAGCGGTCTTGAGCATCTGGACAAAATGGTTGACATCGATCAAAGCCCAATTGGGCGTACGCCGCGCTCAAACCCAGCGACTTATACGGGTGTGTTTACCCCTGTGCGTGAGATGTTTGCCCAAACTCAAGAAGCGCGTGCTCGTGGTTATAAGCCGGGCCGCTTTAGTTTCAACGTCAAAGGCGGACGCTGTGAGATGTGCCAAGGTGATGGTCTTATAAAGGTTGAGATGCATTTCTTACCTGATATGTATGTGCCATGTGATACCTGTGAAGGTAAGCGCTATAACCGCGAGACCTTAGAGATTCACTATAAAGGTAAAAATATTGCCGATGTCCTAGATATGACCGTCGAAGATGCCACTGAATTCTTCTCAGCCATTCCAGCGATTTATCGTCGTCTGCAAGCTTTGATGGATGTTGGTCTTAGCTATATTCGTTTAGGTCAGTCTGCGCCAACGCTATCAGGCGGTGAAGCGCAACGTGTCAAACTGGCGCGTGAGCTTGCCAAACGCGATACGGGACAGACGCTCTATATCTTGGATGAGCCAACCACTGGTTTGCATTTCCATGATATCGATAAACTGCTGCATATCTTGCATGCCCTACGCGATAAAGGTAATACTATTGTGGTCATCGAGCATAACTTGGACGTCATCAAAACCGCCGATTGGGTGATTGATCTGGGCCCTGAAGGCGGTAAAGGTGGCGGACTGATTATTGCGGAAGGTACGCCTGAACAAGTGGCTGAAGTCAAAGAGTCCTACACGGGTATATTCTTAAAGCCGATGCTTGAGCAAGGCATGAAAGAAGTCAGCTAATACACGCTAGTAAATGATTAATAAAAGGCTACTCTTTAGGGAGTGGCCTTTTTGTTGGTGGTGATATATAAAATAGACTTTAAAAACTCTATTTTAAAAAGTATAAAATCTTGACATTTGTTGCTCAAAAATTACTGATAAGTTATAATCTTTATCTTATTTACCAACAATTTAAACAACTTTGTAGTACTTACCCTTGCAGAAATGTGCTGATGATATTACACATGAAGATAAAGTAGAAAAAAATGGCTTTAATTAACTGTCCTGAATGTTCTAAAAGAATTAGTGATCAAAGTACTGCTTGTCCTAGTTGTGGTTTCCCTACTCCTTCAGAACAGATAGATAACAATAATTTGCTAGCAAGCAGTCGTCAAAGACAAAAGAATAGTGGCTGTTCTGGCGCAACTATCTTCCTAATCATTATTATAGTTCTTATCGGCTTTTGGCTTGTAAGTGCTTATGATGGCTATACAGAAAAAGCAAGACAATATGATGAAGAGCAGTCAGAACCTGATAAAGAATCACCACAAGTCCAAGAATCAGTATTTAATTCTCCATTAACACAGATACCAATGTTACTTTCTGGTTCAGGTGAAAATGGGCGCTATTTCCTCATCTCTCACTTTGAACCGCCCCGGGATTGTCGGAGACTCAACATTCTGAGAGAATATGACAATGAAAAGACAAACCTACACTCCTGAGATTAAAGAACGCGCCGTTCGCATGCTGATTGAAGCGTCGA